>CAMAYM010000044.1 GCA_945862495.1 Bordetella parapertussis | reverse complement strand
CTCTGCGCCCGTCGTCGATGAGCTCGGTCGACTGATTGGACGCGTGACGATTGCCGAAGTCGTGGATGTGATCCGCGAAGACTCTAACGAACAGGCCTTGTCTCGCGCAGGTATGCAAGACGAGGACATCTTCGCGCCCGTCGTGCGCGGCATACACAATCGCGCGCCTTGGCTACTCCTCAACCTTTGCACTGCGGCGACCGCATCTTTTGTGGCCTCACGTTTCGAAGATACCGTCAGCACCATTGTCGTACTGGCATTTCTGATGTCGATCGTGGCCGGCATTGGCGGCAACTCTGGCAATCAAACCATGACGCTCATTATTCGTGCGCTCGCGGTAGGTCGCATTACAGATAAAAACGTCTGGCAACTGTTTAGACGCGAGCTGCTTGTGACTTTTCTGGTGGGTGTGGTCGGTAGTGCGATCGCAGCCGTGTTTGCTTGGGTGATTTCTGGCTCGATTGCAATTGCTTTGGTGATGATGGCTGCCATGATTTGCAACATGCTCATCGGCGCGATGATTGGTGTACTGGTACCGATTGTGCGTAATCGCTTTGGTAAAGATCCCGCCATGGGTTCATCCGTGCTGCTGACTTTTGCAACCGACTCACTCGGTTTCTTTATTTTTCTCGGCCTCGCGACAATATTTTTACTCTGACGCGTTGACCTCGAACGTAAACCTCACGCTTCAACCTCAAGCTTGACGGCCAGTTTACGATTCACATGACTACTAATCCTTGCAGAGTCAATGCCGTAGACATGAATAGACACCGCAATCTGCTCTTTTTCATTGCCTAAGCGATGAATAAAATCCATACCCCCGTGGCCGCACACACTTTGCCCTGCAGGCCGCGCAACTCGGTTAAATAAATACGCCTGCTCGACGGAGCGATCCCACTCAAAGTGACTCTCCGTCAGTTCGCCACGTAACACCTTATACGCGCACCAGGTGTAATGCGCATGTACAGGACTCGCCTGATTGACATCCCATCTCAAGGCGACAACGGTAAACATACCCGCAGGGTCAGCATGCAATACGTGCCGCGTATAAGTCTGATTGGAATGCGGCAACGCGAGCACTTGCTCGACCAAGCAGTCAGTCGTTTTAGTGTCCAGAGAATGATTGAGCGCCTGACGGACACGGTAGGGAACTAGGTCAGCCTCGCCCAAGCATGCCTGCGCAATTGAATCAGAGAGCCCCTCCACATGACGATCCAGCAAGGACTCGGATGCCTCTACCTGAGCAGGTGAACTTGCGACGGGCACGGCCTGAAGATGGGGTGAGTTTTGCATGGATGATCAATTTAATAAAATGATCACTCATCATATGGTCTCTACGTGAGAAATTATTTGCTATTTATCTCACAAAATATTACAAACAAGCAATAATTTCTATTATTTATAAGTAAATTAGAAAAATCATGCAAATTGATAAGAAAGACCGTGAAATCCTAAGGCTGATGCAAGATGATGCCAGCATTTCTCTCGCAGAACTCGCAAGCGCGGTCAATTTGACCCCCACGCCATGCTGGAGACGCCTACAAAAACTGCAAGAAGAGGGCATTATTAAAAAACATGTCGTGCTGTGCGATGCGCGAAAACTGAACCTTGGCCTGACAACCTTTGTCACGATCCGAACCAGTCAACACAGCGAAGAATGGATGAAGCGCTTTGTCGACGGCGCAACCAGCATCCCGGAGATTGTTGAAATTTATCGTTTGAGCGGTGATGCAGACTATTTACTAAAAATCGTTGTGCCAGACATTGATCGCTATGACAGCGTTTACAAACGATTAATCCGCTCGGTTGAGCTATTGGATGTCAGCTCAGCCTTTGCGATGGAAACGATTAAGTGCACGACGGCGCTGCCGTTGGACTATGCAGCTTAGTCTTTGTGCGGAGCGGCTTCAGTCACAGGGATTGTTTCCGATATCCACGCCTGCGCAAGCGTATAGGTCACTGCAAGCGCGACGGGGCCAACAAAAATACCAATCAAACCAAAACTGAGTAAGCCGCCGATTACGCCCACAAAAATCAATAGCATGGGTAAATCAGCGCCACGGCGAATGAGCATCGGACGCACAACATTGTCCATAGTGGAAACCACAATGCTCCATACAAGCAGGAAAATAGCCCAGCCATGATCTCCTTGCCAGTACATCCACGCAACCGCAGGAAACAAGACAAAGCCAGGACCTGCCTGAGCAATACATAGCATCAGCATCAGTGCGGACAAGACTGCAGCAAAAGGAACCCCTGCAATCACCAAGCCCAAACCGCCGAGACCGGTCTGCAATATAGCCGTGACCCCCACGCCAAGCGCTACGGCACGAATGGCCTGACCCGCAAGGATAATCGAGCCCTCGCCCCGGTCACCTGCCAAGCGCCGCCCAATACGGCGCACCATCTGAGCGGCTTTCTCACCAGAGCTATAAAAAATCGCCGCAATCACCACCACGAGAAAAAACTGCAACAGCATTCCACCTAGGCCACCAAACTGGGATAGCAACCATTTGCCAGTCTCGCTAGCATAAGGGCTGAGATATTCAACAAAACTATTGAAACCGCCAGCACTCAGATTTTGCCAAAATGCCGAAACTTTGTCGCCCACAAAAGGAATATGCGTGACCCACTCTGGCGGTGGGGGTACCCCTTTGCTCGCCAAGTCCTGCCCGAAAGTCATGAGGTCGTCAGAGCGCTCTGCAATAGTGCTGATTGCCCACCAAAGCGGCATCACTAACAGCAACAACATCCCCAACGTCATCACTAGCACCGCAGGTGTGCGACGGTTGCCAAACAGATGGTCTAGCGCCTTGAGCCAAGGCCACGTCGCCACCACAATCATCGTGGCCCAAACGGTTGCGGCTAAGAAAGGCTTCAGCACCCATAAACACAATACAACTAGACCCACCACTAAGATGGCCGCTAAGGTGTTACGCGTCAGATCGTGTTGCATGGAGACTCACCCTAGCTGTCAATAATTGTGTCGATATCAGGTCAACTGACCATGGCAGTGCTTGTACTTTTTTCCGCTCCCGCATGGGCACGGATCATTACGCCCGACCTTGGGCACCGTATTTCGCAACGTGCCCGGATGGTTTTCAGCCATCGCGCGACTGGTGGGCTGGGTCGTAGTCTGACTATCGTCAGCAGGCGCCGCGTCATAATCCGTGTGCTGATACTGCACGTTTTGCATTTGGACTGCGCGTGCCGCCTCCTGCTCCGCCTGCTCAATCTCTTCTTGCGTCTGAATACGAACGGTCATGAGTATACGCACGACATCGTCACGTACGCGATCCAGCATGCTGGAAAACAACTCAAACGCCTCACGCTTGTACTCTTGCTTTGGGTTCTTTTGTGCGTAACCACGCAAATGAATGCCCTGTCGCAAGTGATCCAACGCAGACAAATGTTCACGCCATTGCGTATCAATAACTTGCAACATAATCGAGCGTTCAAAGCCTGCCCAAGACTCAGCGCCGACGGTCGTGACTTTAAGCGCATAAGATGCCTGCGCCGCCTCAAGTACTTTCTCGAGAATGTCTTCTTCGGAAACGCTCTTGGATTCGCGAATAAAGTCCGTCAGGGGCACATTGATGTGCCAGTCGGCTTCGAGCGCCATTTGCAGCGCATCGATATCCCACTGTTCTTCGACAGAACCTTCGGGAACATGACTCGCGACCAAGTCCGTAAAGGTTCCATTACGCAAGTTGTCGATGGTTTCAGAAATGGACTTCGCCTCAAGAACTTCATTGCGTTGTGCGTACAGTACTTTGCGTTGATCATTGGCCACATCGTCATACTCAAGCAATTGCTTGCGTACATCAAAGTTACGGCCCTCAACCTTGCGCTGTGCAGTTTCGATCGAACGCGACACCATGCCCGCCTCGATGGGTTCGCCTTCAGGCAATTTGAGACGGTCCATGATGGCCCGCACGCGATCGCCCGCAAAAATTCTCATCAACGGGTCTTCGAGTGAAAGATAGAAACGTGATGAACCTGGGTCACCTTGGCGACCCGCACGACCACGCAACTGATTATCGATCCGCCGTGACTCATGGCGCTCTGTGCCGATGATACGTAATCCACCGGCTGCTTTAACTTGCTCGTTGACCGGCAACCATTGTGTGCGGATCGACTCGATCTGAGCCGCTTTGTCGGCCTCACTCAACGCTTCGTTTTCACGGACGTGTTCAATCAGTTTCTCAATACTGCCACCCAGCACAATGTCCGTGCCACGGCCGGCCATATTGGTCGCGATCGTGATGTTGCCGGGCTTGCCCGCCTGAGCCACAATTTCTGCCTCGCGGGCATGCTGTTTCGCGTTGAGCACTTCATGCTTTAAACCAGCCTTGTTTAATAGGCTAGAAAGAAGCTCTGAGTTTTCAATACTCGTCGTTCCAACCAAGACCGGCTGCCCGCGTTCCTGACAATCACGGATATCAGCGATGATGGCGTTAAACTTTTCGGGTGCGGATTTAAAGATTTGATCGTTTTGATCGGCACGAACCATAGGACGATTGGTCGGAACAATGACGGTCTCTAGCCCGTAAATTTCTTGAAACTCATACGCTTCGGTATCGGCCGTTCCTGTCATGCCGCCAAGCTTTTCGTACATACGGAAATAATTCTGAAACGTAATCGACGCCATGGTCTGATTTTCGTTTTGAATCTGAGCGCCTTCTTTTGCTTCGACAGCCTGATGCAAACCATCCGACCAACGGCGTCCCGACATCAAGCGCCCGGTAAACTCGTCAACGATCACCACCTCGCCTTCTTGCACCACATAATGCTGATCGCGATGGAAAAGATTGTGCGCACGCAACGCCGCCATGAGATGATGCATCAAGGTGATGTTTCGCGCTTCGTATAAAGACTGACCAACAGGCAACAGCCCTAACTCAGTCAGAATTTCCTCCGCACGCTCATGTCCTGATTCAGACAGATAGACTTGATGATTTTTTTCATCGACCCAAAAGTGACCCTCTGGTTCTGGCTCTTGTGGCTTGGGCTCAGTCGCCATACGCTGCAACATCGCTGGCACCACGTTGACACGCACATACATTTCCGTATGGTCTTCGGCCTGCCCGGAAATGATCAAAGGCGTCCTGGCCTCATCAATCAAAATGGAGTCCACCTCGTCCACAATCGCGAACACCAAGGTCCGCTGGCGACGGTCTTCAGCGCGCTGCTCCATATTGTCACGTAAATAATCAAAGCCGAACTCATTATTTGTGCCATACGTAATGTCCGCACGATACGCAGCAATTTTTTCTTCGTTGCTTTGTTGAGGAACGACTACGCCCACCGACAAACCAAGAAAATTGTAGAGTCGCCCCATCCAACCGGCATCGCGTCGCGCGAGGTAGTCGTTCACCGTCACCACATGCACACCGCGTTCGGTCAGCGCGTTGAGATAGACGGGCAAGGTTGCCATCAGAGTTTTGCCTTCACCCGTGCGCATCTCAGCAATTTTTCCGCTGTGCAAGACCATGCCACCAATCAACTGCACATCAAAATGACGCATGCCAAACACGCGCACACTTGCCTCGCGCACAACGGCAAAGGCTTCAGGCAGCAAGGCATCAAGCGAAGTGCCTGACTTGATGCGCTCTCGAAAACTATCTGTTTTTGCACGCAAAGCCTCATCAGACAAGGCCTGCATCTGAGGTTCGAGCGTATTAATTTGCTCGATTTGTTTTCTCAATTGCTTGAGTGTGCGATCGTTACTGCTACCGAAGATTTTTTTTAGCAATGAAAACATGCGATTAGGACCTGTTCAGACCCGCACCGCGGGGTACGGGTCTGACTAAGAAAAAGTTAGGGCAATTTATGCCTAATAGGACTTCGAGTTTAACGCACGCGTGGCTGCCATGTAATCGAGGATGACCCTGTCACGGGTCGCGAAGTTGCGACGGGATTTGCGATCGGCTGTCCGGCTAAAAATGCGCGCGGATCAAGGGGTCTGTCATCTTTTCTCACCTCAAAATGCAGGTGAGGTCCCGTAGAAAGCCCCGAAGATCCGACGCGCGCAATCAACTGGCCACGCGTAACGACCTCCCCCTCCTTGACCAAAATGACCTTGGCGTGGGCGTAGCGCGTCATCAAGCCCTCGCCGTGATCAATCTCTACCATATTGCCATAGCCGCGATGAACAGTCACCGTCCGCACGACGCCACCAGCAGCCGAACGTATAGGCGTGTCGTAGGGCGCGCTAAAATCCAGCCCTTCATGCATGCTCATCTGTCCGTTAAAGGGATTGCGGCGCCACCCGTAGGATGAGCTCAGGTATGGATAAGATTCAATCGGCATAGCGGTCGGCAAACGCGCCACACTTGCGGCCTGCTGGGTGACCGCCAAGTCCAGCATCGATAAATAATCACCTTGCCTAGATAAACTTTTTTGCAACCAGTTGAGCTCCCCTTCAAGCTGCTCGAACGGGACTGCACGCGACTCAGAAGCAGGTACCCAGAGATCATCTAGGACAACGGTTGCTTCAGGGGATTCGGGAACAATCGTGACATCTTGGTTCGGCAGACCCGCCACCTTTGCCACGCGTTGCCCCAAACCATCTAGTCGGGCGACCGAAGCCTGAAGCTCGCCGACTTTAGTCGCGAGCGCACGCATCGCTTGCGCATCAGAAATCGACGAGGAAGACGCAATAGGTTTTAGCGGTTGCGCGGGTAAGGTCTCAAGCCGAGTGCCCCAGGCCAAGCGTTGCAATGCCGCACCCGCAATCACTGCTGCGACCAATAAAAGGCCACCAATCAGGATCAGACGGCTTACACTGATCGAGATGGGTGCATACTGCCCCTGCCGCGAAGGCATAATCATTATCTTCATCTAACAATCCTTTCCTTATGGTCGCTCCCCCAATTCGCCGATCGCGCTCATCCGGGCAATCTGGCAGCACCCACTTAATTGGGTGGCTGGGTCACGACTCGCAATCAGCCAACGTACTGGCGACTGCTCAAATGCATCTCAATATGCGCAGCGCAGTGGTGAGTGTGTTGCCCGCCAATATGCGCAGTGCGTTTGAAGTCATCAAACTCGACAACCAAGTTTTAACACTTATGGTTTCGAGTGCTGCTTTTGCTGCAAAGTTCCGTCAATTAGCCCCCAGAGTGACTGCTCACATGCAAAAAGCTGGCTGGAACATTGCTGAAATTAAATTAAAAGTGCAAGGGGGGCTCGGATTACCCGAAATTGTGAAATCACCTAGAGAGGCCCGCACGCTTGATGAAACGGATCTCAAAGCTTTTGAGGACTTGCGTACCGCCCTGCGCCCTGGCCCTCTAGCAGATGCTGTGGAGAAACTGCTTAAGCATCATCAAAGCACGGGACAAAGCAACGCTCCCCCGAGCAACAGCAAGCCCTAGGCGATCTTCCACTCTTGCTGAAACGCAGCAGGCGCCTCCGCCTGAGACGCATATGTCACGATTTCCCACGCATCTTTTTGCGCAAGCAGACTCAAAGCGAGTTGATTATTGATCGCATGGCCTGATTTGCATGCCACATAGCGTGCCACCAGTGGTTTACCGATCAAATACAAATCGCCCACCGCATCTAAAATCTTGTGTTTGACGAACTCGTCGTCATAACGCAAACCGTCTGTGTTCAATACGCGGTACTCATCCATCACAATCGCGTTATCGAGACTGCCGCCTCGCGCCAACCCCATTGAACGCAAGGCCTCGACCTCGTTGACAAAGCCGAACGTGCGCGCACGTGCGATTTCTTTGACGTAAGACTGTGTTGAAAAATCAATTTCTGCGAAATTAGACGTCGAGTTGATCGCAGGATGACGAAAATCAATTGAAAATGCCAACGCGAACCCGTCATAGGGCTCCAACCTGGCCCATTTGGTCTGATCGCCCTCGCCCTCACGCACTTCGACAGTCTTGAGTACGCGTAAAAATTTCTTGGGAACGTTTTGCTCCTCGATCCCGGCCGAGCGCAACAAATAAATAAACGTCGCCGCGCTGCCGTCCATGATCGGTACTTCTTCTGCCGTCAAGTCGATGTGGAGATTGTCGATACCGAGACCCGCTAGCGCAGACATCAAATGCTCAACCGTCGACACTCGACCAGCGCCCTCTCCGAGCACCGAGGCCATACGCGTGTCTCTCACCATCGCTGCTTGAGCGGGGATGTCGACGACCTCGGACAAATCAATCCGATGGAAGACGATCCCTGTGTCGGGTGCAGCTGGGCGAAGGGTCAACTCCACACGGCGGCCAGAATGTAAGCCGACACCGGTTGTTTTGACGAGATTTTTAAGCGTACGTTGGCGAAACATATTTCTGCGCTACTTCCTTGAAAACTAGCACTATTGTACCGTTTTTACTGATGCTTGCAGCGTTAATGACAGACGACAACACACCCGGACCGGGGAAAGTCCGAGTGCGAAACCAGAAACCTAATGACAGGTTCCCGGTATAGGGAGTCGGCCGATGTTTCTTGCAAGCTAAAAACTGCCTGCTGAAACGAGACGCTGAAGTATCTTAGGCGGCTTAATCTGCCTGTCGACGTAAGAAAGCCGGAATGTCATAGTGCTCCATTCCAGACGTTTCAAGTGCACGCACTTGTGCGCTCGCCTGAGTGCGTGGATTGCGCAGTACTGACGGCACACCCATGTCCTGACTATTGCCAGCGGGCATATTGTCAGTACCTGTGCGCTGCATCTCCATTGGCTCAGACACAATAACCGGACGTTGTGCACGACCCAAACCGGTTGCCACAACGGTCACACGCAAGTTGTCACCCATTGAATCATCGTAAGCGGTACCAAAAATCACTGTGGCTTCTGGAGAAGCAAAACTACTGATGTGATCCATGATCGCGCGTGTCTCTTTCATCTTGAGCGAGCTGCTCGCGGTGATGTTGACCAACACACCACGTGCACCGTTCAAATTGACACCCTCAAGCAACGGACAAGCAACCGCTTGCTCTGCAGCCACCTTGGCGCGATCCGGACCAGAAGCCATTGCTGTACCCAGCATCGCCTGGCCTTGCTCACCCATAATGGTCTTGACGTCCTCAAAGTCAACGTTGACGTTACCCTCGACGTTGATGATCTCGGCAATGCCTGCACAAGCGTTATGCAGCACATCATCCGCAGCCTTGAAACAATCTGACTGCGTCGCATCCTCGTCCATTAACTCATACAAGTTTTCGTTCAGGACAACGATGAGTGAATGCACATACTTTGACAATTCACCAATGCCATCTTCTGACATCTTCATGCGCTTGGCGCCTTCAAAAGAGAAAGGCTTAGTAACGACTCCCACCGTCAAAATACCAAGCTCCTTCGCCACCTCAGCGACCACTGGACCTGCGCCGGTACCTGTACCGCCACCCATCCCCGCAGTAATAAACACCATATTGGCGCCATTGAGTGCCGCACGAATTTCTTCGCGTGCCAATTCCGCGGCTGCGCGGCCTTGATCAGGCTTAGCACCCGCGCCTAAGCCGGTGCGGCCCAGACGAATCTGAACGGGCGCATTGGTAGCAGCCAATGCTTGCGCATCAGTGTTGCAACAAATGAAATCGACGCCCTGTACACCGGAACGGATCATATGCGAAACAGCATTGCCGCCCGCTCCACCAACACCGACCACTTTAATGACAGTGCCCTTATTGGCGTTATCTAACATTTCAAACATCATGATTGACTCCCTCAAGTCTTAAACTTCAAACGTTTCTAAATCCCCAAACTACTGTTAGAAAACGTTTCAAACTCGGTGCCGACCGTGTCCGCACCGGGCTTGAAACCTCTCCACCTCAAGCCGCTTTGCAAAAATGCGCGTCGACTTGTTTGATGTCCGAAGACATCAATTCAATGCATAAACCATTCCTTCATACGTGCCAAAATAGCCTTGAAACTTCCTGACTGCTGCGTAAACTTGCGACCGCGCAAGCGCTGCATGCGTGCTTCCCCCAGCAAGCCCATGACCGTGGAAAACCTTGGGTTGCGCATCACGTCTGCCAGACTGCCGTCGTAATCGGGCACCGCCACGCGGACTGGCTTCAAAAAGACATCCTCGGCCAGCTCCACCATCCCAGGCATCATTGACGTACCACCCGTCAACACCACGCCTGAAGATAAAAGATCTTCATATCCGGACTCACGGATGACTTGTTGCACCAAACCAAACAGCTCTTCCACGCGGGGCTCAATCACTGCGCCGAGCGCTTGGCGCTTGACTTGTCTTGGACCGCGATCCCCTAAGCCGGGCACTTCAACAACCTCGTCAGGGCTGGCAAGGACTTGCTTGGCGACACCAAAGCGCAACTTGATGTCCTCCGCATCGGGCGTGGGCGTGCGCAACATCGCAGCGATATCGCTCGTAATTTGATCGCCTGCAATTGGCAACACCGCGGTGTGACGGATCGCACCACCTGTATAGATCGCCACATCAGTCGTACCACCTCCGATATCGATCAACACGACGCCAAGTTCTTTTTCGTCCGCCGTTAAGCACGCTAAGCTCGAGGCCAAAGGCTGCAAAATCAAATCTTGAACTTCCAACCCACAGCGACGCACGCACTTCACAATATTTTGAGCTGCACTCACCGCACCCGTGACGATGTGCACCTTGACCTCTAGTCTCAAGCCGCTCATCCCGATCGGCTCGCGAATATCTTCCTGTCCATCCACAATGAACTCTTGTGTCAACACATGCAAAACTTGTTGATCTGTAGGAATATTCACGGCTTTTGCTGTTTCAATCACGCGGATGACGTCCGTAGCCGTTACTTCCTTTTCTCTTACTGCTACCATGCCGCTAGAGTTAAAACTTCGGATATGGCTGCCTGCGATACCTGTATAGACGTCGCGAATTTTGCAGTCCGCCATTAACTCCGCCTCTTCAAGCGCGCGCTGAATAGAGTTGACCGTTGTCTCAATATTGACCACGACCCCCTTGCGCATACCTCGCGACTCATGCTGGCCTAAGCCAAGCACTTCAAAACGTCCCTCAGGCAGTACTTCGGCAACGACAGCAACTACTTTGCTGGTACCGATATCGAGGGCGACGATCAGATCCTTGATGTCACGGGTCATGGCGTTATCGTTTCTTTTTGGGTTGAGGGTTTTCGGGTAAGGCTGCAAGTGTGAGTGCAAAGCCATTGGGATAGCGCAAATCGGCGTGAGTCAGCGCTCGGTCGCCAATTTTTTGTGTCGCTTGCGGTAAAGCTTGAACAAAACGTTGAATCCTTGCTGCAAAAGGAAGCGCTCCTGTTATGCCGCCCTGCTGATCTGGCGCATCCGCGCCCGGGTCGCGACCAAGCGCCAAGGTCATGCCGTTCGATAGCGTGACCTGCCAAGCCAACCGATCGCTCAGAGACAACTTGCGTACCGTGACACCCAAAGGCGCGAACCAACGTTCGAGTTCGGCGTAGCGATTGACGACCAAGCCTTCCTTGCCCTCGGGGCCATCGAATTGTGGCAATGCCACATCGTCGTCCACTTCGCCCTGGTTGGCAGTAAATACCTGTCCCCACGTGTTGATCAATTGGCTGTCGTTCCAAAGCGCGAGCGGCTGCTGCTCTTCGATCGTGACACGGATGGCGTTGGGCCAGATACGGCGCACAGAAGCTGAGCGCACCCATGGAGCCTCTTCGAATACCCTTTGCGCTTCTTCTAGATTGATCGTAAAAAAATTGCCCGTGAGATTTCCCGATACAGCGTTTTGAATGCTGGCGGGTGTCACATAATGGAGCTCCGAGTTCGGCACAGGCTCGATTTCGATCGCTTGCAAATCGAACAGTGGTCGCTGAATTAACCAATAGATCCCCCCGGCCAACATGGCCAGCACCGCTAATACCGCGAGGGTATTGGCAAGTCGGTTGATCGTACGGGCTTCGTTCCACACAAATATCTCCGCTTATCCTTGAACCTGACCGGTGCGCCCGACTTTGCAGCACGCCTCTTTCAAAATGTATATGCATAATTCGGGATAGTCCATCCCAACGGCCTTAGCCGCCATCGGCACGAGCGAATGTCCAGTCATGCCGGGCGAGGTATTCATCTCAATGAGCCACGGACGATCTTGCGCATCAAGAATCACGTCTGCCCGTCCCCATCCCTCACAACCAAGCACGCGATAGGCTTGAACGCTGAGCTCGGCAATATGTTGCGCGAGCGCAGGTGCAATCGGTGCAGGACAACGATACTGCGTATCGTCTGAAAAATATTTGTTTTGATAGTCGTAGTTGCCGTCTGGGGCCACGATTTCAATCAGTGGCAAGGCACGTGCACTGGCGCCTCGACCAAGTAGCGCGACCGTCAACTCTCTACCTGTAATAAATTGCTCAGCCAATACGACCTCGTCAAAGCGCGAGGCATGGCGAAAACCATCCAATAATGCTATGGACTCACTAACTTTGACAATGCCCAAAGTCGATCCTTCGTGAGGAGGCTTCATCATTAAAGGCAAACCAAGCGTTGCTGCGGCAGCAGGCACTGCGCCTTCCTGTGTTAATTCAATGTAGCCTGGCGTCGGCAATCCGGCTTCCAGCCAGATGCGCTTAGTCATGATTTTGTCCATCGCCAAACTCGATGCCATGGGACCGCTTCCCGTATAAGGGATGCCCAACAGCTCCAATGCACCTTGCAACGTGCCATCTTCGCCATAACGTCCATGCAGTGCAATAAACACCCGATTAAATCCTTGCTGCGCAAGTTCGGACAGACTTCGTGTGCCCGTATCAAACAGGTGAGCGTCAACACCTTGGCTACACAGGGCGGCATGAACACCGCAGCCGGACATCAGCGAAACCTCGCGCTCCGCAGACTTACCGCCGTACAACACGCCTACTTTGCCAAAATCATGGTTGCTCATCGTGCACTCCCAAGCTGCTCGGGGACTTTGCTGATTGAGCCCGCCCCCATCACAATTACGACATCACCCGCCTGAGCGAAGCTTTGAATTGCCTCAGACATTTCCGCAACATCCTCGACAAAAACCGGTTCGACCTTGCCCGCCACACGGACACCACGCGCTAAGGCACGCCCGTCTGCTGCGACCAAAGCCGGCTCACCGGCCGCATAGACCTCTGTCAACAACACTGCATCGGCTGAACTCAGGACTTTGACGAAGTCCTCAAAACAATCTCTTGTGCGCGTGTAACGGTGAGGCTGAAAGGCCAGAACAATTCGTCTCTCAGGCCATGCACCCCGTGCGGCCGCCAAAGTAGCCGCCATCTCAACGGGATGATGACCGTAATCATCAATCACACTGAACATTCCGCCACTTTTGGCTGCAAAGTCACCCACTTGCGTGAACCTTCTGCCTACACCGCCAAAACTGGCTAAAGCCTGAACGATTGCGGCATCCTCGACACCGAGCTCAGTCGCGACCGAAATAGCCGCGAGTGCATTCAAAACGTTATGCAAACCAGGCAGATTGAGCTCGACAGAGATATTAGGCAAGGCGCCATGACGCGTTTGACGTTCAACATCAAACAGCATCCGAGTGCCCATCGCCCGTAAATGCGTCGCACGTACATTCGCCTCTTTATTGACGCCATAGGTTGTGACAGGGCGCGAGACAAACGGCAAAATTTCGCGCACATTCGCATCGTCAGAGCAGACAATCGCGCTGCCGTAAAAAGGCAATCGCTGCGTGAACTCGACAAATGCGCTCTTGAGCTTTGCGACATCATGACCATAGGTATCCATATGGTCGGCATCAATATTTGTGATGATCGCCATCACAGGCAATAAATTTAAAAATGAAGCATCAGACTCATCGGCTTCAACGACGATAAAGTCGCCCTGTCCCAGTCCAGCATTTGCACCTGCAGAGTTCAGTCGGCCGCCAATCACGAAGGTTGGATCTAACCCACCTGCTGCAAGCACACTCGCGACCAAACTGGTTGTGGTCGTTTTGCCATGCGTGCCAGCCACTGCAATACCGCGCTTTAAACGCATCAGTTCTGCGAGCATGACCGCACGCGGGACAACGGGAATACGCGCCTCACGCGCCGCAATCACTTCGGGGTTGTTATTCGCAACGGCAGTCGAGGTCACGATTGCATCGGCGCCCTTCACGTTATCTGCTTGATGACCAAACGAAATCGTCGCACCTAATGATGCCAACCGCTGCGTCACCGCAGACTGAGATAAATCAGAGCCGGAAATACGATAGCCCAGATTGAGCAATACCTCTGCGATACCACTCATACCAGAGCCGCCGATACCTACGAAGTGGATGTGCTCAATTCGATGCTTCATTTCACCACTCCGACTAACTCTTCACAGATATTCGCGATACGCTCAGCCGCCAAGGGTTTCGCATGCATGCGCGCACGTTGTGCCACCGCAGACAGTTCTTCGCGTGTACGCAAAGACAACCATAACGCTAACTCGGTCGCACTTAAACTGTCTTGTTGCATCAACCATGCCGACCCGTCATGTGTCAAAAACGTTGCATTCGCGGTTTGATGATCGTCCACCGCATGGGGATATGGCACAAACAATGCAGCAACGCCCGCAGCCGCGACCTCAGCCACCGTCATGGCGCCCGCTCTGCAAATCAGCAAATCGGCCTGACCTAGCGCTTGCGCCATATTGTCAACAAATGCGACGCACTCCGCACGCACAGCCGCTTGCTGATAGGACACGCGTAGCGCTTCAAGATGCTGTGCGCCAGATTGATGCAGCACCTCAGGCCGCTGCGCCACTGTCATTTGCGCAAGCGCTGCAGGAACAATGGTGTTGAGGGCGGTCGCACCGAGACTGCCGCCGACCACCAACACACGCAAAGGTCCAGAGCGTTCTGCATAACGCTGCTGTGGCTCGGGTAACGCCACAACGTCTTGGCGAACGGGATTGCCCACGACCTCTGCACCGGGAAGTGCGCCCGGAAACCCAGCCAACACGCGCTTAGAAATCTGCGACAAGGCTTTATTGGCCATACCCGCAATTGCATTCTGCTCATGAAGCACTAAGGGTCGGGAACGCAACGCGCTCACAACACCGCCAGGAAAAGATACATAACCACCCATTCCCAACACAACGTTTGGACGGATGGTTGAAAAATGCCCCCAGGCCTGCCATAAAGCCCGCATCAACAGGAACGGGGCTAAGATTTTTGCACGCAAGCCTCGGCCGCGTAGGCCAGCAAAGCGAAGCGGTGCGAGTGCATAACCGCGTGCCGGCACAATCTGTCCTTCCATTTTGTCGGGATTGCCCAACCAGCGGACTTTCCATCCTCGGGCGCTCAAGACATCCGCAACCGCGAGCCCGGGCATGATGTGTCCGCCAGTGCCGCCAGCCATAATCAAAATTGTTGGGGATATCACGGTCATGTGCGCACACCCCTCATGAGATTTCTGTTTTCAAAATCCACGCGCAACACAACTGCGATCGCAATTAAATTCATTAACAATCCAGAACCGCCATAGCTCACCATGGGTAGCGTGAGGCCCTTTGTTGGGAGCAAGCCTAATACGACGCCGATGTTGATGAAGGACTGCACGCCAAACCAAATCCCGACACCTTGCGCGACTAGACCACCGAACACACGCTCCATGGCAATCGCTTGTCGACCGATTTCAAAACAACGCTGGATAACAATTGCGAACAACACGAGCACGAGCATAATGCCCACAAATCCAAGCTCCTCACCAATGACCGCAACAATAAAGTCGGTATGCGCTTCAGGTAAGTAATGTAGTTTTTCAACACTGCCGCCTAGTCCAACACCCGTCCACTCGCCACGCCCAACTGCCATCAGCGAGTGTGTGAGTTGGTAGGCAGTCGACTGGGCATAATCAGGATCCCAAGGATTTAAATAGGCAAACAAACGTTCACGTCGCCAGGGAGATATCCAGATAATCGCAGAGAATCCAATAAATAACATTCCGGCTAAAAAGGAGAAGATCCGCGCATTGATGCCGCCTAAAAACAAAATACCCATGGAGATCGCCACAATGACAATCAGCGCGCCGAGATCAGGCTCCTTTAACAGCAGAAAGGCCACCACACCCAAAATGACAGCGATCGGCAAAAATCCACGCAAGATACTCTGCAAATATTGTTTTTTACCTATGATGTAATCCGCGGTAAACAGAATCACGGCAAACTTCATCAGTTCAGAGGGCTGGAACGTCACAGGGCCGATAGGAATCCAGCGCATCGCATTGTTCACTTTTCTACCCACCCCGGGAATCAGCACGATCACCAACAAAAAGACAGCAAAACAAAACAGGCCAATTGTGATCTTGCGCCAAGCGGTCATCGGTACAGTCAGCACCATTGCAGCTAGAAAAACGCCAATCGCCGCAAAGGCAGACTGTCTCATTACATACGAATAACGCCCATATCCACCCGCCCGTGGGCCATCCACCAATGCGATCGCCGCCGAATACACCATCAAAATACCCAGCCCCACCAAGATGCTTGTGGCGATCACCAAAGGCAGGTCGTAATTACGCATCGTCGTACGACCGGGCGATACCGCATTCACACTTCCCGTCAGCTCAGCGAACAGGCTCATGCCACCTCTCCCTGATCCAACGCAAGCTCAGTCACTTCGTTCACAAAAACCTGACCACGATGCGGATAGTTTTGAAACATGTCAAAACTTGCACATGCAGGCGATAGCACAATGGCATCACCCTCTTGTGCATAATGAAATGCCTGCGCAACAGCCTCTTTCATGTCGCTCGCAAAAATAGTTTTTACCTCAGAAGGCGCGAATACTTGCGCCATCAGGGTCGCATCTTGCCCAATCAAAATCACTGCCGAGACATGGCGCTTGATCACAGGGACAAGCGGTTCAAAGTCTTGCCCCTTTCCCACACCACCTGCGATCAGCACAACTCGACGGCCTAGGCCTTCAATACCTGCCGCGGTTGCACCAACATTTGTCCCTTTGCTGTCATTAAAGAACGCAATGTCACGGACGCTGCGCACAAACGCCATCCGATGCGGCTCGCCTGCATACTCACCCGCAGCGCGAAGCATAGGTGCCCAGGTCGCACCACACGCACGACCGAGCATCAAAGCGGCCTGCGTATTCAGCGCATTATGCAGACCTTTGATACCCAACGCATCGACTGGCATCAAACGCACCATGCGGCCAGACTGCCTCTCCGGCGCTGGTGTATTTTTCTTGCGACGCACAGGACTCGGAAGGTCATCTTCAAACTCTGTGGCCTCTGAAGAACACAACCACATGACCTCATGGCTGGTTTCAATACCAAGATCTCCCGTCAACATCGGCGCATCGCGACCAAAGCTTCGGACATGCATTGCGCGTTGCGACTCAACAAGCGCCAGTACGTTTGCATCATCACGATTAACAATCACTTGCTCTGTCATCGTAAAAATTCGCGCTTTTGCATTGCTGTAGTTTTGCATCGTGACATGCCAGTCAAGATGATCTTGCGTCAGATTCAACACCGTCGCGGCTGTCAACGACAGACTGCTCGTGGTCTCTAGCTGGAAGCTGGACAACTCAAGCACCCAAACATCTGGCAGTGCGTGTTGATCCAAGGCCTCCATCAATGCGTGCAATGCAGCGGGGCTGATATTTCCGGCGGCTTGCGCACGCAAGCCTGCAGACTCGAGCATCCGACGCGTTAGTGCTGTGACGGTTGTTTTCCCGTTTGTACCCGTGATACCAAGCACTTTGGGCTTATAGTTTTGTGCAATATTTAAGTTTTGGAGTGCACGGGCGAACAGCTCAATCTCACCAATAATTTCTATATGATGTGTTTTTGCAGCGTCTAACAACTCACGTACTGGTGACATAGCAGGCGACAAACCAGGACTCAAGACGAGCTGCTCAACGCCGTCGAGCAAGGACTCAGAAAATACGTCACAACCCAGATGCCATTCAACACGAGAAGCATCAATCTCAGCCTTCAACGCCTCTAATCCTGCAGGCTGTGCGCGCGTGTCGGCAACACGTAGCAGCGCACCATTGCGTGCGCACCAACGCGCGGCAGCAATGCCTGTCTCCCCGAGTCCCAAAATAAGGACGCGCGAAGGAAAACCAGAGGATAAAACGGCTTCGCTCATCGAATCTTTAATGAAGACAAACCAACCAACACCAGCATCATGCTGATGATCCAAAATCTAATGACGACCTGAGTTTCTTTCCAGCCACCGACTTCAAAATGATGATGTAGGGGTGCCATGCGCAACACACGCCGACCTTCACCATATTTTCGCTTGGTGTACTTAAACCAAAACACTTGAATCATGACCGAGAGGGTTTCCGCAACAAACACTCCACCCATAATGAACAACACAATTTCTTGGCGAACAATAATTGCAATCGTTCCGAGCATTCCGCCCAAGGCAAGTGCGCCCACATCACCCATAAACACTTGCGCCGGATGCGCGTTAAACCAGAGAAAAGCGAGTCCCGCACCTGCAAGGGCCGCGCACAGCACCATCACCTCACCTGCACCGGGCACGTAGGGAAACAAAAGATATTTTGAATAGTCGACCCTGCCCACCACATAGGCAAAAACGCCCAGAGCGGAACCCACCATCACTGTTGGCATAATCGCCAAGCCATCCAGTCCGTCCGTCAAATTGACCGCATTACTGGTGCCGACAATCACAAACCAACTCAGCGCAACAAAACCAAACACGCCAAGAGGATATGTAATCGTCTTGAAAAACGGCACGATTAAATCTGTGCGCGTAGGCAGGTCAATGGTGAAACCACTCATGACCCAATCTCGCATGAGCGGCCAGATATTCGCAGTGGCTGGAGCTGAAACCGCAAACGTCAAATACAACGCTGCGACCAAGCCAATGAGCGCTTGCCAGAAAAACTTTTGACGTGCAGGCATCCCTTCGGGGTCGCGATGCACGACTTTTCTGTAATCATCGACCCAACCGATCCACCCAAATCCAAAGGTCACAAGTAATACCACCCAGACAAAGCGATTTGTCCAGTCAGCCCATAGCAAAGTACTCACACCGATTGAAATCAGGATTAAGGCCCCTCCCATTGTGGGGGTTCCGGTTTTAACCAAATGTGTCTGTGGACCGTAGCTGCGCACGGCCTGTCCAATTTTGAGCGCAGTCAAGTGCCTAATGACAAAAGGACCCGCGACAAGACCAATCAAGAGCGATGTGGCACACGCAAGAACAGCGCGCAACGTGATGTATTCAAACACCGCAAAGCTGCGTACGTGATTGTCTGCTATCCAGCCGAACAGTTCATACAGCATGCTTCACCACTTCCTCGGGATTGATCCCTGTTGTTATTAGGTACTCTTTCACGATGCGCTCCATGCGCATGAATCGCGAACCCTTGACCAGTACGCTCGCCACTGAAAGATTGTGCAAAGCCTCGCACACATGCTCGACCGAAGCGCAAACGATTGCTTGCGCACCGTAGGCTTGCGCACTTTGTTGTGTCGCGTCACCGAGCGTCAATAAATACTCAATGCCGTGTTCACGCGCGTATGCGCCAACCTCGCGATGCATCTCAGGACCGCGATCCCCCACCTCACCCATATCTCCAAGCACCAAGGCACGAGGGGCAGGCAAACTGGCTAATACTTCAATCGCAGCACGGACAGAGTCGGGATTGGCGTTGTAAGTGTCATCAATCAAAACGCGATTGCCAGAAAGTCGATGCGTTTGCATCCGCCCCGACACTGCCTGAAACGCACCGAGTCCATTAATGATCGCCTGCAGCGGTGCACCCGCAGAATACGAACATGCTGCCGCGGCCAGCGCATTTTTAATGTTGTGTACGCCTGGAACAGGCAGAGAAATATTGCACGTGGCAGTTGGGAGATTAAGCGTAAAGGTTGATCCAAGCGCATCCGCTACTACTTCACTTGGCCATACGTCCGCTTGAGGCGTCATCCCAAAACACAGGGCAGCATGGTCTGCAGCAAGATTTTTCCAAAGAGAGGAAAACGTGTCGTCGGCAGGAAATACTTTAATACCCGCAGGTCGTAACGCGTTAAAAACAGCCGCATTTTCTCTGGCGACCGCCTCAACACTTTCCATGAATTCCTGATGCTCACGCTGCGCATTATTGACCAGTGCAACGGTTGGCTCGACGAGCTCTGCCAACACCGCAATCTCACCAGGATGATTCATCCCAAGTTCAATCACAGCAGCTTGATGGGTCTGACGTAATCGCATCAATGTCAACGGCACGCCCAACTCATTGTTCAAATT
>CAMAYM010000043.1 GCA_945862495.1 Bordetella parapertussis | reverse complement strand
GCAATTGCAATTCTCATCATGAGCTCTTATTTGACAGTGTTTATTGCAGAGGCATTGGCGCGTCGTCAGGGGCGCCAGGCAAGGCGGCAGGATCAGAAATTGCCGTATCGCCAAGCGTCTGTCCTAGCGTCAGACCGGGTGCCATTTCAATCGGAGCGCCAAGGCCGGCATCATTGGCCTGGCGTTCTTTAAATAAGGCGTCCTGAGCGGCTTCGCGCTTGGAGATCCCAACTTCGTCGCGCGCGATTTGAAAGGGCTGCAAGTTAGGCTGATCACTGCCTTTAAAACTGGCGAGCTGTCCGCCTTCGAACAATACGGTAAAGACACGTTCTTCGACCTTGCCGTTGCCTGCGCGGTAATAGTAGGGGTAGTCCCAGCGGTTGGCGTGCAGCGCGCTGGTCAGCATTGGGGTGCCTAAGGCGAAGCGCACTTGCTCACGCGTCATGCCAGGGCGAAGCAGCGCAACCTGATCTTTCGTGATCCAGTTGCCTTGTTGGACGCCTGCTTTGTATGGGAAGCCATACTGGCTACCTGTACAGCCATAAAGGACAATCGTATTGAGCACCAAGGCAATAACAGTCAAGCCGGTGCGCAAAGAAGAGGTGTATCGACGAAGCATAAACACTGCGAACCTCTGAGGGATAAAGGACTAAAGACGTTATCATAAAGCTTTACTGTGACGAAGTCTTTACCCTACAGGATAATCCGTGGATCTCGAAAACGATCAAAGTGATTTAAAAAACGTTGGTTTAAAAGCGACGTTTCCGCGCCTAAAGATTTTGGACATTTTTCGCAAGTCAGATGAACGTCATTTGAGTGCAGAGGATGTCTATCGTTTTCTTATTGCAGAAAATATCGATATTGGTCTGGCAACTGTTTACCGAGTGCTGACCCAGTTCGAGCAGGCTGGCATTCTGTCGCGCAGTCAGTTTGACGGTGGTAAGTCAATTTTTGAGCTCAATGACGGTGATCACCACGATCATTTAATCTGTACCCACTGTGGTTCAGTGACCGAATTCAATGACGAAGAGATCGAAAAACGTCAGCACAAAATCGCACGCGACAACAGCTTTACGCTGGAAAGCCATGCCATGGTCTTATATGGTGTCTGTAAAAACTGTCAATAAACAATCAGAGATTGCTAAAAACCCTTTATGACTCGAGCAGTTCTTGGGCGTGCTTGAGCGTAGTGGGGGTGATTTTGATTCCGCCGAGCATTCGGGCGATCTCTTCGATGCGTGCCGGCACATCAAGTTTTGCAATGGACGACTCGGTGATGCCCTTTGACTGTTGCTTGCTGACTTGAAAGTGATGCTGACCCCGAGCCGCGACCTGGGGGAGGTGCGTGACGCAAAGCACCTGATGGCGTTCACCAAGCTCACGCAGCAAATTACCAACGACCTCCGCCACGGCCCCTCCAATTCCGCTGTCGACTTCATCAAATATCAGGGTCGGTACCCGCGCGGCCCGGCTCGCAATCACGGAAAGTGCAAGCGAAATACGGGCCAGTTCGCCGCCAGAGGCAACTTTAGCCAAGGGTTTTGGGGGGGTCCCAGCATGTCCAGCAACTAAAAACTCCACGACATCTTGACCCTGCGCCGAAGCGGGGCCCTCAGCAAGCGACACGCTGAACTGTCCGCCCTCCATCGCCAAGGTTTGCATCGCCTTGGATACTTGCTTGCCCAGATCAGCAGCTGCCTTGCGGCGTGCTGTGGTGAGTGCGTGGGCGTGACTAAGATATTCGGTTTTAAGTGTGGCGGCCGTCGCACGAAGCGTTTCAATATCCGCGGACGTGCTTAAGGCTTCTTGTTCGTGACGCAAGCCCGTATGAAGCGTGAAAAGTTGCTCTGGCTCTGTTTTGAATTTGCGCGCCAGATCGAAAATATTGCGCATCCGTTCATCGACGATCGCCAGCCTTTCGGGATCAAGTTCTACACGCGACAGGTAGGCATTGAGGTCGGAAACCGCCTCGCTAACAGAGATGCGTGCGGACTCGAGCGATTCGTGTACGGCTTGCAGCGCAGGATCATGTCTCAGGAGTTGAGCGATTTTCTGAAGCGCCGCCACAATCTGATGGTGGGCCGAATCCTCGTTTTCATCCAGACATCCGAGCGCCTGGGCAGCACCGTCAAGCAGCGATTGGGCATTTGCAAGACGCGTTTGCTCGGCGGATACCTCTTCCCACTCCGTCTCTCCAAGCGACAGTCGATCCAGCTCGCCGAGTTGCCATTCCAGTTTTTCCCTTGCGGCATTTAATGCGGTGGCATCTTGTTCGGAAAGTGTGAGCTGTCTCTCAACTTTTCTCAAGGCCTTCCAGGCCAGTGAGACTTGCTGGCGTAAAGCGTGGTGTCCTCCATGCGCATCCACCATGTCCCGCTGGCTTTCAGCACGTAACAGACTTTGATGTGCATGTTGGCCATGAATATCCACCAGATACTCACCAACTTCGCGCAGCTGGGCAATCGTGACGGCTGAGCCGTTGATGTAGCCGCGGCTGCGACCCTGGGCATCGACCACCCGGCGCAATACCAACTCGCCCTCACCACTCAGATCATGCTCTGCAAGCCAGCCGGTCAGGTCAGGCGGAACGTCAAAAACGGCACTAATTTCAGCGCGCGCCGCGCCAGTGCGCAAAACTGACGAGTCGGCGCGCTCGCCTAACGTGAGCGCCAGTGCGTCGATCAAAATAGACTTTCCCGCACCGGTTTCGCCTGAAAAGACCGTAAATCCAGCCTCAAAATTTATTTCGGCCTCGGTCACGATCACAAAATCGCGAATATGGAGCGCGCGTAGCATTCTTTATTCCCCGTCGTTGCCGGACTGTGGCAGTCGATTCCAGTCGAGTTTGCGGCGCAAAGTGGAAAAAAAGCTGTAACCAGTGGGGTGTAAGAAACGGATCGTATGCGGTGCGCGCTGTACAACAATACGATCACCCACGGTTAGGTCGGACCAGGTTTGCATATCAAAGTGCACGCTCGCGCCAAGCTCGACACGGCTCATCGCGCTGAGCGTCAAGTTGAGCACGCTATCGGCAGGGATGACAATGGGACGGTTGGAGAGTGTTTGGGGGGCAACGGGTACTAAGAGCATCGCACTCACTAATGGGTGGAGAATGGGGCCTGCCGCTGAAAGTGCATAAGCAGTAGAGCCAGTCGGCGTGGCCACGATCAGACCATCCGCGCGCTGCGTGTACATAAAGGTATCGTTTACCTCGACGCGTACTTCGATCATGCCTCCGCGACCCGCGCGGTTGAGGACTACATCATTCAGTGCGGTCGCAGCATACATCTGAGATTGACCACGCCAGACTGTAGCGCTCAAAAGCATGCGTTCCTCGGTGTCAAAGCGACCCTGTAATAGATCGGCCAGGGCTGCGTTGGCATCGTGCATAGGAATATCGGTAATGAAACCCAGGCGGCCGTGATTGATGCCCACGACCGGAACGGCGAAGGGGGCAAGATGTCGAGCAGCCCCTAACATCGTGCCGTCCCCACCCATTACGATTGCAAGATCCGCGCGTTGGCCAATTTGGGAAAAGTCGGCGGCCGGGTATTCGGAGACGCCGGTGTGACGGGCCGTTTCTGCTTCGATTAGGACTTGCCTGCCTGCTTGGGTCAACTGGGTGGCGAGCGCACGCAGCGGAGCATGTAAGCCCGAGTCTTGGTAACGCCCCACTAGTGCGATGATGGGAAAATGCATGCAAAGCTCAATCGACGAAAAACTATTCGATTATAGAGGTGAGGAAGGTAAAATAGGGTAATGATGGATGATCGTGCGCGCTCCCTGCTGAAAGCATTAATCGAACGGTATATTGACGACGGTCAACCCGTCGGATCTCGCACGCTCTCTAAACTATTCGATTTATCGCCTGCAACGATACGCAATGTGATGGCGGATCTCGAAGAATTCGGGTTGATTCACAGCCCGCATACGTCAGCCGGACGCGTGCCGACCCCTAAGGGCTACCGCCTATTTGTCGATACGATGTTGACAGCCAAACCCTTCGAACTCGCCTCGACCTCAAATGTGCGGGATTTGCAGTCGGCTTCAGACCCTTCGCGTGCAGTCAATGCAGCGGCTTCGATGTTGTCGAGCTTGACGCAGTTTGCCGGGGTCGTTTTATCCCCTAAGCGCGCTCAGGTTTTCCGTCAAATTGAGTTTATTCGACTCTCGGAAAAGCGTATTCTTCTCATTATCGTGACGCCGGATGGTGATGTGCAAAACCGGATTTTGCTTACCCCCCGAGATTACAGCAGTACCGCGCTAATTGAGGCCGCTAATTTTTTCAATCATAATTTCGCGGGCAAGTCTTTCGCGGAGGTCAGACAGACGCTTGCACAAGACCTCGCACGGCTCCAAGAAGATACGTCCCGATTGATGCAAGCCGCTGTCGAGGCAGGCGCCGAAGCGGCTGATGAGGTTGAAACCATGGTGATTTCCGGTGAGCGCAGACTGCTTGATGTCAATGAGCTTGCTTCTGATATGGACCGTTTGCGCAAAACTTTTTCGATGTTTGAGAAAAAGACTGACCTCATGCAACTGCTCGAGGTATCCAGTCGCGCACAAGGCGTGCAAATCTATATCGGCGGCGACTCTGATCTGGTGCCTACCGAGGATTTGTCTGTGATTACGGCCCCCTATAGCATTGACGGTCATGTGATCGGGACGCTGGGTGTCATCGGTCCGACGCGGATGGCCTATGAGCGCGTGATTCCTATTGTCGACATAACGGCGCGCTTGCTTTCCAGCGCGCTAAGCCACAACTCTTCTGAGCGTTCTTAATATGCGATTTTGGCCCGAACCCAAGCGTGCAAGCGCACCCGCCACGCGTTTCATGCCTTGGCCCAAGCCCTTTACAACAGCGCGAGTCGGGGTGCTGCTGGTGAACTTAGGGACGCCTGATGCACCTACGCCTGCGGCGATTAAACGTTATTTGCGTGAGTTTTTATCCGATCCGCGAGTCATCGAGATTCCTAAGCTTTTATGGTGGCCCATTTTAAATGGACCAATATTGTTGGCGCGACCACGCAAGCTCGCGCCGCGCTATCAGAGTATTTGGATGGAGGAGGGCTCTCCGTTGCTGGTCTATACCCAGCGCCAGACTGAGGGTTTGCGCAAGATTTTTGCTGAACGTGGTCTGGAGGTCGAGGTTGAGACGGGTATGCGCTATGGCAATCCTTCAATCAAGAGTGCGATGATGTCCTTGCGTGACCGCGGTTGTGAAAACATCCTGGTGGTTCCGCTTTATCCGCAGTACGCCTCCAGCACAACCGCGACCGTGGTGGACGCCGTCACACAGGTAGCTGCCCGCCTGCGCGACCAACCCGCGATGCGGTTTATCAAGCGTTTCCATACCCACCCTTCTTTTATCCAGCCCTTGGGGGACAAGATCGCGGCTTTTTGGGCCGAGCATGGCCGACCACAAAAGCTAGTGATGAGTTTTCATGGCTTGCCACAACAGTGCGTCAACAAGGGCGATCCATACTGTAAAGACTCTTATGAGACGGCTCGCGCGCTCGCGTTGCACCTTGGGTTGACGGATGACCAGTATCTTGTGACATTTCAAAGCCGATTTGGGCCGGCCAAGTGGTTGGAGCCCTATACAGAACCTACGGTTGAGCGTCTCGCAAAAGAGGGGATCACCGCGATCGATGTCGTGTGCCCGGGCTTTTTGGCGGATTGCCTAGAGACGCTTGAGGAAATCTCGATTGAGGTGGGCGATACGTTTAAGCATGCTGGCGGCAAGCAGTTTCGTTATATCCCTGCCTTAAATGATGACCCGGCTTGGATTCGCGCGCTGGCTGATATGGCCGAGGAACATCTTCAAGGCTGGCCGATCCGAGCCGAATAAATTCGCTGACATCCGGCGAAATATTTTGTGTTTTCTCTTGAAATTTGGGATTTTGCCCCCAAGTGTCTTAGTAATAATGCATTTTTCTGGAGAAGACCATGACGTCTCAAAACGGTTCGGCGGACGCTCAGTCCGGCGCAGTCCACCAAGACAAACAGTCCTCGGGCGCTGAGGCGGCTCAGACTGAGGGCATTGAGTCCCTAGATCCGATCGAGCAGCTTGAAGCCGAATTGGCGGCAGCGCTCGCTCTGGTGTCCGAACATAAAGACCAGGTTCTGCGTGCGCATGCCGAGATGGAAAACGTGCGTCGTCGCGCGCAGGATGAAGTATCCAAGGCGCGTAAGTTCGGCATCGAGTCTTTCGCAGAGAGTATGGTGCCAGTTAAGGACAGCCTTGAAGCCGCCTTAGCGCAGACCGAGCAAAGTCAAGAAGACCTGCGCGCAGGGATTGAAATGACCCTCAAACAGCTGGTCACCGGTTTTGAGCGCAACCATCTCAAGGAAATCGCGCCAGCGCCCGGCACAAAGTTTGACCCCCATCAGCATCAGGCGATTGCCACGATCCCGGCGGACCAAGAGGCCAATACAGTCGTTCAGACTTTGCAAAAAGGGTATTTGATCGCTGATCGTGTGCTGCGCCCGGCGCTGGTGACTGTGGCCGCCTAAGTATTTAAAAATGTTTTTGAACGAAAAAAGATGGATTCGGGCTTGAAATCATCGATTTGTGCCCCATCTTCTATTCATTCAGGTAATTCATCTAATTTTGATTTTTTAAAGGACCTTCACCATGGGTAAGATTATCGGTATCGACCTTGGCACCACCAACAGCTGCGTGGCTGTCATGGATGGCAATCAGGTCAAAATCCTGGAAAACGCCGAAGGCGCCCGCACCACTCCCTCGATCGTTGCCTACATGGAAGACGGCGAGACCTTGGTTGGTGCTCCTGCTAAGCGTCAGGCAGTGACTAATCCAACCAACACGTTGTACGCCGTCAAGCGCCTGATCGGTCGCAAGTTCTCCGAAGACGCTGTGCAAAAAGACATCCACTTGATGCCTTACAAAATTGTCAAAGCGGACAACGGCGACGCATGGGTCGAGGCACAAAACAAAAAACTCGCACCTTCACAGGTCGCGGCGGATGTACTGCGCAAAATGAAAAAGACCGCTGAGGACTTCCTCGGCGAAGAAGTGACCGAGGCTGTCATTACTGTGCCTGCTTACTTCAATGACAGTCAGCGTCAGGCAACAAAAGACGCGGGCCGCATTGCGGGCTTGGACGTCAAGCGCATCATCAACGAGCCGACCGCAGCCGCTTTGGCCTTTGGTATGGACAAGATGGAAAAAGGCGATCGCAAGATCGCGGTCTATGACTTGGGTGGTGGCACGTTCGATATTTCGATTATCGAAATCGCCGATGTCGATGGTGAAAAGCAATTTGAGGTCTTGTCGACCAATGGCGACACCTTCTTGGGTGGCGAGGACTTTGACCAGCGCATCATCGAATACGTGATTGGCGAGTTCAAAAAAGAGCAGGGCGTGGACCTCTCCAAAGACGTGTTGGCTTTGCAGCGCCTGAAAGAAGCCGCTGAAAAGGCAAAGATTGAGTTGTCTTCCAGTCAGCAGACCGAAATCAACCTGCCTTACATTACGGCGGATGCCTCAGGTCCCAAGCACTTGAATCTGAAAATGACCCGTGCCAAGCTCGAGTCGTTGGTCGAGGAATTGATCGCTCGTACGATTGAGCCTTGCCGCATTGCCATCAAAGACGCAGGCGTAAAAGTCAGCGAAATTGATGACGTCATCTTGGTGGGCGGTATGACACGCATGCCCAAGGTGCAGGAAAAGGTCAAAGAGTTCTTTGGTCGCGATCCGCGTAAGGATGTCAATCCCGACGAGGCTGTCGCTGCAGGTGCGGCGAT
The DNA here is from genome assembly GCA_945862495.1 of Bordetella parapertussis. Classification (GTDB taxonomy): domain Bacteria; phylum Pseudomonadota; class Gammaproteobacteria; order Burkholderiales; family Burkholderiaceae_B; genus Zwartia; species Zwartia parapertussis_G. Next base: position 13,150 of record CAMAYM010000043.1, on the reverse strand, counting down.
TCAGGGCTCGGTGTTGTCCGGCGATCGTAAAGACGTGTTGTTGTTGGATGTGACACCGTTGTCACTTGGTATTGAAACGCTCGGTGGCGTGATGACCAAGATGATCACAAAGAACACGACCATTCCAACCCGTCACTCACAGGTGTTTTCGACTGCGGATGATAACCAGCCTGCCGTGACCATCAAGGTATTCCAGGGTGAGCGCGAAATCGCTGCTGGCAACAAGACCTTGGGTGAGTTCAACCTCGAGGGTATTCCACCTGCTTCACGTGGTACGCCACAGATCGAAGTGACCTTTGATATCGATGCAAACGGTATCGTGCATGTGTCCGCTAAAGACAAAGGCACTGGCAAGGAAAACAAGATCACGATTCAGGCAAACTCAGGTCTGACCGAAGACGAGATTCAGCGCATGGTGAAAGACGCCGAGGCCAATGCTGAGGAAGATCACCGCATGGCTGAGTTGGCGATGGCACGCAATAGTGCGGATGCCTTAGTGCATGCCACACGCAAGTCGTTGACGGAGTATGGTGACAAGCTCGAGGCAGAAGAGAAAACAGCGATCGAGGCTGCCATCACTGACGTTGAAGAAGTCTTGAAAAACGGCTCAGATAAAGCTGCGATTGATGCCAAAGTCGAATTGTTGTCGGCTGCCTCGCAAAAGCTCGGTGAAAAGATGTATGCCGATGCACAAGCTGCTCAGGCTGCTGCGCAAGGTGGTGCAGGTGCAGGTGCAGAGGCTGGTGCTAAACCAGCGGATGACAATGTGGTCGATGCTGAGTTCAAAGAAGTCAAGCGCGATCAAAAGTGATCGTCTAGACTACGAAACAATTCGCCCGGGACTCTTTATGAGCATCCCGGGCGCATTTTTTTGCCCACCTTCATACTGTTTGAATAAAAGAGCCTGAGATCATGGCAAAACGCGATTTTTATGAAACCCTTGGCGTTGCTAAAAATGCCTCGGAAGATGACCTTAAAAAAGCCTACCGCAAGCTGGCGATGAAATACCATCCGGACCGCAATCCGGATAGCAAAGAAGCCGAAGAAAAATTTAAGCAAGCCAAAGAAGCTTACGAAATTTTATCTGACGATAATAAGCGTGCTGCGTACGATCGCTATGGACACGCGGGCGTCGATCCCAATGCCGCAGGCATGGGTGGTGCGGGCGGCGCGGGGTTTAGTGATTCTTTTGGCGATATTTTTGGCGAGATTTTCGGTGCCGGACGTCGTGGCGGCGGTGGTGGGCCTCAGGTTTACCGCGGTGCAGACCTCAAGTACGCGATGGAAATTACCCTTGAGCAGGCGGCTAACGGTTTTGATACCGAAATCCGCGTACCCAGTTGGGAAAATTGTGAGATTTGTAAAGGGAGCGGGGCCAAACCAGGCACAACACCTAAAACGTGTCGTACCTGCGGTGGGGCTGGTGCGGTGCGCATGCAGCAAGGCTTTTTCAGCGTGCAGCAAACATGCCCAACTTGCCATGGTAGCGGCAAGGAAATCACGGATCCGTGTGTGTCGTGTGATGGGGTAGGACGGACACGTCGCAATAAAACACTTCAGGTCAAAATTCCTGCGGGTATTGATGACGGAATGCGTATCCGCTCCTCCGGTAACGGTGAGCCTGGCATCAACGGTGGGCCTTCGGGTGACTTGTTTGTGGAGATCCACATCAAGGAACACAAGATTTTCCAGCGAGAAAATGATGACCTGCATTGCGAGTTGACCATTCCTTTTACGACCGCGGCGCTCGGGGGCGAAATTCAAGTGCCTACCTTGAATGGCAAAGCCGAGATCACGATTCCCGAAGGCACACAGTCAGGTAAAACATTCAGGCTGCGTGGCAAGGGTATTAAAGGTGTTCGTGGCGCATACCCCGGGGACTTGTATTGTCACTTTGTCGTGGAAACTCCGGTCAAGCTGACTGACGAGCAGAAAGCCATCCTACGTCAGTTCGAGACTTCCTTGACTGCAGGTGGCGAGCGTCATTCTCCTCAGAGTAAGTCATGGACTGATCGCGTCAAGGATTTTTTCTCCTAAGCAGCATATCCGTGATCCATGAATAAGGGCCGAATCTTAGTGTGAGATTCGGCCCTTTTCACTGACGTCATTCAGTCAGTCGGTTTTATTGTTACCTCTTTTCAAAATCTCCCGCTGCCACGCTGCTGAACGCTGCTGGCTTGAGATATTTGCGTATCGCTGTATTGACGTCCTCGACAGAGAGTGTGGATAGTTTGCGATCCAGTTCGGCGGCCCAGGCAAAGGTTCGGCCTGCGTCAAGGTAATTGATCCAGGCCCCAGTCAAACCACTGTCCTGCGCACGTGCAAGCTTACGATAGTTGAGCAATGCTTTGATCCCGTCTTGCACTTCGGCCTGGCTAAAACCGTCCTTCAACACCCGCTCAAACTCTTCGCGAATGGCAGCTTCGACTTTGTGACGGTTTTCTGGCGAAAAGATGGCATACACACCCCAAGAGCCACTGGGCTCAAAGGTCGAGACGTTTAGTCGGGTCCGTACGTTGTAGGACAGACCTTCTTTTTCCCGAACACGTAGCCATAATCTTGAGGTCTCAGAGGTCCCGAGTAAAAAGTTTGCGAGGTATAGCGCTGCATAATCTGCATCGGTATCTTGCATCTTTAAGGGCATCGCTGCTGTGTAAAACGCATTGGCCTTATCGGGGGTGAGCGCTTGCATCTGAACAGGTTTGATATCGCGGTAAGGTTGCGGAATACGTGCATAGGCTTGTCCGGCGCCCCAACGATTAAGAGATGCTGTGAGGGTGGCCTCTAACGTAGCGGGATCAAAACTCCCCACAGCCGCACCCATTGCGTGTGCAGCGCCATAGAACGTTTGATGGAAAGCGACTAAGGCCTCACGCTTGAGTGCATCGACGGCGGCAAGCGACTCTTCAAAGCTGGGTTGATAACGAATGTCATCTTTGGGCCAGGGATTGTCGTGGCGTGAAAGCATGCGTGTCGCAATCGCTGTAGGCTCTGTCATTGAGCTCTTGATTGAGGTCAGCAGCTTAGCTTTGTACTCATCGACTTCTGCTTGCGGAAAGTTTGCTTGACGGGCGGTGTCCAGCACAAATTGGACGAGCGCATCGATATTGGCACGTGTCGTGGACAAACTGATGCTGAGCGTTGTACCAGAGCCCGATATGCTGACTTGACCGCCCAGCGCATCAATCCGGTCCTTGATTTGTTGGCGTGTGAGCTGAGCCGTGCCGCTCAGCAATAGATCTGGCGTTGCGATCGAGGCGATCCGGTGCCCCTTGAGCGAGTCTACATCACCAAAATGCAATTGAATCACGGTTTGAACGCGTTCGCCACGAGACTCTTTTGGCAGCAGCGCGAGCTGCACGGCGCCATGGGTCAGCTTGACTGTTTTACGCTGCGTGCGCTGATCTATATTATTGGGATCAGGATCAAAGGCTTCGGCTTGTTTCAGTTGAGCGTCACCAACGTAGTCTTTGAGTTCCGCAGCTAAATCAGGCTTGCTCAGCGCTGGTGAGCGCAGCGGCTTATCCGTGGGGATGTATTGACCCTCTGTACGGTTTGATTGCGTCAGGTAAAGATCGGCGGCTTGTTGTACCTGAGCCAGTGTGACTGCACGGATGCGATCGCGCGACAAGAACCAGAGGCGCCAATCGCCCACTGCAGCAGCTTCGGACAAGCCTGCGCTCACTTTTTGGGCATCACTGAACATTTGCTCCCAAGATTTCAACCATTGATTACGCACGCGGTCTAACTCTTCTTGGGTAAAAGGATGTTGGGCCAGCGACTCGAGCGTCTGAGTGAGCGTTTTGAGGGAGGCGGCTTGGTCCATGCCAGGCTGCAAACTTGCACCAAACATCACGGTGCCCGGTGCAGTGCGATCCATGGTAAAGCCAAACACGCTTGCGGCTTGTTTGGTAGGGACCATTGCCTTGTAGAGGCGCCCAGAAGGGGTGTCCGCGATGATCATGCTGGCTAAATCGATCGCGGCAAAGTCTTTGTGCGCGGCCGAGGGCACGTGGTACATGGCGGCGACCAGAGGCGCACCACCTACGCGTCGCAAAATAACGCTGCGCTCGCCGTCCTGGACGGGGTCTGTGGTGTACTCAGGAGGAAGCGTGCGGGAAGGACGTGGGATGCTCCCAAACGATTTCATGACATCGGCCAGAACAGCAGGCGTGTCAAACTTGCCGGTCACAATCAATACGGCGTTGTCAGGCTGGTAGTAGGTTTTGTAGAAAGCACGCAGCTGCGCGATATCGACGTTTTCAACGTCTGAGCGAGCACCGATGGGCGTCTTGCCGTAGTTGTGCCACTCGTAGGCAATACTGAGCATTTTTTGCCACAGTATGCGAAAGGGATTGTTTTCTCCACTCTCCATTTCGTTGCGCACGACAGTCATTTCGGTGTCCAGATCTTCGCGCTTGATGGTGGCGTTGATCATGGCATCCGCCTGCCAGTTCAGGTACCAGGCAAGCGTATCGGGATTGGCGGCAAAGCTTGCGTAATAGTTGGTGCGGTCAACGGAAGTCGTACCATTGGCCTGAAGCCCACGTTTTGAAAACTCACCCAGTGAGTTCGGCATTGAGGGTGTGCCCTTAAAGAGCATATGCTCAAGTAAATGGGCCATCCCGGTTTCGCCATAGTTTTCATGGCGTGAACCCACTAAATACGTCATGTTGACGGTGGTGGTGGGCTTGGACTCATCTGGCGCGAGCAAAATACGCAAACCATTGGAGTCAAGACGGTATTCGGTAATTCCTTCAACGCTCGTCACCTTGGTGACACCAGCGGGAATGGCAGCGGCCATTGAGTGACTTCCAATAAAGGCGAATGCAACACCAATCAGGGTGCGCTTCAGGGCATCAGTGAATAGCGACATGTGAGGGTCCTGAAAGAAACAACGAACCTGTTGGAGCACTGGCGTCCCAAATGGTTCACTTTTGAACGCTTACTTGGACAATAAACGCATCGCTTGCTCAATGCCGGACACTGTCACAGGAAACATTTTGTCCTGGACAATATTGCGGATGATGGAGATCGATTGACGGTATTGCCAGGAGGCTTGAGGTTCGGGATTAAGCCAAACAGTTTTAGGCCAGGCATTAACCATACGCTGCAACCATTCAGCGCCGGGTTCCTTGTTGTAATGCTCGACCGAGCCGCCTGGCTGCAAAATTTCATAAGGGCTCATGGTCGCGTCGCCCACAAAAATCAGTCGCCAGTCGGCGTTAAATTTACGCAGGACATCCCAGGTTTCAAAGCGCTCCATCTGTCGGCGACGATTCGATTTCCAAAGGTGCTCGTATGGGCAATTATGAAAGTAATACACCTCAAGATTTCTAAATTCGCTGCTCGCAGCTGAAAACAATTCTTCGACACGCGAAATATGATCGTCCATGCTGCCACCAACATCCAGCAACATGAGGACCTTGACATTATTGTGACGCTCGGGGACCATTTTGATGTCGAGATAGCCTGCGTTACGGGCGGTGCTCGCAATAGTGTCACCCAGATCCAGCTCAAAATCTGAGCCCTCGCGCGCAAAGCGCCTGAGGCGTCTGAGAGCAACCTTAAAATTACGGGTGCCAAGCTCAATCGAGTCATCGTAGTCTTTAAAGTTGCGCTCATCCCATACTTTGACTGCTGAGCGGCTGCCACCGGTGCCGCCCACACGAATGCCCTCTGGGTGTGTACCGCTATTGCCAAAAGGTGAAGTGCCACCCGTGCCGATCCATTTGCTACCGCCTTGGTGACGTCCCTTTTGTTCTTCGAGTCGTTCTTTAAACATCTCCATCAGCTTGTCCCAACCATGCTTTTCAAGCTCAGCTTTTTGTTCGGGAGTGAGACGTTTTTCTAGTTCCGCCACCAACCAGTCCAAGGGGATTTTTTTTCCTGCTGGAAGCTTTTGTTCGAGGCTGCGGTAATACGTGGCAAAGGCACGATCAAAACGGTCAAAGAGTGTTTCGTCTTTGATCAAGGTGGTCCGTGCGAGGTAGTAAAAATCCTCAAGCGTGGGCGGCATGATTGGACTTGACAAGGCCTCAAGCAGTGTCAGGTACTCCTTGACTGAGACAAGGAGTTTTTGCGTGCGGAGGTGATAAAAGAAGTCAACAAGCATGGCGTTTAAGTTGATAGGTCAAGTGCGCGTGCACTTCAGGCCATTCGCCTTCAGTGACGCTATACATCACGGTGTCTCTGACCGTGCCGTCGCGCCGCAGCGCATGATGACGCAATACGCCGTCCCGTTTGGCACCCAAGCGCTCAATCGCACGTTGTGATGCATGATTAAAATTATCAGTGCGCCAGCCGACAACCGCTGCGCCGAGCACGTCAAAGGCATGCTCCAGCAAAAGCAATTTGCACGCTGTGTTTACATGACTGCGTTGATGACTTTTGGCATACCAGGTATAGCCGATCTCTAAGCGCGCGACCGAAGAGATGATGTCGTGATAGCGCGTCGAGCCAATGATTTCCTGGCTGACTGAATGGATGACGACGAACGGCAACATATGTCCCGCTGCATAGCCATCGAGGGCCGTTTGAATGTAATGGGCGGTTTGCTCAGGCTCGGGTACAGATGTGACCCGCAGGTTCCAAAGCTCCCCGTCACGCGCTGCCCGAGTGAGTCCCTCAGCATGCATGAGGGACAGGGGCTCAAGACGCACGCCATGTCCGCTCAGCGTGCAGGGCTCAGGTGTCAGCGTAAAACCTTGATTAGCTACCATTCGAAGATCCTGGCGGGCGACGCGTGGTGCGAGTGACTGCAGCTAAACGCTCAAGCAGTTGAAGATCTTGCTCATTTTTGAGCAGAGCGCCGGCCATCATCGGAATTGAGGTGGCCGCGTGCGCATCGATTTGCTCAGCGGTAGCATCCTCTGCAATCAGCAGGCGCAGCCAGTCAAGAAACTCCGAAGTAGAGGGTTTCTTTTTCAGGCCAGGTGCGTCGCGCAAAGCAAAAAATGTATCGAGCGCGGCGCGCAGGACGTCCGCGTGCAAGTTGGCAAAGTGCACGTCAACAATGCTGCGCAAGGTGTCACGATCCGGAAACCGAATGTAGTGAAAGAAACAGCGACGCAAAAATGCATCGGGAAGATCTTTCTCGTTATTGGACGTAATAATCACTAACGGACGGTGAAGGGCCTTGACGGTAGAGCGTGTCTCGTAAACATGGAACTCCATTTGATCCAGCTCGCGTAACAAATCATTTGGAAATTCGATATCGGCCTTGTCAATCTCGTCAATCAGCAATACGACGGGCTCGGGCGACTCAAACGCTTGCCAGAGCACACCCTGCATGATGTAGTTGCGGATATCTTTGACTTTTTCGTCACCGAGCTGCGAGTCACGCAGGCGTGACACGGCATCGTATTCGTAGAGACCCTGATGCGCCTTGGTGGTGGATTTGATGTGCCATTGCAGAAGGGGGCGGCCAAGCGCTGCCGCAACCTCTTCAGCCAGCATGGTCTTGCCGGTTCCGGGTTCGCCTTTGATGAGAAGTGGGCGTTGCAGCGTTAGGGCGGCATTGACAGCAAGTTTGAGATCGTCCGTCGCGACATAGCGCTCTGTACCGTCAAAGCGGGTGGTTTGTGCTGAAGAGGGGGTTTTGGTGGTCATTATTTGCCAAAATGAAAGTGGTCAGAATCTGTCATGACTTAATTGAAGTCTAATTTTTCCAATTATCGTACAATCCTAACGTTTTGCGGCCGGGAGTGAATCCCGGGACTTTTCCCTGCCAGACTAAGAGTCCATTATGAAGTTTCCGAATGTTTTGCAATCTCAGTTTGTTGACGCTACGACCCCCAGTGCCTCGTTGCGCGCCCCGTTTTCAAGCAAGCTCGCTAAATTGGCGCTTGCCGCAGCCTGTACCGTGGTTTTCCCGGCCCTCGCCGCGGATCCCCCAAAGGGCAACATCGAAGCCGCTAAGGCCAAAGTGTCAATGTGTATTGGCTGCCATGGTATCCCTGGCTATCGTGCGAGTTTCCCCGAGATCTACTCAGTGCCCAAGATTGCCGGCCAGAATGAAAAATACATTCAGTCGTCTTTGCGTGCCTACGCAACGGGTGAGCGTACCCATCCTACGATGGATGCAATCTCCAAGAGCCTCTCGGACCAGGACATGGCTGACTTGGCCGTCTATTACTCCAATCTCAGATAATCGGGGGCTTATATGAAATATCTAACGCTCGCCCTCACCGGGGCTCTTTTGTTAGGTTCAGCGTCGCTGAGCCAGGCAGCCGATTTGGCAGCTGGGAAAGCCGTTTGGGAAAAACTCAACTGCGCATCGTGCCACGGCGCGGATGCGGTCAAGTCGATTGATCCTTCGTACCCAATTTTGGCCGGTCAGCATGCTGACTTTTTAGCCCATGCTTTAAAAGCCTATCAGCGCGGTGCCTCTGGGGCGCCTGCTACGGCTAACGTACGCAAAAATGCCATCATGGGCGCCTTTGCCAAGCAATTGTCACCACAAGACATCAAAAACGTGTCTGCGTGGTTGGCTGCGCAGCCGGGACCGTTGTCCGTTCGTCGCTAGTAAAACCGTTCAATTAGTCCTCACTGAGACGCTAAATCTCAGTCACACCTCTCCCAAAAGGGTCAGTCTCGGCTGACTCTTTGGCGGATGAGCTCAATATAGGCCTCGCTATCCAATGCGGTGCCCAAACGTTGCGATTCCCACACGACTTGTCCTAAACACTCCATGATTTCATGCGCGGCGTGATGTGGATCTGTGCGGGACGCTAATTTGTCGAAGGCTTGCCGTATACCTCTGGGGTGGTCAATGGAGAGCTGCTCAGCGATTGCGAGGTGCATAGAGAGGTGCAGAAAAGGATTTGTTTTGCCTTCTTCGACATTGAATTCGCGCGTCATTGATTCCTGTTGGACGAGGATTTCTTGGTACTCGGGGTGCTGTTCCATCCACGTCAGCGCGATATCCTCCAGAGGGGTCAATACCTGCAGTTCTTTGTGCTTATGCCAAGTTTCTATAAAAAACTGGCGAACCTGGTCACGCGAGGGATTGAACATAATTGGGGCAAAAACCTGTTGAAATAAAAATAAAATGATGCTTTTAGCCCTAAATTAGGGCATTCCCTGATGCGGTCTGCTGATCTGTGGTGCAGAATCAAAATCATCTAGGTGAGGGGACAACGCTCAACAAAGGGCATGCTAGCAGCAACGGCATTATAAAAAAGAAACGCACAACGGCTGACACTTAAGGTGTTGGCCGTTGTCGCATTAGGCACTGCGCTCCGATTTCTCAAACCCTTGCGACTCAAATCATGATTGAGCAGTCAAAGCCTAGCAGACCTTCACGTTACTGGCGCAGTAATTTGCGCCTGATCAGCATTTTGCTTGCGAGTTGGGGACTTGTCACTTTTGTCCCTGCTTACTTTGCGAGAGCACTCTCAGAACTGATGATTTTTGGTTGGCCGTTTCCATTTTGGGTCGCGGCCTTTGGCGCACCTACGACATTTTTGGTGATCGTCGGTGCGTATGCCTGGCGAATGGAAAAACTCGATCAACGACGCAGAGCCCAAAAGGTGAAGCAGTCTTGACTCAATCTCAATCCACACAGATAACGTCTCAGCAACAGGCCTTCAGTAGACGATTGTTTCGTGGCTATGCCGCGTATACGGTGGGGTTTATTACGCTCGTTCTTTTATTAGCGGTGTTGGAAGTTTTTGGTTTGGAAAGGCAGTGGATTGGATACGCCTTTTTGTTGTCTACAGTCGCGCTCTACGCTTGTATTGGCATCATGTGCCGGACGTCTGATCCAGTTGAGTATTACGTGGCTGGACGCCGAGTGCCGGCCGTTTTTAACGGCATGGCCACTGCTGCGGATTGGATGTCTGTCGCTTCGTTTATCGGGATAGCTGGCACACTTTACCTATCTGGCTATAACGGACTCGCCTATATTTTGGGATGGACGGGAGGCTATGTATTGGTCGCGTTGTTTTTAGCTCCCTACTTACGCAAGTTTGGCGGATATACGATCCCAGAGTTTTTGGGGGCGCGTTTCGAAGGCAACTTACCCAGACTCGTCGGCGTCATTTGTGCCGTGCTGTGTTCTTTTGTCTACCTAGTTGCTCAGATTTATGGCGTTGGAATCATCACGACTCGCATGACAGGTATTTCATTCGAGCTAGGCATTTTTATTGGCTTAGGCGGAGTCTTGGTGTGCTCCTTTCTTGGTGGAATGCGGGCAGTCACGTGGACGCAGGTGGGTCAGTACATCATTCTTGTTATCGCTTATTTGGTGCCCGTCGTATGGCTCGCGGTAAAGCAAACCGGTGATCCCGTGCCGCAGTTTGCGGCTAGTACCGTGCTGACTGAGGTGGTCGCGCGCGAAAAATTATTGAGCCAAGACGAGGCTGAGCTGGAAGTGAGAAATATTTGGCAAAGCCGTGCGGATCTGATGCAGTCCAGAATTGCTAAGCTTCCTGATTCTTGGGAGACAGAGAAACAGCAACTCACCGTGAAGCTACTTCGTGCGCGAGCAAACGATGCGCCCATGGTGGAAATACGTTCACTGGAGCGAGAGTTCGCGACCTACCCAAAGTCTGTCGAGGCGGCTCGTACGGCCTGGTCAAAAGCGCGTGATGATTTTGCTGCGCGTTCGGCGCCACCCATGTCGCATGCTGAACCTTTTGTCAGTAAAACAGAAGAGTCTGCAGACGCGGTGAGGAATAACTTTCTTGCCACAGTGTTATGTTTAATGTTGGGGACAGCTGGATTGCCCCATATTTTGATGCGCTCCTTGACGACGCCCTCAGTCGGGCATGCACGTCAATCCGTGTTTTGGTCCTTATTGTTTATTTTGTTGTTGTATCTCACTGCCCCTGCGCTTGCGATCTTGGTGAAGTTTGAAATCTACAACAATCTAGTGGGTATGCCATTTGTAGATTTGCCCTCTTGGGTCAGCGCATGGTCTGCAGTCGATCGTTCACTCATTAGTATTTTGGATCTCAACCACGATGGAATTGTTCAGCTTTCCGAAGTGCAGATTGGTGGAGATATGATTGTCTTGGCGGCACCGGAAATTGGAGGTTTGCCGTATGTGGTGTCTGGGCTTGTCGCTGCGGGTGCATTAGCGGCAGCACTCTCAACGGCAGACGGTTTATTGCTGACGCTTTCAAATGCCTTGTCTCATGACACCTTCTTACGTGTTGTCTCATCGCGCATGCGCGGAGGGCGGCAGGTGATTTTGTCAAAAGTGTTACTACTGGTAGTAGCCTTTAGCGCAGCATGGGCAGCAACGCGGACGCCCGCCGACATCTTGTTTTTAGTGGGTGCTGCATTTTCCATCGCGGCTTCTACGTTTTTCCCCGTGTTGGTGATGGGAATATTTTGGAAACGCGCCAATCAATGGGGAGCGACTGCTGGGATGCTGGCAGGTTTGTTCACAACATTTTTTTATATGGTTCAGGCGCAACCTTGGCTCCGGGAGTGGATGCTCAATGTGCCTCGGAGCACACCCGTTGCACTATGGTGGGATATTCAACCGATCGCAGCTGGGGTCTTTGGTGCACCCGTCGCTTTTATTGTCATCTTTGTGGTGTCTTTGTGCACACCTAAGCCTGCGCCCATTACCGATCAGTTGGTGGATTATTTGCGTGAGCCAGATGCGGGCGAACCAGCACCAGCAGGGCCCCTTGGCCACCATGTGCAGGCGGAGCAGAAGCAAACGCACTGATTGCATTGAGCTGTGTGAGCCATTGTGCGACGCGCGCTTTCAAGACGGATTGTCCATCCGCTGAACCATAGCCCTTTCCATGCACAATCCTGACGCAGCGCGTACCGTGGATCTGGCTTACTTCGATAAAGTTTGAGAGTGCAAGTCTTGCCTCATCGCTGCTTAGTCCGTGCAAATCAATATGTGCACCGACAGGCCAAAAAGCGCGTCTGAGCTGTCTGAGCACCTCAGGTCCGATGCCTGGAGCGCTCCAGGCCAGATCGGCTTGTGTATCGACAAAAGGTGAAAAACCATCAGAGAGAGGAGGTGGTGTTGGATTGTCCTGACCCAGTGCGCGCTGTCGGCGCTGTGTCATCACGTCAGCCTGCTGCGCGTCGCGTGGACGATGTGCAACACGCGAAGCAGATTTTAGCGGTGTCACTGACTGGATCGCCCGGGCAAACAGTTTGACCTCGTCGGCAGATGTCACTGAGGGCGGTCCTTTCAAGTCAGAACGCTGCTGAGCCTGCAGTTTGGCCTGATCGCGCGCTTGGCGGGCACGCTGTTCCTCAAGCGCCGTTTGATGTAGGCGTTTGAGGTCAGCGAAGCCCGCTTTACTGTTCCGCATTCTCCAGCCAACGCTGAGCGTCAAGCGCAGCCATACAGCCCGTACCTGCGCTCGTAATGGCTTGACGATAGACGTGGTCCTGCACGTCTCCCGCGGCAAAGACGCCAGGGACGGAGGTCATTGTTGCCAGACCCACTAAACCGCTGCGTGTCACGATGTAACCATTCGCCATCTCCAACTTGCCTTCAAAAATAGAGGTGTTGGGTTGGTGTCCGATCGCGATAAAAACGCCAGTGGCTGCGAGTTCCTCCGTTTTGTCCGAATCCGTCGCACGCAAACGAACGCCAGTCACACCAGACTGATCGCCGAGCACTTCGTCCAATTGGCGGAAGGTCGCAAGCTTCATGTTGCCATTGGCGACTTTATCCATCATTTTGTCAATCATGATGGGTTCTGCGCGAAACTTGTCGCGACGATGCACCACTGTGACAGAGCGACAAATGTTGGAGAGGTAAAGAGCCTCTTCAACGGCCGTGTTTCCGCCACCAACAACGATGACGTCCTGGTTCTTGTAAAAAAAGCCATCGCAGGTCGCGCAGCCGGAAACGCCGCGACCCATAAAGGTTTGCTCTGAGGGCAGCCCAAGATACTTAGCGGAGGCACCCGTAGAAATGATCAGGGCATCGCAAGTATATTGAGCACCACCGTCACCGGTCAGGCGAAAGGGGCGCGAGGAAAAATCCACGCTCGCGATATGATCAAACACCATTTCAGTATTAAAGCGCTCAGCATGCGCGGCAAAGCGTTGCATTAACTCCGGTCCTTGTACTCCAGCCGCATCTGCGGGCCAGTTATCGACCTCTGTAGTAGTCATCAGTTGACCGCCCTGGGCAAGACCTGTGATCATGACGGGGTTG
>CAMAYM010000042.1 GCA_945862495.1 Bordetella parapertussis | reverse complement strand
GGGTAGGTATTGCACAATTAAACGTTCTCGTCGGTGACCTCGCGGGCAATGCACGTTTGGTCCTTGAGGCTGCGCAGCAGGCCTATCAGCAGGGGGCACGGGTTCTGTTGACGCCTGAGCTCGTTTTGACGGGCTATCCTCCTGAAGACCTTCTGCTTCGACCTGCTTTCATTGAACAGTGCGAACGTACGTTACAGACGCTTTGCGACCAGCTGTCAGATCTCAACGGCCTGCACGTCGTCGTTGGACATGTCCGTCAAGACAAAGACGGCTTGCACAATGCGGCCTCAGTTTTGTCTAACGGGCAGATTTTGGGCACTTATTTCAAAAAAGAGCTCCCCAATTACTCGGTTTTTGATGAAAAGCGATACTTTATCTCTGGTGCCGAGCCCATGTGCTTTAGTGTTGACGGTGTGTGTTTTGGTATCAATATTTGTGAAGATATTTGGGGAGACACAGCCCCTGAAGCCGCTGCGGCACTGGGTATTCAAGCCTTATTGGTTCTAAATGCCTCGCCATTTAGCCTTGGCAAACAGGCGCAACGCATCCGTGTGGCCTTGCGTTGTGTTGAACGCACGCATTGTGCGTTGATTTATGCCAATTTAGTCGGTGGCCAAGACGAACTTGTGTTTGATGGAGCATCGTTTGCACTTTCCCGCGAGGGACAGCTCGCGCTTCGAGCCGCAGATTTTTCTCCAGATCTAAGTTTTATTGAGGTTTCGGATTCTGGCAAAATTTCTGTGCCAGCGATAGGCTCGGCTATTGTCATCGATGCGCCTCGCACGGAGTTATTGACGGAAGAAGCGCAAGTTTGGGAGGCCCTCAAGCTTTGCTTAACTGACTATGTCGTTAAAAATGGTTTCAAAAGTGTGATTCTAGGGTTATCCGGCGGCATTGATTCCGCTGTGGTGATGGCCGTTGCGGTAGACGCACTAGGGGCAGATCGTGTACATGCCGTCATGATGCCCTCACGCTACACCGCCGACATTTCCCAAATTGATGCGCGTGAAATGGTAGAAAGACTCGGTGTTGCCTATCGCGAGATTGCGATTGCTGATTTAGCGAATAGCTTTGACCAAGTTCTTGCCCCTATTTTTGCGGGTCGATCACCCGATGCCACCGAGGAAAATATTCAAGCGCGCTTGCGCGGAATGTTGTTGATGGCCTTATCCAACAAATTTGGGCATCTAGTCCTTACGACTGGCAATAAGTCCGAGCTCTCCACAGGCTATTGCACCCTCTACGGAGATATGGCGGGAGGATTTGCCGTTTTAAAGGATGTCGCCAAGACACTTGTTTACAGGCTTGCCCGGTGGCGCAACACGTTCGGAGAAGTCATTCCTGTCCGAATCATCACAAGACCCCCCTCAGCGGAATTACGCGAAGACCAAATGGATCAAGACAATCTTCCAGAATACGATGTGATTGATGCCATCATTGAGCATTATGTAGAACGGAACGCTTCACCAGCTGAGATCGTCGCGGCGGGTTATGCCCCCGAGGCCGTTGAGCAAATTGTCCGCCTCATTCGCATCAATGAGTACAAGCGTAAGCAAGGACCATTTGGACCGCGCATCACTGAACGGGCGTTCGGACGAGATTGGCGTTATCCTCTCTCAAATGGTTTTCGTAACTGATCAAAATTTTTCTAAAAAATAGGACGCATCGTGAAGCAAGTAACCGCCATTATCAAGCCTTTTAAACTCGACGAAGTACGCGAAGCGTTGGCCGATGTTGGCGTCAACGGTTTAACTGTGACAGAAGTAAAAGGATTTGGTCGCCAAAAAGGCCATACCGAACTCTATCGTGGCGCCGAATACGTCGTAGACTTTCTCCCTAAAATTCGTGTGGAAATGGTCGTGGCTGACGAAGCGGTTGACCGTGTCATTGATGCAATCGTTCGCGCGGCGCGCACGGGCAAAATCGGCGATGGCAAAATTTTTGTGACGGCTGTTGAACAAGCAATCCGTATTCGTACGAGTGAGAGCGGCGACGCTGCGCTGTGATTTTCATTCCTTTATTTGAGTAACACCACATGAAACAATTTGACTGGGCGAATCCGTATCCCACCATTCGGATTCCGGTTTTTGCGCGCAACGTAGTATCGACCTCACATCCGCTCGCGGCCCAAGCGGGGTTGCGTATGCTGTTAAAAGGCGGTTCGGCTGTCGATGCGGTGATTTCAGCTGCAGCAGCGATTACATTGGTTGAGCCTGTCTCTTGTGGCTTGGGTGGTGATGCGTTCGCGATTGTTTGGGATGGCAAAACATTACAAGGGCTCAACGCCTCGGGTTTTGCACCGAAAGCCTGGGATATTGATTACTTCAAGAAAAAATATGGCGTGGATGTCAATGGACTCGCCAAAGCCCCCAAGCGTGGGGTAGACGCCATTACCGTTCCTGGCGTGGTCGCTGGGTGGGCGGCTTTGCACGAGCGCTATGGCAAGCTGCCCTTTGCGGAACTCATGGAGCCTGCCATTGAAATTGCTGAGCGTGGCTATGCAGTGCCTCCTGTTGTGGCACAGAAATGGGCCGCCGCAGTCCCTGAGCTCAAGGATCAGCCAGGCTTTGCTAATACCTTTATGCCTGAAGGTAGAGCACCTAAAGTAGGTGAGCGTTTTGTATTTAAAGACGTTGCGCAAACGTTGAAACGTATCGGTGCCTCGCTTGGTCGTGACATGTACGAAGGCGAGATTGCTGAAAAGCTTGTGGCATTTATTCGCGAGCACGGTGGTGCTCATACGCTTGAGGATTTCCGACAGTACCGCCCTGAGTGGGTCACGCCGATTTCGAAAAATTATCGTGGCTATACCCTTCATGAAATTCCACCAAACGGGCAGGGCATCTCAGCACTTCAGGCACTCGGCATGCTGGAGCATTTTGATATTGCCAATATGAAAGTTGATTCAGTAGAGTCCCAGCACGTTCAGATCGAAGCCATGAAATTAGCGATGGCAGACTTATATCGCTATGTGGCAGATCCCCGCACGATGGAAGTGACCGCATCGCAAATGTTGGACGATGCCTATCTTGCTGAGCGTGCAAAACTGATTGACATGAAACGCGCCACACATTTTGCGCCTGGCATCCCACCCTCTGGGGGCACGATCTATCTGACTGCCGCCGATGAAAATGGCATGATGGTTTCCTTTATTCAGTCCAACTACATGGGTTTTGGTTCCGGTGTGGTCGTGCCTGGTACAGGTGTGAGCTTTCAGAATCGCGGTGTTGGTTTTTCAATGGATCCCAAGTCCGCAAATGTGGTCCAAGGTCACAAGCGTCCTTTTCACACGATTATTCCTGGTTTTCTCACCCGCGATGGCGAGCCCGTGATGAGCTTTGGTGTCATGGGTGGCGACATTCAGCCCCAAGGGCACTTGCAGACTGTTATCCGCATGGTCGATTATCACCAGCAACCACAGGCAGCGTGCGATGCACCTCGCTGGAAAGTGAATCGTGACTTTACGCTGGATGTTGAATCAACCATGCGCCCCTCGACCATTGAGGGCCTGCAAAAGCTTGGGCATTCGCTTAAGGCGATTGATGATCCCTACATGGATTTTGGTTCAGGTCAGTTTATTTGGCGTTTGTCCAAGGACTTGGCCGATGGCTATGTGGTCGCAAGTGACAGCCGTCGCGATGGCCAAGCCGTTGGTTTTTAAATAAGAGACCAGAATTCAGGTAAGAAACACTCCGCCACTAAAAGCGGAGTCCCTTGCCGCCAAAAAACCGAACGTCTTGCGAGCAGTGCTGAACTGTATTGATTAAGGGGTTGGGCCTCAGTTTTAAAGGCCTGCACTGTACGATACAGTGCCGTTTGTTTGTTGAGTCGCGCCACTTCAAAATTGGAGCGTACGATGGCACTGTCGGCGTATAAAATATCCGCAAGTGGACGACTACGGAGTCGCCTCATGCCTTGCCAGACGCCATGTGAGGCGCTGAGTAGTGTCACGCTTCTGGCAGCCACACACTCCATACCATCGATACTCATCACGATCTCTCGCACCCAGACGGGGCGCCGAGCGACACTATTGAGACGATAAGCTTCATCTTGACACGCACCTGCCGGATACTCATCCAGCACGCGCAGCTGGAGCGTGCCAAGCATACGCAGGGCTTGCGTCAATGCACCACGCCTCGTCAACCATCGTTTTTGGATGGGTGAAAAGGAAGCTTTAGGCGAGGATGACCACGGTTGAGTGGATTCAAAATGATGCATGGGTGTGTATTATCCAACTTATGGAAAAGTTACGCATATCAAAATTAATGGCCGATCGCGGATTATGTTCGCGGCGGGAAGCCGATAGCTATATCGAGCGAGGCTGGGTCAAGGTCGATGGGGTGGTCGCGACGCTGGGTGAGCGTGCCTTACCCACGCAAACGATCACCCTCGACAGGAACGTCGCGGCACAACAAGTCTCACGTGTGACGATTTTGATTCATAAGCCGATGGCCTACGTTTCAGGTCAAGCCGAAGACGGGTATACCCCTGCAGTCGCCTTGATTAACGCAATGAGCAGATCGCAAACGGATCGTAGCCCGCTTAAATTTGATCGCGCACAACTGCGCGGTTTAGCGGTAGCAGGCCGTCTTGATATTGACTCAACGGGATTGTTGGTTCTGACGCAAGACGGTCGCATTGCGCGACAACTCATCGGCGAGGATTCCGAAATTGAAAAAGAGTATCTCGTTCGTGTTCAGGGACGCTTAGCCGCAGACGGGCTCGCTTTGCTCAATGAAGGGTTAATGCTGGACGGGAAGCGTTTAAAGCGCGCCCAGGTTCGCTGGCAAAACGAGGATCAATTGCAATTTATTCTCAGAGAGGGCAAAAAGCGCCAAATTCGCCGAATGTGTGAACTCGTGGGCCTCAAGGTCCTCGGCCTCAAACGGGTCAGAATCGGGGGGATCAAGCTCTCTGATCTCCCCGTCGGGCAGTGGCGCTATCTGGGTGCCAACGAGCGATTTTAAACCGCCATAAAATCTAGCTTATAGCTGGCTCGGTCATCTTGGCCAAGTGTTCGTACTAGCCAGGGTAGTGTTTCTTTGAGCGTCGCGGTGAGTGTCCAGGGTGGATTGATGACGAATATTCCGCTGCCATGCAGTCCTAGGCCATCTGAACCAGGTTTGTGAACAGTCAGACTCGCATGTGTCCAGTTTTGGCCGGCGAGCTTTTCAAGTTGACGCGGGAGCTCCTGTGCTTCGCGCCGTTGAATCTGGGGATACCAGATCGCATAACAGCCCGTGGGAAACCTCACCATGGCATCTTTCATTGTTTCTACGACCCGCCTGTAGTCATGCTTATCCTCGTAAGAAGGGTCGATCAACACAATGGCACGTCGGGTTGGGGGAGGAATATGACCTTTGAGTCCAGCGAAACCATCGTCACCAAAAACGGCTGTTTGGCGGGCAACGCGATGGGGCCGCTGATCAAGGTTTTGACGGAGGATGTCCGCTTCGTTTGCATGCATTTCAAACAAACGCAGTTTGTCCTGTGAACGACATGCCTCTAAGGCAAGCCAAGGGGATCCTGGGTATATACGTAATTGACCGTCAGGATTGAGCTCCCGAATGAGATCTAAATATTGCATGACTGCCGGCGGTGGAGATTTCGCCTCCCAAACGCGTGCGATCCCCTCAATATATTCGCCTATTTTC
The DNA here is from genome assembly GCA_945862495.1 of Bordetella parapertussis. Classification (GTDB taxonomy): domain Bacteria; phylum Pseudomonadota; class Gammaproteobacteria; order Burkholderiales; family Burkholderiaceae_B; genus Zwartia; species Zwartia parapertussis_G. The sequence goes on along the minus strand of CAMAYM010000042.1, from coordinate 15,538 downwards.
TGAGCCCATTGACCCTCTAGGTCATACAAACCCGCTCCAGCATGCAAATCAACAAAATAATAGGGTGCGTCCTTTTGGTTGTAATACTGGAGAAGATGCGTCAGCACAATGTGTTTGAGAACATCAGCGTGATTTCCTGCGTGAAAACCGTGGCGGTAACTGAACAAAAGACTCTCCGAGGGTAAAGCAAAACTTAGAAAATAGTTCTAATCGATAACAAATCTATAACAGTCTAACCCTTGTTGTCAGCACCAAAAATAAAGGACTTCAAGCATAACGCAAGCGAGTGTTAAACTTCCGCGGCTTACTCTATAGGTGTGCGACTCATTTATGTTTGATTTCATTCGTAATCATCAGCGTTGGATGCAACTCATTTTGTTGCTCCTGATCGTTCCTTCCTTCGTCTTCTTTGGCGTGCAAGGCTATTCTGGTTTTATGGCCAGCGAACCTGAACTGGTGACTGTTGGGGATCAACCCATCACCTTAGGAGAGTTCAATCAGGCAAGAACTGCGCAACTTGAACAGTATCGCAATGCCCTCGGCAGTCAGTTTGATCCGGCCGCCTTTGATACGGCTGAGTTTCGTGAGCAACTCCTCAATCGCATGATTGATGAACGCACGGTCGCACTTGCTGCAGCAAAAGGCCGATATTCGGTTTCTGACGAAACATTGCGTCGCACGATCGCAGCCATCCCGGCGGTTCAGGAAAATGGACAGTTTTCCTCCCAGCGTTACCGCGACGTATTAGCGGCTCAAGGCATGAACCCGACGACCTTTGAGCTGGGCTTAAGACGTGACCTGGCCATTGCGCAAGTGCTTCAACCGATTGGTTTGACTGCACGTGTACCTGCCGAGGTTGCTGAAAAAATTCTTGCGTTGCTGACCGAAAAACGCACGGTCGAACGTCGCATTTTTGCAGCAAAGGACTTTACTCAATCTGTCAGTGTCACGGATGAGGACATCAAAAAATGGTACGACAGCAATCAGGCAAAACTTCTCGTTCCTGAAAATGTTGAAGTGCAGTTTGTGGTCTTGAATGAGCAAGCCGCGTCCAAAGACATCAAAGTTTCGGATGACAATTTACAGAGCTTTTATAAGCAAAACCAAACACGCTACGGTCAACCTGAGCGTCGTCGTGTGAGCCATATTCTGGTTGAGTTACCTGCATCTGCGAATGACGCGGTCAAGGCGCAGGCACGCACAAAAGCAGAGGACATTGCCAAACGTGCGGCAGCGACGCCGCAGTCTTTCGCAGCACTTGCCAAAGAGTTTTCACAAGATTCGGGGTCTGCCAATCAGGGTGGAGATCTTGGCTGGATTAGCAAAAATATGCTTGTCCCCCAAGTAGAAACGGCTGTTTTTGAGTTGGATCGTGGCAAGATCTCAGGTGTGGTGGAGAGTCCTTTTGGCTTTCATGTGATCAACGTTGTGGATATTCAACCAGCCTCTGTAAAGCCTTTCGCAGAAGTGAAAGACGATATTGCCAATGAGATTCGTAAACAGCTTGCTGCTGAGCAGTTTGCTCAGCTAGGTAGCAAGCTCACCAGCCTCGTTTATGATCAGCGAGATAGCCTTGCTCCCATTGCGACTGCGCTTAATTTACCCGTCCGTACTGTGAAAGGTCTCACGAGAGAGGGTCTGTTACCTGCAACACAACGCGGCGCGGCTGAAATTTCCGAAGAGGATCAAAGCATTTTAGGCAATCTTAAGGTGCGACAGGCGGTGTTCTCCTCTGACGTATTTAAAGAAAAACTCAATTCTGGTGTGATCGAAGTTTCTCCTGACGTCATTGTGGCCCTTCGCGTATCAGCAATTTATCCATCACATGTTCCTGCTTTGAGCGAAGTGTCTGCGCAAATCAAGCAACGTTTAGTTGATGAGCGCGCACTCGCTGCGGCAACGTCAGCAGGTCTGCGCGTACTCGAGGCGTTTAAAGCCGCGCCAGACAGCGAAGTCAAAGATTTTGAATCCGCTGTTGAAGTGACACGCCAACAGCCTTCGTCGCTGACCCGTGAACAGCTTGAGGCCGTGATGTCTGCGATGGCAAAGCCTTTGCCGAGTTATATCGGTGCTAAAGGTTCAGACCAATATACTGTCTTTAGACTTTCAAAGGTTGAGGCAGGTCCTGCACCGGAAGCGGGTCAAATTGCTCAATTGCAAGCCCAACTTTCTCAAGCTTGGGGTGCTGCTGAAGAGCAAGCTGCACTGAAAGTATTGCGTCAGGAGTACAAAGTCAAAATGTTGCCCGATGCCGGTAAGCTGATTAGCGGTGAGCTTGACGCTGCGAAACTCTAACGGTTTATCGGAGCATTGGAACAAGTACCTTACGTACATTTTCCATCAAAATTGGTTGTGCTTGTTCGTTAGGATGAATTGCGTCGGCCTGAAACATGGCAGCGTTTTCTGCAATACCTTCCAGAAAAAAAGGAATAAGTGCAATATTTTCAGTGCGCGCGACCTCTTCAAATAAAACCTTAAATGCAGTGGTGTATTCACGGCCATAGTTTGGAGGTATTTGCATACCGGCCAAAATAGCTTGAGCGCCCGTCATTTTTATTAAACGCACCATTTCCAACATATTGTTTTTTGTCATTGTTAGAGGTAAGCCTCTCAATGCGTCATTGCCACCAAGCTCAACCAAAACAATGTTCGGTTTTGTTCGCTCTAATAGGGTTTTAATACGCGCAAGCCCACCGCTAGTGGTGTCTCCACTGATGCTTGCATTGATAATTTCTATTGCCTGATGGGTTTGTTTCAGCGTGTTTTTTAAAAGCTCAACCCAACCTGAGCCACGTTTTAAGCCGTATTCTGCAGAGAGACTATCTCCAACAATTAGAATACGAAATGGGGTTGATACGGTCTGTTGTTGAGAGTGCGTGTAAATTGAATGTGTTGAACCAAGCATCAGTCCTAACAGTCCTAGACCGAACTTACGACGAGAGCGAGAGTGTATTGTCATGAATGTTGTCACCAATGCGATAGTAGTCAAAAAGCTCAGTAAGCAGGTGTCCGATGCGACAGGTATTCTGAGCATTTTAGATGACGTTAGTTTTTCAGTCGCTGCCGGGCAATCCCTTGCCATCACGGGCGCTTCTGGGTCGGGCAAATCAACATTGCTTGGGTTGCTTGCTGGTTTGGACCAGCCTAGCTCGGGAGAAGTTCATTTGCTTGGAAAGTCGCTTTCAAGCATGAATGAAGATGGTCGTGCTGCATTTAGGGCGAGTCACGTAGGTTTTGTTTTTCAGTCATTTCAATTGCTGCCAAACTTAACCGCACTTGAAAATGTGATGCTGCCACTTGAACTTGCAGGATTGACTGCAGTTGAACCTGCAATAAAAATGTTAGAGAGAGTGGGTTTGAGCTCTCGCTTAAATCATTATCCCTCAACCCTTTCCGGAGGAGAGCAGCAGCGTGTCTCTATTGCTCGCGCATTTGTTCAGCATCCAGTTTTAATTTTTGCCGATGAGCCCACAGGCAGTCTTGATGAAACGACTGGCTCAACTATTATCGATTTGATGTTTGAAATAGCGGCGCAACAGCACACCACACTGGTGCTTGTGACGCACGATATCTCTCTTGCTGCGCGATGTAATCAAAAAATTATCCTGCAAGGTGGACGACTTATTTAGAAAGCAGTGATTACGCTAGGTGCGACTACGTCGCCATTCAATCAGGCTATTGACGATACCGCTTGCACAAATGATTCCGATGCCTTTCCAAGTCGTCGAGTCAGGCAAATGCGCCCAAACGAGCCATCCTAATGTTGCGGCAAACGTAATCTGAACGTATTTAAACGGCGCGAGTAATGAGGCTGGCGCAAAGCGATACGATTGAATTTGCAATAGATGTCCAATTCCACCCGCTACGCCGCTATGATCCACTTGCCCATTCCATCTAACATCGTCTGTAGCAGAAGCGAAAGTAGCAGCGCGCCAATACCAAGAAGAGGTTTCTGTGCTGGGAAGGAAAATGCCACTGCGTTACTGGGGTGACTAACCCGGCCCATTTACCAAGTTCCTGAAAATAAAGGGAAATCCAACACAAAAATCCTTATATTGCCTAGATCATACGTTAGTTATTTTACTTGTGTCTCACCATAGCCTTGCTAAAATCATTAACCATGATGATCTCATTCTTTGCGTACGCGCGCACAATATTGTTTTGTTCAGTTTTTGGACTGCTGATGGGGTTATCCGTGCACGTGAACGCGCAACCTCTGCCACCCACCGAACTCAGTGTTGTAGGCGGACTTAGCAGCCGTCTTCCCTATTTGGATGTAGAGCGTCCTTTTTGGACTCGAACGCTGCCTGAGCGCTCAAAGACACCTTTAGCAGTGCAAATCAAAGGCTTTGATGAAATGGGACTCAAGGGGCAAGAGCTTCTTGGTTTAATGAGTCAAGGTGTGATCGAGTTTGGTGTGCTTCCGCTTTCTTACTATGCACCCACAATTCCTTTACTTGAAGCTGTGGATATTGCCGGACTTGCAACGGACTCGAGGACTGCTCGAGAGATTGCTCACGCGTTCACTCCGGTACTTAGCCTTTACTTTGATTCGGTCAACAAAGTTAAGCTGTTGGGTATTGCACCTTATGGCGCCCAGATATTTTTCTGTCAAGCGGAGATCCGCAGTCTGGCGGATCTCCGAGGCTTAACGATTCGTACAATCACGCGTACTCAGGCCGAACTGGTGGAGGCGCTCGGGGCAAAAAGTGTGAATCTACCCTTTAGAGAGGTATTTCAGGCGCTCGAAAACAAGTCTATTCATTGTGCGATTGCTGGTGCAACGACAGGGTTCAATGCCAAATGGTATGCAGTTTCGACACACTTATATGCCTTACCGGTGGGATGGAATCAAGAAGTCCACGCTGTCAACTTGAATGCCTGGGGAAAACTTCCCGAATCCTTACAAGTTTTTATTGAGTCAAATATCAAAGATCTGATCGACAGTTTGTGGATCTTTTCTGAAAAACTGAATCAGCGCGGCATAGAGTGTAATACTGGGAGCAAAGAATGCTTATCAGTGCCGAGAGGGCAGATGACACTCGTACTCCCTACGCAAGCTGATTTGGCGTTTCTTAGACGCATTTCAACCCAAAAAGTTTTAACAAAGTGGGCAGAGCGGTGCACGGAAGTATGCGTCGCCGACTACAACCAAACCATTGGAAAGTTGCTTAAAAATAACGTAAAGAAATAAGCCACCGACGAGCACTCAACGTTTTATTTTAAATCGCTGGCGCGCAGATCCCAGAGCAACCTAAAGCTGTGGTGTTGATGCGGAATTAGCTGGAGTCGAGAGACCATCCATGCCCCTGCCGCATCTGCGCTTGCCAAGCTTGTCGTATCAATCACTAAATATGGCTCCAATACTCTTTTGCTAGGATCCTCAGAGGGTAGTGGGGTCGATAAGTTAGGGTCTGGCGTCAATACTCGGACGGCAATAACTCCAGTCACGTCTTTACAAAGTGCATCCATCAAAGGCAAGGCTGCGTCTGCATTAAGATCAGATCCTAAACAGACTAAGCTGACGAATGCGCCTGTGCCCGCACCTGAGAGCTCAGTGACCGCATTGACGCGTCTATTCGTGTTGAACATTGCACTAAAGTTCCGCACGGACCATTGGGTCTGATTTTCAAAAGCCTGGCGATAAGGAGCACTAGAAAAAACGTGCAATGTCTCTGTGCGATAGAGTGCTAAATAAGGCCTCGAGGCTGTCTCAGAGTGATAGCGTCTTGACCATTTAAAACCCGGAATTGACGCGCGCTCTAGCATATGTTCAGTGTCGTACCACTGATTAAAATCATCTTCTTTTTCTGGAGCAATATCCGTCCAGATTAAAAGCTCACCCATCGCATTGAGAGACCGATCAATCACTTCTGATTTTGACATAATAGAAATTATCCTTTGGTACGTACGATCTTATCAACTTGAGAAACGTGTCGTATCGATCGAAATACTTGCGCTAAATGACGACGGCTATCGACTTGAACAGTTAGGTTTAGCACGACTGTCGCCATTGCATCATCATGCATCGTGACATGAATGATGTTCGAGTCCGCTTGCGCAACCTCAGCAGCAATACGGCTTAAAACACCTCTTTCATTTTTAGCGACAATTTCAATACGTGCTGACAAATGTTTAGCTGTTTCTTCATCCCACGCGACGTCTACCCAACGTTCCGGCTCTTTCGTGCGCGCTCGCAAAGCGACAGGGCACTCGGTCGTGTGCACCACGAGACCGTGACCGACTCGAATGCCTGCAATGATTTGGTCTCCAGGAAGCGGGCCACAGCAGGGAGCAAGTTGAACACCTTGTCCTTCATTTCCATGAATTTGTATCGGTGCTAATTTGGCCGATGTCATTTCATCATCTGCGGCCGCGGTGGTCGCAATGAAAGGATGGTCGGGCGCAAATCTTCTGGCTACTACCGCAGCCAATCGTTTGCCTAAGCCAATGTCTGCAAGAATTTCTTCTCTAGATTTAGCGCCACTCGAACGAGCAAGTTTTTCCCAAATAGGATCTTCACTGGCTGGAAGAGTGAGTTTTAACTCATTGAGCGCTTGTGTCAGCAATCGCTCCCCAAACGAAGCCGATTCGTCATATTGCACGGTTCTGAGATAGTGACGTATTTCTGAGCGCGCACGACCGGTTCTCGCGTAATTGAGCCATTGCGCGCTTGGTCGTGAGGTTTGAGAAGTCGTAATCGAGATGGAATCACCGTTCGCAAGTTCGGTACGAAGTGGAACATCTTCGCCGTTTACTTTCGAAGCCACAGCATGATTGCCAACATCCGTATGGATAGAATATGCAAAGTCGATGACAGTGGCACCACGCGGCAAGGAAACAATTTTACCTTTGGGCGTGAACACATAGACCGCATCAGGAAACAAATCTACCTTGACGTGTTCGAGAAACTCCGTCGAGTCTCCCGTTTGACTCTGAATATCCAATAGAGATTGCAAAGACTTACTGGTTCGGCTTTGTATGTCTTGGAGGTTTGACTGATCGCCTTTGTATAACCAATGTGCCGCTACGCCTTCTTCGGCGATTTGATGCATATCGTGCGTTCTAAATTGAAACTCAATAGGTGTTCCAAAAGGACCCACGAGCGTCGTATGCAAAGACTGATAACCATTTATTTTTGGAATCGCGATGTAATCTTTAAACTTACCTGGAACAGGGCGGTAGAGCTGATGAACAATACCCATCGCCATATAGCATTCAGGCAAAGATCTTACGATCACACGAAATCCATAAATATCTAAAACATTAGATAAACTTTTCTTTTGTTTCACCATCTTGTTGTAGATGGCATAAAGTGTTTTTTCACGACCGCGCACTTCACTCTCTATACCTGCCGCAGGAAGTGCCGCTCTGACTTGTTCATCAATGCGTGTAAGTACTTCGCGTCTATTACCGCGTGCTGCCATCACAGCCTTTTCCAAGACTTCGTAGCGATTGGGATAGATCGCAGCAAAACAAAGATCCTGTAACTCTCGGTATAAGGCATTGAGACCCAAGCGATGCGCAATGGGGGCATAAATATCAAGCGTTTCACGCGCTACGCGTCGACGTTTTTGTGGGCTCACCGCATCAAGCGTTCGCATATTGTGTAGACGATCTGCGAGCTTGATAAGAATGACACGGATATCACGCGCCATTGCCAATAACATCTTTCTAAAGCTTTCAGCTTGCTGTTGTGCTTTGCTTGCGAATTCGAGTCTGTCTAGTTTTGAAAGTCCATCTACGAGCTCAGCGACTTCAGGACCAAATTTTTCTAATAACTCTTGCTTTGCGATGTCTTGGTCTTCCATGACATCATGCAATAGCGCCGCCCGTATTGCATCCACATCTAGTTTCCAGCCTGCGCATATTTCAGCGACTGAAATCGGATGACTGATGTAGGGAGAGCCGCTTGAACGAAACTGACCAAGATGCGCCTGATCAGAAAAACGATATGCGTCGCGAACAAGCGCGACGTCTTTTGCATCTAAATAACCATCAAGCAAAAGCTGGAGCGAGGCCATCGATGCGACCGCAGGTTCTGTTTCTGTCGTGACGGGCGTCGCTGACCCAGACACTGCACCGAGCCTTTCTTGTTCAGTGGGTCTTCGTGTCAGACGAGAGCCAACACGAAGGGCGGCCAATAACCCGGATGATGCATAACGAAGTCCGGGAAAGGCCATTTTTATCCTACTTAGGTTGGAACCTTGCGAAGCATTTCAATGCCTGTCAAACCTGCTGAAATTTCGCGTAAAGCGGTTACCGTAGGTTTATCTTTACTTTCGAGGCGCGCAGCATGTCCTTGGGCAAGTTCGCGGGCACGGTACGTTGCAGCTAGCGTGAGCTTAAAGCGGTTAGGGATGTGCTCGAGGCAATCGTCAACGGTGATGCGGGCCATGGAAATCCTGTCAGAAGAGTAAAAAAACAATAAGAGGCCAAGTATACCGCCAGCCAGTTTTAAGGGAGTAAATTGAGTGACCTGAACAGATCAGGCTGTCGTGCCAATTGACGAGGATATCGAAGTTTGGCCGTTTCAATGATCTGACTCAGTTGCGTCAATGCGATGCTAAAGTCTTGATTAATAATAACATATTCGAACTCTGGTGCGTGCGAAATCTCCTCGCTCGCCGCCTCGATCCTGCGCGCAATCACGGACTCTGCATCTTGACCACGCTGCGTCAAACGCTCTCTAAGTGTAGAAATCGATGGCGGCAAAATAAAGACACCAATTGCCTCTGGAAATAGTTTTTTCACTTGCTGAGCACCTTGCCAATCGATTTCAAGCAAGATGTCCTGACCAAAAGCAACCGCCTGGTCAATTTTGTCACGAGGTGTTCCGTAAAAGTTGCCGTGAACTTCCGCCCATTCGAGCAGTTTGTCGCTTTGACGCATTGCATCAAAATCGGCCTTGGTCACAAATCGATAGTCTTTTCCGTCAACTTCTCCCGAGCGCGCCGCACGTGTCGTACAGGAGACAGACAGGCACAATGTGGGATCCCGAGCGAGCAGCGCGTTAACCAAACTGGATTTGCCAGCTCCGCTTGGGGCGACAACCATAAAAACGTTTCCGGCAACCAACGACATAGGTGACAATAGTGAAGTTAAGTAAGATAAAAGCATAGCAGAGTGCTTATGAGACAACCAAATGAAAGATCCAAGGAATGATACGAATATGAAGACTTCGCACTTAATTTCGGTTTCAGCACTTCAAGATGCGCTCGCGCAGCACCCTACAAAAGTTTTGGTCTGTGATTGTCGCTATGACTTAGTGGATGCAACGCTCGGGCAGCATGCCTATGAAGCGGGACACATCCCTGGCGCTATTTATCTCAACTTAGGAAAAGTATTAAGCGGGCGATCCGATGGCACTAATGGGCGACACCCCTTACCAGACCCTGATCGACTGGCGCTTGACCTCGCTGAACTGGGCGTAAATCATGACACTTTGATTGTTGCATATGATTCACCTGGCGCTTCATATGCAGCCCGTTTGTGGTGGTGCGCGCGCTGGGTGGGTCACCAAAATGTGGTTGTTTTGGATGGAACGATTGATGCTTGGACGCAAGCTGGTTTGCCACTCTCAACCGAAACAACGCCTGCAAAAACTACGGGGAACTTTAAACGTGGGGTATCTCTGACAAAAACCGTTGATTATGCTGATGTGAGAAAAGGCCTAGGACGCTCTGATCGCCTCATTATTGATGGTCGCCCTGGTGATCGATTTGAAGGGTTGAATGAAACCTTAGATCCAAAAGCAGGACATATTCCGGGTTCGCTCAGCCGTTTTTCTAAAAACAATTTGGACGCAAGTTTTCGCTTCAAGTCTCCCGAAGTTTTAAAAGCTGAATTTTCGTCTTTGATGGGTGCGCGTGCGCCAGAACAGGTGGTTGCAAGTTGTGGCTCAGGCGTCGCTGCTTGTCATTTATTACTCGCAATGGAATTGGCAGGGTTACAGGGTGCTGCACTATATGGAGGTTCTTGGAGTGAGTGGTGTGCGCAACCGGATGCTCCGGTTGAGACGGGTAAAGCTTCGATTTAAAACACTTTATGCCCAAGACAGGGCAATGAAAATAAGGAATATAAATGTCTGAACTAAAAGTTGCAGTGATTACAGGTGCGGGATCAGGTATTGGTCGTGCAGTAGCGATCCACTTGGCGAGAGTCGGATATCAAGTTGCACTCGCAGGACGCCGAATCGATGCGCTCGAAGAAACAAAAAAAGAGGGTGGAGATGTTGCCGCCAATCTACATCCGATCGTGACAGATGTCAGTGATGAGCAATCTGTCAATGCGTTGTTTGCTGAGGTTGTGCGCCGCTGGGGTCGTTTAGACGTCTTGTTTAACAATGCAGGCCGTGGCGGACCTCCTGTGCCGATTGAGGACTTGCCCGTCGATATTTGGAAAGATATTGTCAATATCAACCTGACCGGTATGTTTTTGTGCGCACAAGCCGCAATACGCATTATGAAGTCACAAACCCCCCAAGGCGGCCGTATTATCAATAATGGCTCAATCTCGGCGCATGCGCCACGCCCATTCTCGATTGGCTACACCGCTACTAAACATGCTGTGACAGGCTTAACAAAGTCGATCTCTCTCGATACGCGTGCGTACCGCATCGCGTGTAGCCAGATTGATATCGGCAATGCCGCAACGCCGATGACAGAGCGCATGACCAAGGGCGTCCCACAACCTGACGGCTCGACACGTGTCGAGCCCCGCATGGATGTCAATCACGTTGCGCAAACCATTACGCAAATAGTGGGCTTCCCTTTAGAAACAAATGTACAGTTTGTTACGATCATGGCAACAACCATGCCTTTTGTGGGTCGGGGCTAGCCAAAGGGAGAGGGCAGGCGAATACAACATTACTCAATATTCATCGCTTGCTCTTTCATTTGCTCAATGAGCAACTTGAGATCAATCGCTGCCTGAGTCATTTCTAAGCTTCCCGCCTTGGAACCAAGCGTGTTCGCTTCGCGGTTCATTTCTTGAAACAAAAAATCGAGTCTTTTTCCAGCACTTCCCCGTGGCGTATTATTTTTAAATTTAGCGGAAGAAGCTGGTAAATCTTGAAGTATAAATTCCAACTCACCCAAATGAGACTTAAGGCGTGCGAGTTCTTCTGCCACGTCAATGCGCAACGCAAACAGACTTGATTCACTGGCGAGTCGCTCGGACAATTCCGGACCAGAGATATGTGTAAAACCAGAAGGAAACGCATTTTGAATGGTCTCGCGTAACTTTTGAGCCAAGCGTTCTTTGTGCAAAGCTAGCAAAGCGGGCATTTGCGTTTCAACTTCGCTTGCGATCACCTGAATTTGACGGGCAGTATCCAGCATGACTTGAGCGAGACGTTGTCCTTCTCTCAGGCGTCCAGCGGAGAGCTCGACGAGGGCATGATCTAGCGCAGCCTGACAAGCGGACAACCAAAGCTCGGGGTCTACTTGCGCATGTTGTGCACCACTCAAGCTTAAAATTTCTAACATGCTCGGAGACGCTGTTTCAGGTAAAACTTTTCTAATTCGATCGAGTTGAGCAGCAGTAAGCTTTAAGGCTTCTTCAGAGATTTCCGCTTGGTCAACCGCGTGCGCTCGGCTGAAATGTGCGCGCACTTCTACCTTTCCTCGGGTGAGTTCAGCTGACAAACGTTCTTTGATGGGTTGTTCCGCAAGTCTAAGTTCATCTGGCAGTCGAAATTGAACGTCTAAGAAACGACTATTGACTGACCTGAGTTCAACCGTCACAGAACCAAATGGGTGTTCGGATTTTCCGCAACCGAAGGCGGTCATACTTTTAATCATTGAATGCTCTCAATTCCGATCGCTGCGCCATCGGGGTTACGGGGATCTGATGCGCCAAAAAATATCTGTCCCTGTTTTTGAACAGTTTGGACGCGACCCATTGTCGGCATGATGCGCACCTCATGTCCTTTACCTTTGAGTAAACGAATGGTGTCAGGACTGATACCACGTTCGATGCGCAAAAAGTCTGGCATCCATTGATGATGCACTCTTGGCATTGAAAGCGTCTCTGCAATATTCATTTTAAAATCAATTGTATTGAGGATTGTTTGTAAAACCGTGGTGATGATTCTGGCACCTCCAGGGGTGCCGGTTGCTAACCAAGCTTGTCCGTCTTTGAGCACAATGACCGGAGTCATAGAACTTAAGGGACGTTTACCTGGTTCGATAGCGTTTGCACTCCCACCTAATAATCCAAAGGCATTAGCGGCACCCGGTTTTGCAGAAAAATCATCCATTTCGTTATTTAATAAAACACCAGTACCACGCGCCACAATCCCAGAACCAAAATTCAAATTCAGCGTGTATGTACAGCTGACCACATTACCAAACGAATCCATGACGGAAAAATGGGTTGTTTGTTCACTTTCAAAATCGCCTGCTCGTCCCGCGTTGACCTGCTTACTGGGCGTCGTGCGTTGCAGTTGTATATTTTCAGCCAAGCGATCCGCATATTTTTTTGAAGTCAGCCCACGCTCAGGAACTTTGACAAAATCTGGATCCCCAAGATGTTCAGCGCGATCCGCATAAGCAAGGCGGGCGCTTTCAGCGATCAAATGGATTGTTTGTGCACTGCCCGCACCGTATTGCGCTAGTGGATAGCGTTCTAGAATATTTAACATCTGAATCAGGTGTACGCCACCAGAGCTTGGTGCTGGCATGGAGAGTATTTCATAGCCCCGATAAAGACCCTTTACAGGCATGCGTTGTGCGATACGGTATTGCTCAAGATCTAGGAGACTCATTGGTTGTGAGGCAGAAGCAAGGGTGTCAACAATGTTCTGAGCAACTGTACCTTTATAAAAACCATCTGCGCCTTGCTTCGCGATGGTTCTTAACGTACGTGCCAAATCGGGTTGTGACAACCTCTCACCCGCTGAGTATGTGATCAAACTCGCACTTGGGCATTCAGACAAATCACATTCTGGCGCACCAGGCTTTCGTTTAAAAAAAACTTCTTTTGTGGAGGGCCAGCGCTCAAGATGCGTGAGTTGCAAACTAAACTGTTGCGCCAAAACAGGACTCACACTGAAGCCTTCCTCGGCTAATTTGATAGCGGGTGCAAGCAGACGCTCAAGCGACATACTTCCGTATTGTTGCGCAGCAAATATCAACCCTGCAACTGTACCGGGCACAGCAACTGAATAAGGTGTTCGGGTCGATTTGCCGGCAATCACCTCGCCACGATGATCGAGAAACATTTCTCGCGAGGCGGAAGCAGGCGCTGTTTCTCGAAAGTCCAAGGCATGTGTAGAGGCACTTTTTGCTTCATGTACCAACATAAAGCCTCCGCCGCCAAGATTTCCTGCATTTGGCAACACAACAGCCAAAGCGAAGCCAACCGCAACTGCGGCATCGACGGCATTGCCACCTTGACTCAAGATATCAGCACCTACTTGGCTTGCCAGTCCTTGCTCCGTGGCAACCATGCCTCTCGTCGCACGGACGGGATGAAATATTTCAAAACTATTGTCATAGCGTGTCACAGCAACGTTATCAACTTGCGCCTGCACACACTGAAACATGATCAAACTACAGGATAGGAGCAGTGTGAACAAGACAGCGGATGGTCTGCTGCGTATACTGTGCTTTTGGTTTTTTAGATTGTGGTTCAGTTGCGCCATCGTCCGTACCATTCTTCATTGAAAGTGAGAATACAACGTGTCAAATACTAGCACTAGCCAAGGCCGCATTTCAGGTAGAAAGCTCGATGAGCTTCGACTCGTCAAGGTTCAGCGAAACTTTACGCGTTATGCGGAGGGTTCTGTATTATTTTGCATGGGGGAAACCCAAGTACTCTGTACCGCCAGTATTCTTGATAAAGTACCTCCCTTTTTGAAAGGGAAAGGACAGGGCTGGGTGACGGCAGAGTACGGGATGCTCCCTCGCGCGACGCATACACGCTCAGACCGTGAAGCGGCCAAAGGCAAACAGTCCGGTCGTACTCAAGAAATCCAACGCTTAATTGGCCGGAGTTTGCGTGCGGTCATTGATATGACTGCGCTTGGTGAGCGCACTATTCAGATAGATTGTGATGTCTTGCAAGCTGACGGTGGCACACGTTGCGCAAGTATTACCGGTGCATGGATCGCGGTAGCCGATGCGGTGGAAGGCTTGCTTTCCCGTGGTGTGATTTCACACAATCCGATTAAAGACTCTGTCGCCGCGATTTCTGTTGGGATGGTAAACGGGCACCCTACACTTGATTTGGACTATCCCGAAGATTCTGGTTGCGACGCAGATATGAACGTTGTGATGACGGGGGCCGGTCGGTATGTCGAAGTACAAGGTACCGCTGAGGGCCATGCCTTTGATCGCGAAGAGCTCAATGCGTTATTGAGCTTGGCAGAGCAGGGGATTTTGTCTCTGAAAGATAAGCAGAAAGCTGCCCGAGTCGGTTAACTGTTTCGGGCGTGCTTTCTGTCGACAAAAGGTTAGATTGTGCGCCCACCATCTACAGGCAACTCAAGACCTGTCAAAAACGAAGCTTCATCGGACGCTAAAAATACTGCAGCGTTGGCGATGTCTTGTGGCACACTCAAACGCCCCATAGGGATGGTCGCTATAAAACGTGCACGATTTTCTGGTGTGTCAGGCACGCCCATAAAGTCGCCCAGCATACCTGTATCACCCATGACAGGGCAAATAACATTGACGCGGATATTGTCTCCCGCAAGCTCAACAGCTAAAGATTTCGACAATAAGTTTGCAGCACCCTTTGAGGCGTTATACCAAGTCAAGCCAGGTCGTGGACGTAAGCCAGCAGTAGAACCTATATTGATAATACATCCGGATTTTTTAGCACGCATTGACGGCACGACGGCATTAATCATGTGATAAATGGCCTTGACGTTGACATCAAAACAACGATCGTAGGTGTCTTCGTCCACATCCAGAAATGCTTGGTTTTTATGCGTAAATCCAGCATTATTGACAACGATATCAATACTGCCAAAGTGATCACGTGCGAGTTTAACCGCGCGATCAATATCCGCACGCTTACTAACGTCACATTTAATCGCTATTGCCGCATTTCCAATTTCAGTTGCGACTTTTTGTGCACCCGATTCATTCAGATCTGCAATGACAACGCGCGCGCCTTCAAGCGCATAACGACGTGCAATTTCAGCCCCGAAACCGCTTGCGGCACCTGTGACAATCGCCACCTGATCTTTTAAACGCATCATGCTTGTCTCCTCTTTATATGGCCGAGCCTGTTGGCCCGGCTCTTTTTTCAAGCTGCTGCCAATAACTTCCCAAGGCTTGATTGTTTACGAATATCCCAAACAGTTTGAGTGAGTTTTTTAACTTGTGACTCCGTCGCTGCACCTAAGTAGGTACCTAAACGTAAAGTCTTTTCTTCGATTTCTGCGCGTGAAAGTGTATTGCCTGGATCGCCTTTGGGTTCGTCTACGCGTCCCGTTAGGATGCGCCCATCGTTTGTCTTGACGGTGACTTTACCAATCCAGCGTTGTGGATAGGCTGTATCAACTTCTTCATCAAGTTCCATGGTG
>CAMAYM010000041.1 GCA_945862495.1 Bordetella parapertussis | reverse complement strand
GGTCAACATGGCGTGGCGACAGCAACCGTCTGCGCGCGTTACGGCATGGAATGTGTGGTGTACATGGGCAGCGAGGACGTCAAGCGTCAATCGCCTAACGTGTTTCGCATGAAGCTGTTGGGCGCAACCGTTGTGCCAGTCGAGTCCGGCTCCAAAACGCTCAAGGATGCACTCAACGAAGCCATGCGCGACTGGGTCACCAACGTGGACGATACGTTTTACATCATTGGAACGGTGGCTGGACCACATCCTTATCCAATGATGGTGCGCAACTTTCACTCCGTGATGGGTCAAGAGTCGATCGAGCAAATGCCTTTGTACGCAGGAAAGCAGCCAGATTACGTCTTGGCTTGCGTGGGGGGCGGTTCAAACGCGATGGGTATTTTTCATCCCTATATCCCCTTTGAACATACCAAACTGGTGGGTGTTGAAGCCGCCGGTGAGGGTGTCGAGACAGGCAAGCATTCTGCTTCTTTAACGGCGGGGCGTGTCGGTGTATTGCATGGTAATCGTACCTATGTGTTGCAAGACGAAAACGGCCAAGTGGCCGAGACGCACTCTGTATCGGCTGGCCTGGATTATCCTGGTGTGGGCCCAGAGCACGCATGGCTCAAGGATAGTGGTCGCGCGTCTTATGTCAGCGTGACAGATGACGAAGCATTGGCGAGCTTTCATCATTGCTGTCAGATCGAAGGCATTATTCCTGCACTTGAGACATCACATGCGCTAGCGTATGCCGCAAAGCTTGCTCCCACGCTGTCAAAGGACCAAGTGATCTTGGTGAACTTGTCAGGTCGCGGCGATAAGGATATCAACACAGTCGCACAGCGTGCGGGTATGGTGCTCTAAGATTTAAAGGTTTTAGATAAATATGGCTCAACATACAGATCGCATCGCCGCAGCGTTTGACCGCGCTGCACAACAGCAACGGGCGGCGTTGATTCCTTATATTGCTGCGGGCAATCCATTGCCTGAGTCAACGGTGCCTTTGATGCATGCATTGGTCAAAGCGGGTGCCGATGTGATCGAACTTGGTATTCCTTTTTCGGATCCAATGGCCGATGGACCCGTAATTCAGCGCGCCGCAGAACACGCGATTGCGCAAGGTATTGGACTCAAGCATGTGTTGGGGATGGTTGCTGAGTTTCGCAAGCATGACCAGGTCACGCCAATTGTATTAATGGGCTACGCCAATCCAATCGAAAACATTGGGCAACAAGCGTTTGCTGAACAAGCCGAACAAGCGGGCGTGGACGGATTGCTCACGGTTGATTATCCACCCGAAGAAATCGATGATTTTGTGGGTTTGCTTAACAAGCACCACATTGCCCCGATTTTCTTGTTGGCTCCGACCTCGACCGACGCGCGTATTCAGGCTGTGGGAAAAATTGCCCGAGGCTATGTCTATTATGTTTCTCTCAATGGCGTAACAGGCGCCGGACATCTCGATACTGCCGATGTTGCCATGCGTTTAAAGGGCATTCGAAAACATGTTGCCTTGCCGGTTGGCGTGGGTTTCGGCATCAGCGATGCACAAAGCGCTCAGAGCATTAGTTTGGTGGCAGACGCAGTCGTGATCGGCAGCAAGCTGATTGATACGATGACAAAAGCGTGTGTGGGTTTACCTAAAGATCAACAGTCACAGGCTGCGATTGATGCGGGTGCAGGCTGGCTTGCTGGGATTCGTCAGGCGATTGATGTTGCGCGCCAAGTGGAGCAAATTAAATGAGTTGGCTTGGTAAGCTCCTGCCCCCCCGTATCAACAAGGTTCCTACCCCAGATGCAACCACAAAGCGTGTGCCAGAAGGTATCTGGGTCAAGTGCCCATCCTGCGAGTCGGTGCTCTACAACGAAGACCTCGCTGCAAATCTGCACGTTTGTCCCAAGTGTGATCACCACATGCGAATTGGATCGCGTGCGCGTATCGAGTCACTCCTCGATATCGAGGGTCGCGTAGAAATTGGTTCTAACACACGTTCAATGGACCCTTTAAAGTTCAAGGATTCTCGCAAGTATCCTGAGCGCGTCCAAGAAGCTGTTCGCCAAACAGGTGAAACAGATGCGCTTGTGGTGATGAGTGGTGCGATACGGAGCGTGCCGTGCGTGTTGGCTTGCTTTGAGTTTGAATTTATGGGCGGATCAATGGGATCCGTCGTAGGCGAGCGCTTTGTCCAAGGCGTTCAGGCTGCGATTAAAAATAAAGTCCCTTTTATCTGCGTAGCCGCCTCCGGTGGTGCGCGTATGCAGGAGAGTTTGTTTTCATTGATGCAGATGGCTAAAACCAATGCAATGCTGACTAGATTGTCAGAAGCTAAGTTGCCATTTATCAGCGTACTGACAGATCCCACCATGGGTGGCGTGTCAGCGAGTTTTGCCTTTATGGGCGATGTCGTGATTGGCGAACCCAAAGCACTGATCGGTTTCGCAGGACCGCGCGTGATCGAACAGACTGTTCGTGAAAAGCTGCCCGAGGGTTTTCAACGCTCAGAGTTTTTGCAACAGAAAGGAGCGATCGATATGGTGCTGGATCGCCGACAATTGCGTGAAGAGCTTGCCCGCTTAATGGCGATAATGACCCATCAATCCATGGATAGTGTCGCTGCAGCCTAAATAGTATTTGAGGGGAGAAAAAAAGGTGCATCAATAAATTTGATGCACCTTTTTTTACGACTTGATACAGCTAAACAGTAATCGCGCTTACGCGCGATCGTGTATTAGCGATTTGTTTCCACTTGAACCAAGGGTTCGCTGGACACTGCAATACGCGGCTTGGGTTCGCGACCAAGCTTGATGGGCGTGACACGTTGGTTTGCCATTGCTTGCGCAACACGAGCGGGATCACTTTCTACCCATTGCAGACCGGCCGTTTGCACGATGGCATGCAATGTTGCATTGTCTGCGCGTGTGGCAGGCACCACAATTGGTGCAGACGGCGCCGAAGCAACTTGAATAGAAGCAGGCGTCGGTGCCGGAGCCGTGACCTGTGCAGGTTGTTCGTTCGCCGAGGTGACTTGAACAGGGGCTGCTACGACAGGGGCTTGGACAAGCGTTGAGACAACTGGCGCTGTTTCCGTTTGCACAAATGCTGCAGGCGCAGGTGCTGCAATTGGTGCTACAACAACAGGTGCTGTAGGTGCAGGCGCAGCAACAACTGGCGCTACTGCAACGGGTGCTGCAACAACTGGCGCTGAAACGGGTTGGACATTGACAGCGGGTGTTGACGCTGGAGTGGAGCTATGTTCTACATAGTTAACCGGTGCGCCAGAAAGAGCATTGCTTGATATATGGTCAAAGCCTGCGTTTTCCGATGTCTGATCCTCGCGTCCATCCTGGTTGCTGCCTTCGTCACCACCGCGGCGACCGCGACGGCTGCGACGACGACGACGCTTGCGCTCTGGGTCATTCTGGTCAATGTCGTCTTCGCCTAAGCCTTGAGCTTCTAGGCCATTTTGCAAATTAGCCTGATCATCGGACAAATTGCCGGACGCTGGTGATGGGCGCGCAGCCTGTGGGCGACGTTCGTTAGGAGCAGCATTGTCGTTGGTCGTCAGATTTGTTGTGGCGACGCCATCAGCTTGGTCTGCACGAACCTCAGAGCCGTCTTCACGACGGTTACGACCGCGACCGCGACGGTTGCGATTGCCGCGTGCGTTGTCTTCGCCTTGTTCGCCGGACTCAGTACGTGTCTGAGGTGCGCGATCTGAACGCTCGTCCGCCTTTGGAGCGCGACGATTGTCTGGCGTCGTGGCAGACTCGTTTGTTGCTGAGCGGCCTTCGCCTCGGTTGTCTGGACGACGTCCACGACCACCACGATTGCCACCGCGTCGGTCACCTTGCGCAGAGCGTCCACGCTCACGTGAGTCAGTTGGCTTGGTCGCTTCCTCTTTTTTCTCGGAGGAACCCGTTAGCCAGCTAAAGAAGCGTGAGAACAATCCTGGTGTCGCATTGGCGTCTGCTTTTTTGGCAGGCGTTGAGGAGACAGGGGCGGGTTGTGCGGGTGTGATGCCTTTGACCAAGGCCTCGGGTTTTGCTTTGATTTCCTGCTCTTTAGGCGCCCAGCTCATGTCAGTCGAGGGGGCATCTACTAAGTCAAAGCTTGTCTTGATGTCCTCTAAGCGAGGATCATCGTGACGCAGGCGCTCAATGTGGTGGTGCGGGGTCTCGAGATGGCGGTTAGGAATCAGGATCAAATTGACCTTGAGACGTGTCTCGATCTTGGTGATATCTGAGCGCTTTTCATTGAGCAAGAAAGTAGCCACATCAACAGGGACCTGAGCATGCACGGCCGCCGTGTTTTCCTTCATGGCTTCTTCTTGGAGCAGACGCAAGACTTGCAGCGCGCTCGATTCGGCATCACGAATGACGCCAGTGCCATTACAACGTGGGCATGTGATGTGTGAGCCTTCGTTAAGCGCGGGACGCAGACGCTGACGTGACAACTCCATCAGACCAAAACGGGAAATTTTGCCCATTTGGACGCGCGCACGGTCAAAATGCAGCGCATCGCGCAGTCGATTTTCAACAGCGCGTTGATTTTTCGTGTCTTCCATATCGATGAAGTCGATCACGATCAAACCCCCCAAGTCACGCAAGCGTAATTGACGCGCAACTTCGTCAGCCGCTTCTTGGTTGGTACGCAGTGCAGTTTCTTCGATGTCAGCACCACGGGTGGCGCGGGCAGAGTTGACGTCGACCGCGACCAACGCCTCAGTGTGATCAATCACAACGGAGCCGCCAGAAGGCAGGTCTACCGTGCGCGAATAGGCTGTTTCGATCTGGTGTTCGATTTGAAAGCGCGAGAACAAGGGCACATCGTCGCGATAACGTTTGACGCGCTCGACGTTGTCGGGCATCACCACGCTCATAAATGCGGTGGCCTGATCTGCGATATCGTCTGTGTCGATCAAAATCTCACCGATATCGGGTGAGAAATAGTCACGGATGGCACGAATGACAAGGCTGGATTCGAGGTAAATCAGAATCGGAGCAGGATTATCCTTGGCAGCACCATCAATCGCAGTCCAAAGCTGCATCAGATAGGACATATCCCATTGCAGTTCTTCGGCATTGCGACCGATACCGGCCGTACGAGCAATGATGCTCATGCCGGTTGGGATGGTCAGCTGGTCCATTGCTTCGCGAAGCTCTTGACGCTCCTCGCCCTCGACGCGGCGTGAAACACCGCCGCCACGTGGGTTGTTAGGCATCAAAACTAAGTAGCGTCCGGCGAGAGAGATAAAGGTGGTGAGAGCTGCGCCTTTGTTGCCGCGCTCCTCTTTTTCAACCTGAACGATCAGCTCCTGACCTTCGCGCAGTGCATCTTGAATGCGGGCGGTACGAACATCCACCCCTTCTTTGAAATAGCTGCGTGCGATTTCTTTGAAGGGCAGAAAGCCGTGACGGTCTTCGCCGTAATTGACAAAGCACGCTTCGAGACCAGGCTCGATACGGGTAATGACGCCTTTGTAGATGTTGCCTTTACGCTGTTCGCGTCCGGCGATTTCGATGTCGAGGTCGATGAGCTTTTGCCCGTCGACGATTGCAACGCGCAGTTCTTCTTGGTGCGTCGCGTTAAACAGCATGCGCTTCATGAGAGAGTTTCTCCATTTAAATGGCGCGCCGGAAATCGACGCGCAGCCACGCGTTGTTGGCTGCGAAACACTGAAGCAGGCAAAGAGGACGCGCGCCCTGTCGGGACGCACGAAGAAAAGGTCTTTAGACCAGCACTGTGCGCCCTAGGGCGCGGGGTTCATGCAGCAGGAGGGTCAGGATCACAAGAGTATTTGACAAAAGTGGTTGACTAAAAAAATGCTGTGAACATCAGGCGGATATGTGTCAAACGCCTGGTGCTGGGATACGACGGTTTCTTGCTTTTAATCTTGCTCTTAATTCAGTATCGCGCGCGGCATGAAGGGGGCACACATCCCCAGCGCGGGCGAAACGTAAAAACGTCGCAACAACGCGCCTGAAGTGCATCCCGGTCTAGCCGACGACCAGCAACCCAGAGAGTAAGAAAGCAAGCGGTACAATACAAAAATAGTGCAGTGCGCGATCCAGACGGAGACGTGACATAAAGTTGCATCTCTACGAAGGAAGGGTGTTTAACCCGGCTTTCTTAACCCTTTTAAGGCTTGCTTGATTATAAGCCCGTTTTGCTGATGCGCAAAGATTCCATCGCCCCTTCGAAAAATGCTACCCGCCACGGACTTAAATCCGCGCGAAAAACAGTTCCCTCCTTGACCTCACCCATTGTGGCTAAGAATAGCTTGTCATCCGGTTCCAGCGTTCCTGCTGTCGTGCCCGTTGTCCGGCTGATTGAGGTCACCGAGGAACATGACGGTCAACGGTTGGACAACTTTTTGATGCGTCTGTGCAAAGGTGTACCAAAGAGTCATATTTACAAAGCGGTAAGGGGGGGCGAGGTTCGCGTCAACAAGGGACGGGTGGCGCCCGACGATCGCATCAAGCTTGGGGACATGGTGCGTGTGCCGCCAATGCGTTTGCCCGCACCGGATGAAAAGAGAGCTGTTCCAGGGAGCGAGTTTCCGATTGTTTTCGAGGATGACGGCTTACTGGTGATTGACAAGCCGGCGGGTACAGCCGTTCACGGCGGAAGCGGTGTGTCGTTTGGTGTGATCGAAGCGCTTCGGTCCGCGCGACCCGAGGCAAAGTTTCTAGAACTGGCGCATCGCTTGGATCGGGATACCTCTGGATTGCTGATGATCGCCAAAAAAAGAAACGTATTGCTGGCGCTACATGAAATGTTCAGAACGGGTGGTGGAAGAAAGCATTATTTAGCGCTGGTGGAGGGCGACTGGGTCAATGCCAGGCAGCATATTCGCTTGCCTTTAGTGAAATGGACGACCCAGTCTGGAGAGCGCCGCGTCAAAGTCGAGGCCGAGGGTCAGGTTTCGCACACGATTGTGAGTGCAGAACGTCGGTTCAATGGCTATAGTTTGGTCGATGCCGAACTGCGAACCGGCAGAACGCATCAGATACGGGTGCATTTGGCCTCAAGCGGATTTCCAATTGTGGGCGACGATAAATATGGACGCGACGAAACGCGCGCCCAATTCAGTAAGTTAGGGTTCACAAGAATGTTTTTGCATGCCTGTCGGCTGGAAATGCCGCACCCTTTGACCCAAGAGCCGATGGTGCTTGAGGCCCCTTTACCATCCAGTTGTGAAAAAATCCTCCAAAAGTTGGAGGCGCTATGACCCCTTATTCAGTCGTTGTGTTCGACTGGGATGGCACGCTGATGGATTCGACCCACAGCATTGTGATGGCGATTCAGGGTGCGTGTCGTGATTTGGAG
This sequence comes from Bordetella parapertussis, assembly GCA_945862495.1. Lineage (GTDB taxonomy): Bacteria > Pseudomonadota > Gammaproteobacteria > Burkholderiales > Burkholderiaceae_B > Zwartia > Zwartia parapertussis_G. Next base: position 14,380 of record CAMAYM010000041.1, on the reverse strand, counting down.
TTGCGGGTGCCAACCGACGCTGAGGCCGCATGGGTCATTGGGTTGTCCCTTGAGCCCGCTTTGAGGCGCGCAGTGCCAGACTTAACCACCTCCATGGAGCCGCTGTTTTTAGAGCGTTATCGCCACCACTATCTGTCCAAGGATACTCAGCTCAAGTTGTTTGATGGCGTCCCTGAAATGCTGAGCGACTTACAAGCTGCGGGCGCGACCTTGGCTGTTGCAACGGGTAAAAGTCGCGTCGGCCTCAATCGTGCGCTGACAGCAACCTCGCTGCACAGCGCCTTTGCCGCAACGCGGACCGCGGATGAAACTTTTGGCAAGCCCCACCCGGGTATGTTGTTGGAACTCATCGATGAACTCATGGTCGAACCGCATCAAATGGTCATGGTAGGCGACACCTCGCATGACCTGACGATGGCGGCTAATGCTGGTGTACATGGAATTGGGGTCGCGTATGGGGCGCACCCTGAGAGCGAGTTACGTGCATGCCCTCACCATATCATCGCGCCTGACGTACCGAGTTTGCATCAGTGGTTACGCGCGCGTATTGTCTGACTTAAACGTAAAAGCCAACGTTTGTAAAACCCATAGACTGTGTGTGATTGGGTGAGGTGAAGTGTGTTTCAATTGTCTTAATACCTACTGACGGAGTCCCTGATGCCTGTATATCGCTATCCACGTATTCGTGCCAGTGAAATTACCCCAGAAGAAATCTGGCAAAGTCGCCGTCAGTGGATGAAGGCGGCAGGCGCTACCTTTGCCGCGGGTACGCTTGCTGGATTCCCTCAGCTTAGCTCTGCTGCAAGCTTAGCTGCGCTCGAGGCGCAACGCTCCTCCAAGTTTGTCTTGATGGAACCTCTCACACCGGAAAAAGACGCCACTACTTACAACAACTTCTTTGAGTTTGGCATGGACAAAGGAGACCCAGTTAAGTACGCGGGCAAAATGCAGACATCTCCTTGGAAGCTTCGCGTAGAAGGTGAATGTGCCGCCCCCAAAACTTTTGATCTTGATGACCTGCGTAAACTTGCACCCCTCGAGGACCGCAGCTATCGGATGCGTTGTGTAGAGGGCTGGTCGATGGCGATTCCCTGGATTGGTTACTCAATGTCAGAGCTGATCAAACAAGTCCAGCCTAATAGCAATGCAAAGTTTGTTGAGTTCATCACGGACGTGCAGCCTAAAAATATGCCGGGTTTGCGGACACGTTCGATTGACTGGCCTTACCGTGATGGTTTACGGATGGACGAAGCAATGCATCCCCTGACCATGCTTGTCATGGGGATGTATGGAAAAGTTTTACCGAATCAAAATGGTGCGCCTGTGCGCATGGTCGTGCCTTGGAAATATGGATTCAAGTCCGTTAAGTCCATCGTGACGATTCGCTTGCTTGAAAAACAACCGGTGGGGAGCTGGGAAAAGTCTCAGCCCTCCGAGTATGGGTTTTATTCAAACGTGAATCCTGAGGTGTCGCATCCACGCTGGAGCCAGGCGACAGAGCGTCGCATTGGTGAAGATGGCGTGTTTTCACCTAAGCGTAAAACACTGATGCTCAATGGCTATGCCAATGAGGTTGGGTCACTTTACGCTGGGCTGGACTTGCGTAAAAATTATTGAGATAAAGGTTTTGCAAACGCTCTCAGTCAAAGCATTTGACCGTGCGAAACCCCTGCTTTTTATTGCGGGGCTTTATCCCTTGTTGAGATGGGTCGTGCTTGGATATCAAAACGCACTCACCGCCAATCCCGTCGAATTTTTAACGCGCTCTTCTGGCACGTGGACGCTCGTTTGCTTGTTGGTGACCTTATCTATTTCACCGCTTCGTCAATGGCTCAAGCAACCTGCGCTCTTGCGCTGGCGACGGATGTGCGGACTATTTGCTTTCTTTTATGCCGTTTTGCATGCCCTGACTTGGGCGTGGTGGGATCAAAATTTTGAGTGGATCCCCATGCTGTCTGACATTTGGAAGCGGCCTTTTATTTTGGTGGGTGCTGCTGCATTTTTAACCATGACGCTTTTGGCGGTTACCTCAACACATGGCTGGATGCGTCGCCTGGGTAAACGTTGGCAGCATTTGCATCGAGCGATTTACCTCATCGGTGTATTAGCCATCTTGCACTACTGGTGGCATAAACAAGGTAAGAGTGATTTTGACACTGTCTTGATTTATGCCGCCGTGTTGGCGGTCTTGCTTGCTTGGCGAATCAAGCGCGCTTGGTTAAAGCGCGGAACCTGAAGTGGGTAAAGCCATGAGGCGAGCCGCAGTTTGCGGATCCGGTCTGCTGGTGACAAGGTCTGGGCGGTAGTGCATCTGAAAAGCGCCGATCGCCGCAAGTGTTTGTTTATCAAAATAATTTGACTCTGGGACTTGATAGCCCACGCGTTTGAGTTGCTTTTGAAACCATCCCGCATCGGGATAGCCGGTCCGGACAAAGTTGGCTTCGTATTTGGCTGCGGCCGCTTCGTCAAACCATCTTCCGACACCGGCTTGCGCAAGTTTTTTCCACGGAAAAGAAGGGCCTGGATCGATTTTTCGCATCGGGGCGACGTCACTATGTCCAACAATGTTTTCAGGTGTGATGTTGTTGCGCTTGGCGACATCACGCGTGAGTTCGATAACAGCGGCAATTTGCGCATCAGAGTAGGGAATACCTTTGTCTCCGTTGCTGTTTTGGGTCCAGCCCGGATGAACGATTTCTATACCGATTGAACGCTGATTAAGATAGGTACGACCATACCAGCTGCTATCACCCGCATGCCAGGCACTTTTGTCCTCATTGACTAAACGGTAGATGACCGGCGGCTTGTCATCGGTGACGACATAATGTGCACTGACATCGCGATTGGTTAGCGTCATGAGTGCGCTGGGTTTGGTGGAGGCGGTGTAATGCAACACGATCACGTCGATACGACCACTTTGTCCGCGTGACTTCATTGAGTCGTCATAGCGCACAGGGCCGCCCACTTGAGACGCACAGCCTGTCAGTAGCAAGGCCAGAAAAAAAATGGCGAGGCGTTTGTAGGTGTAACGGGCTTGTAAAACATGCGCTTGCATCATGCGGCCTGAAATAAAAAGAGGGTGGGGTGCTTATCAAGCACAGGCGTTGGCTGAGATTTCCACTGAGAAATGGTTAGGGTACGAATCCATTCGTCAGCGGTCGTGACTGAGCGTGCCACGCACAGTCTGGTGTTGCCTTTGAGGTGTTCGATCAGGCTGCCAAACATCGCCTGGTTGCGGTAAGGCGTTTCAATAAAAAGTTGGGATTGCTTTTGTTTGGCTGATATTTGCTCCCATATCTTGAGCTGCTTGGCGCGCTCGGCGGGTTCGACAGGGGCGTAGCCATGAAAAGCGAAGCGCTGGCCATCTAAGCCGCTTGCCATCAAGCCTAACAAAATAGAAGAGGGACCGACCCAAGGTTTCACGGGTGCGCCCATCTGGTGTGCGAGTGTGACAGCCCGCGCACCGGGATCTGCGACTGCTGGGCAACCTGCATCCGATACCAAGCCAATGTCTTGACCTGATTTAAGTGGCGCTAACCATTGCGCTAGCACGCCGTCCTCGACGCGCGCGTTGAGTTCGTGGATGGTGATGTCCTGCAAGGGGCGAGAAAGGGGGGTGAGTTTTAAGAATGTGCGGGCAACCTTGGCACTCTCGGCAATGTAGGTAATGAGGCCGCCCGCCTGAATTTGTGCCTGGGTGGGTAACCATTGGTCGATAGGGGCCGCGCCCAACCCAACTGGGATTAAGTGCAGCGTGCCGAAATTGCTTTGGCTGGCGGTATTTTTTTCAGGATTGGACATTGTCTGCGCTTTGTGGGGGGGCGGCCGGGTGCATGTGTGCATGTTCAAGCGGATCGAGACCGAAGTCAGCCAGCAGGCGGGTCAAGGCGATCAGAGGTAGGCCAATAATTGAAGTTGGATCCGCGCTTTCCATGCTTTGCATGAGTGCAATGCCTAAGGACTCAGCTTTTGCGCTTCCGGCCGTATCAAATGGGGTGTCAATGGCTAAGTATCGATCAATTGCCGTATCGGTTAAGGTACGGAAGACGCAAATAGTCGGAATTTCAACCGATTCAATTCGGTGATCCTGCGCAACACTCATCGCACTGTGAAAGACAACAGACTGGCCAGAGAGCGCGCGCAACTGGCGCTTGGCAATGGCAAGATTACCGGGTTTGCCGACTGGGGTGCCGTGAAGCGAGGCCGCTTGATCTGCACCGATGACGATATGACCAGGATATTGGTTTACGACAACCTGTGCTTTGGCTTGCGCAAGACGAAGGGCCAGCGACCTTGGATCCTCTCCATCCCTAGGCGTTTCATCGACCTCGGGCGCGACTATGAAAAAAGGAATTCTTAGCCTAGATAGGAGCTCCCGTCTGTAGGGTGAGCTTGAGGCAAGAATGAGAGGGGTAGGCACTGTTGTTTTGGACGTGTTAGAAATTGACGATATTAGAGAAAACACGTTATTATCTCTTGCTTTGCAGCATTTATGTTGCAGTTTTGTACGGGAACGCTTGGCGCGATTGATGTGTTGTCGAGCGGCTTCAAGACCTAGTAACGAGCGATTTAGAAAGGCAAGCGATTTTGTCAGAAGATCTTAGCGCTGCATTTCGGTTCAGTGCCCCTCCTATTGTGGATGCGTTCGATTTTGCGCGCCGAGGTCAGGTGCTAAAAGGTGTGTTCAGCGTGCATCATTTGGGTCGTTTGCTCGAAGGTTTACCAGAGCAACCTGTTGCTGAATTGACGGTGTTAGAAGGTCCACCAACGGTTCCTGGCATCGTTCGTTACGTGATTGAAGGTCGCCGGACAAAAGATGATCTGTCTGAGCTTGTTGTGCAGATTCAAGCGAATTTAGTGCTTGAGTGCCAACGATGTTTAGGTGAGCTTATCTTGCCGATTAATCGGCAAACAGTATTTCAGTTGGTGCGGCGTGAGTCGGATCTCGGCGATGATGAGATCGAAGAGGAAGACTTTGGCCAGCCCGAAAAGATAGTGGGTTCGCCCAAGTTTGATTTGTGCGATCTCGTGGAAGATGAATTAATTTTAGATGTTCCCTATGTCCCGCGGCACGAAGTGTGTCCGGAAACAGTAGATTTGGATGCGCAAGCCGAAGAAGAAGCTGGCAGGGAAGAGCCCCTTTCACCGTTCGCGGTATTGAGTCAGCTCAAAACCAAGGGTTAGTAGTTGTTATCAAGACGGTTGGCGTACAATTCGCCGATCCACAGGAGTTGTCATGGCTGTTCAGCAAAACAAAAAATCCCCGTCCAAGCGCGGTATGCACCGCTCGCACGACTTTTTAGTGAATCCCCCAACGGCTATCGAGCCAAATACGGGCGAGCAACACCTGCGTCACCACATTAGCCCAACAGGCTTCTATCGTGGTCGCAAGGTTCTTAAGACCAAGACTGACGAATAATACGCAGCTGACGGGCTTGCCTCGTCCGAGCGTGCCTTTTCATTGCGCGCAGCGTTGCATCATCACGTGGCTTACGACATTCGCATCGCGATAGATTGCATGGGTGGTGACGAGGGTATCCCCGTCACAGTCCCTGCAGCGTTTGATTTCGCGCAACGTTTTGATGATACATATTTGTTACTAGTAGGCCTGCCCGATGAGATCGAGCGGGCCATTTCTGTTTGTGCAAAACGTTATCCGAGCGTTGGTACTGATCGCTACACGATTCTTCCTGCTTCTGAAGTGGTGACGATGGATGATCCCGTCGAGGTTGCTTTGCGCCGCAAAAAAGACTCCTCCATGCGCGTGGCGGCACAAGCAGTCAAGGATGGCCTCGCAGATGCGTGCATCTCTGCAGGCAATACGGGTGCCTGGATGGCCATCTCGCGTTACGTGCTTAAAACGCTCTTTGGTATTGATCGTCCCGCCATCGCCTCCGCACTCCCCAATCAAAAGGGTGGTGCAACGACGATGTTGGATCTCGGTGCCAACGTTGATTGCACACCCGAGCATCTTTTACAGTTCGCCATTATGGGCACTGCACTTGCACAAGCGGGTGACCCAAGTCGTGCGCCGTCTGTCGGCTTACTCAATATCGGCGAAGAAGTCATTAAGGGTAACGACATCGTTAAGCAGGCGGGTGAATTACTCAGACAAAGTTCTCTAAACTTCTATGGCAATGTCGAAGGTAATGACATTTTTAAAGGCACTGTCGATGTGGTGGTGTGTGACGGCTTTGTCGGCAACGTTGCGCTCAAGTCTGCTGAAGGCGTGGCGCGCATGATGTCGGTCATGGTGCGTGAAGAATTTGGACGTAATGTTTTGACTAAATTATTGGGCTTGATTGCATGGCCTGTATTGTCGAGGTTTCGGCATCGCGTAGATAATCGTCAATACAATGGAGCCGCTTTGCTGGGTTTGCGTGGTGTGGTGATTAAAAGTCATGGCGCTGCCGATGCGTACGCCTTCGGTTGCGCTCTTGAGCGTGCACGCGAAGCCGTGAGCACGGATTTGCTCAAACGCACTGCAGAGGCGATTGCCCAACTCACGCATTTACAAGTCGAAGCAGTGTCTTCGGCACAAGCTGGAGAGCCCGAATGACTCAGGTCATGCCCTATGCGCGCATCGTTGGTTCAGGTGGTTTTTTACCTCCACGTGTGGTGAGTAATGATGATTTGGCCGCTGAACTAGCGACCCGCCAAATCGAAACCTCTGATCAATGGATTACAGAGCGTACCGGCATTCGCCAACGCCATCTTGCAGACAAAGGCATGACGACCAGCGCATTGGCTACGGAAGCGGCTCGACGAGCGCTTGAGGATGCGGGGGTTGAAGCTGGCGAGGTGGACCTGATCATTGTCGCAACCTCGACCCCTGACTTTGTCTTCCCAAGCACTGCTTGCTTGGTGCAAGCAAATATCGGTAACAAAGGCGCTGCAGCCTTTGACGTGCAGGCAGTCTGTAGCGGCTTCGTGTACGGTTTGACAACGGCTGACAGTTTTATCCGTGCGGGTCGTGCACGCTGTGCGCTTGTGATAGGTGCGGAAGTGTTTTCTAGTATTCTCGATTGGAGTGATCGCTCGACCTGCGTGTTGTTTGGTGATGGTGCAGGTGCAGTCGTTTTGAAAGCCAGCGAGTCGCCTGGCATCATAGAGGCGGAACTCCATGCGGATGGCAGTCAAATGAATATTTTGTGTGCTGCAGGTAACGTGGCCTTTGGCCAAGTGACTGGCGATCCTTTTTTGAGGATGGATGGACAGGCTGTTTTTAAACAAGCTGTCACCGTTCTTGATCGCTCGGCCCGTACGGTAACGCAGCAGGCGGGTATTCAATTGTCAGAGATCGATTGGTTGATTCCGCATCAGGCGAATCTGCGCATTTTGACCTTTCTCGCTAAAAAATTAGATATTCCCGTAGAAAAAGTGGTGATCACCGTTGATCAGCATGCGAATACCTCGGCAGCGAGCATACCTTTAGCGTTTGATGTTGCGCGTCGTGACGGTCGTATTCAGACCGGTCAACTCGTGTTGATGCAAGGTGTTGGGGGTGGGTTCACCTGGGGTTCGGTGCTCGTCCGTATGTAGTATTGTTCAGTACTTAATGTTTCTCTCATTTTTACAGCGACATCATGAAATTTGCATTTGTTTTTCCTGGACAGGGTTCACAGTCGGTCGGCATGATGGATGCCTGGTCGGGTCATCCTGCTGCCATGCAAGTGATCGCTGAGGCCTCAGCTGCGTTAGGCGAGGATCTCGGGACCTTGATGGCGCAAGGGCCTGCTGAACAGCTGAGTTTGACTACCCATACGCAGCCGGCTATGTTGACTGCGGGTGTTGCAATGTTTCAAGCTTGGCGTGCTGCAGGGGGCCCTACCGCTGCGTTAATGGCGGGCCATAGCCTCGGTGAATACGCGGCGTTGACCGCTGCAGGTTCCCTGTCTCTCGCTGATGCCGTGAGGTTGGTGCGCGTGCGTGCGGACGCCATGCAAGCGGCAGTTCCTGTGGGTACGGGTGCAATGGCTGCCGTGTTGGGACTTGAAGACGATGCGGTGCGCGCCGCATGTGCCGAGGCTGCACAAGGCCAAGTGGTAGAAGCGGTCAATTTCAACGCGCCTTCACAAGTCGTGATTGCTGGCCATGCCGACGCAGTTCAGCGCGCGATTGTGACCGCCAAAGCAGCGGGTGCAAAACGCGCCATGCTTTTACCCGTATCTGCACCTTTTCATTCAAGTTTGCTCAAGCCAGCTGCCGAAGTGCTAAAAGTGGCGCTTGCGGACGTCCAGGTGAGCGCGCCTCTTGTTCCTGTGATCAACAATGTTGATGTTGAGATTGAGCAAGATCCTGCAGCGATCCGGGATGCGTTAGTGCGTCAGGCTTGGCACGCAGTCCGTTGGGTTGAAATTGTGCAGGTGATGCGCGGTTTAGGTATTACCCATGTCGTGGAGTGTGGGCCAGGTAAAGTATTGACGGGTATGGTGAAACGTATTGACCCAGAACTCGTGGCGCTTTCCGTCACAGATCCAGAATCGATGCAGGCCGCGCTTGATGCGCTGGCCGCCGCTTAACGTTCAGACTAAGGAAATCGTCATGGACCTCAAAGATAAAATCGTGCTTGTGACAGGTGCCTCACGCGGAATTGGTCGTGCGATCGCGCTTGAATTAGCCACCCGTGGTGCAATCGTCATCGGTACCGCGACGACCGAAGCAGGTGCGGCAGGTGTGACCGAAGCCTTGGCAGCTTTCGGTGGTCGAGGCGTTGTACTCGATGTTACCGATGTGGCTGGTTGTGATGCGTTGCTGGATGCCTTGGCCAAAGAGTCGGGCGGTCCCCATATTTTGGTCAACAACGCTGGCATTACACGCGACAATCTTTCCATGCGTATGAAAGACGAGGACTGGGATGCCGTATTGCAAACCAACCTTAGTGCTGTCTTTCGTTTGTCGCGTGGCGTCATGCGCAGCATGATGAAGGCTCGCTGGGGCCGTATCATCAATATTACTTCTGTCGTAGGCTCAAGCGGCAATCCTGGGCAGGCTAATTACGCAGCCGCCAAGGCAGGTGTTGCAGGAATGAGTCGTGCATTAGCACGCGAGCTTGGCAGCAGGGGTGTCACTGTCAATTGCGTGGCACCCGGTTTTATTGAAACAGATATGACAAGTTCACTCGATGAGGCCCAAACGACGGCGCTCATGGCACAAATTCCGCTTGGCCGACTGGGTTCGGCTGGCGATATCGCGCACGCGGTGGCGTTTTTGGCGTCACCGCAAGCAGGCTACATCACAGGCACGACATTGCACGTCAATGGCGGCATGTACATGTAATAGGTTTTTTTTTCCCGGTTGGCTATAATTCGCCGGACTTTTCCCCTTTGGAGATCTGCATGGAAAGCATCGAACAGCGCGTCAAAAAGATCGTCGCTGAACAACTTGGCGTTAATGAAGCCGAGATCAAGAACGCATCTTCCTTTCTTGACGACCTCGGTGCCGATTCGCTCGACATGGTTGAGCTGGTAATGGCACTCGAAGACGAGTTCGAAACTGAAATTCCCGATGAAGAAGCAGAAAAAATCACAACGGTTCAACAAGCCGTGGATTACATCACTTCGAATTCCAAGTAATTTTTGTTTGCAGTTTGGCGGTTAGGACAATCTGTCAGCTTTGATGGGGGCCATTGGCTCCTGTCTTGTTACGTCAGGTATCTTGGCCGCCGTTATCTTATTTGAGGAGTGCTCCGTGAAGCGACGTGTCGTCATTACAGGTCTTGGCATTGTGAGCCCGGTGGGCAACGACATTGCAACGGCTTGGGACAATATCGTGAGCGGTCGGTCCGGCATTGGACGGATCACACGCTTTGATCCCAGCGCGTTCAATGCGCACATTGCCGGTGAAGTCAAAGGTTTTGACATTACCCAGACTATTCCCGCCAAAGAGGCGCGGACGATGGACACGTTTATCCATTACGGTATTGCAGCGGGTCTCCAGGCTTGGAAGGATTCAGGTCTTGAAGTCACTGAGGCCAATGCAGAGCGCGTGGGTGTGATCGTAGGTTCGGGTATTGGCGGTTTGCAACGCATCGAAGAGACTCAGACCGAGTATCTCGAACGCGGACCGCGTAGGATTTCCCCATTTTTTGTTCCTGCGTCTTTGATCAATTTGATTTCTGGTCAGCTCTCCATCATGCTGGGCTTTAAAGGTCCATCCTATGCTGTGGTGTCAGCGTGTACGACCGGGTTGCACTCAATCGGTGATGCGGCACGCATGATCGAATACGGGGATGCTGACGTGATGATGGCGGGTGGCGCCGAGTCGACGGTATCGCCACTTGGTATTGGTGGTTTTGCCGCGATGCGTGCGCTTTCGCAGCGTAACGATGATCCCGCGACGGCTTCGCGCCCTTGGGATCGCGATCGCGATGGTTTTGTTCTGGGTGAAGGTGCGGGTGTCTTGATCCTAGAAGAGTACGAGCATGCTAAGAAACGTGGCGCGCGGATTTACGGCGAGTTTGCAGGTTTTGGGATGAGCTCAGACGCGCATCACATCACGGCACCTGACCGAGATGGTCCTCGCAGGGGCATCGCCAATGCCTTGCGCAATGGTGGTATCAACCCCGATCAAGTGCAGTATGTCAATGCGCACGGCACTTCGACCCCTTTAGGTGACAAAAACGAAACTGAGGCACTCAAGCTTGCTTTTGGTGATCATGCTAAAAAACTGGTCATTAACTCGACAAAGTCGATGACGGGGCACTTGTTGGGTGCGGCGGGTGGTATTGAAGCTGTTTTTGCCACCTTGGCTGTTTATCACCAAATTTCTCCTCCCACTATCAACATTTTTAATCAGGATCCCGAATGTGATCTTGATTATTGTGCAAATGCCGCGCGGGATCTCAAAATTGACGTCGCACTTTCCAACTCGTTTGGCTTTGGTGGTACGAACGGCTCGATGGCCGTCCGTCGTATTTGACGTTTAAGCAATCCTTGCCTGGACTGTATGTGCCGTTGACCCCGCCCCGCTGGGTCGCGGCTTTTACTTTTGTGTTGCTGTCATTGGGTGCATGTGCGCTGGTGACTTCAGCGCTTTGGGCCGGGTGGAGCCCCTGGGTCGCTATCATTCTGGCATGTGTCCCCTTTTTGGTGCATTTTATCGGGCGTTGGCACAACCAAACGAACCTGAGAGGCCGCGTGTTGGTTGTTTTTCCGGACAAGCCCTGGCAATTGGCTTTTTTTTCAGAAGTCGCTGGTCTGACTGATAGCATAGAGGTTATTGTCAGCCAGCGGTGGCAGCACCTTTTTGGTATCAGTCTGGATTTGAAATTGCAACATTGTCCCCATAACATGTCTAGGACCGTCACGATGGTGGTCTGGAGGCAGTGCGTGAGCATGTCGGTCTTTCATGAGGTCGCGCTTCAGTCCGCGCGTCAGATTGACAGTGCCGCGCGTCAAACTAAAGGGGATGCAGCTTGAGTGAACGCGACGTAGACGCCGAGTTGGTGGCGCGCGTACAACGCGGGGACAAACAGGCGTTTGATCTGTTAGTTCTGAAATATCAGAGAAAAATCATGCGCTTACTGTCGCGCATGATTCGTGATCCCGGTGAAATCGAGGATGTTGCTCAGGAAGCCTTTATAAAGGCGTATCGTGCTTTGCCTCAGTTTCGAGGCGACAGTGCTTTTTATACGTGGTTGTATCGCATTGCGATCAACACTGCCCGGAACTGGTTAGCCCAAAACAATCGCCGTCCAAGCACGCCATCTGCACAAGAAAATGAAGATGGTGAAACTTTTGACGCAACTGACAACCTAACAGACAGTAGCAACCCAGAATCCGAGATGGCGAGTCGACAAATTGCCGACACCGTCAATAAGGCAATGAATGATTTGCCCGAAGATTTACGTAATGCGATTGTGATGCGTGAAATCGACGGAATGAGTTACGAAGATATTGCAGAAAGTATGAATTGTCCGATTGGTACAGTGCGCTCCCGTATTTTTCGGGCGCGCGAAGCGATCGCAACACGTCTGCGTCCCTTGCTGGGTGAAACCGGCGACCGACGTTGGTGAGGAGTTCAAACGATGAAACAGTCTAACGAGATGTCGAATATGAATCAGTCAACCCAACAGCACAACAATGCGGTTTCAGCATGGATGGATGGTGACGAAGATACTGACATGCCTGAGCACTTAAGCTCAGACCAAGGGCGCGCCACCTGGGAGCTGTACCACCTAATAGGTGACGCAATGCGCACTCCAGAGCTTGCAATGCCTGCCTCGTGTGCGTTGCAACAGAAAATTTCAATGGCACTGCGAGATGAGCCTGCAATTATCGCTGTCGCGAAACCCGATAAAAAGAGTGCAAGGTTTTGGGGTAAGTCAGTCTGGCCAGGTGTTGCGATGGCCGCTGCAGTGGCCTCTGTGATTTGGGTCGCCAAGCCTTTTTTATTGCCCGAGTTTTCCTCACCTGTAGAGCAAGTTGCTGAGGTCACGGCAGATCAACCATCGCGTGCGACAGAGGTCGCCTTTAATGCACCCGTTGTACGCGACTATGTAAGTACGCACCGCGAGATGTCTGGCCCAGCGAATGTACGTCAAGTGTCGTTTGGAGCCATGCGGTAATGTCGCGCGCAGTCCATTATGCTTTGGCGCTGACGTTCGCGAGTGCAAGCGCATTCAGTCAGACATCGCCATCGAAAGAGACCTCACCTATCGCCCCACAGGCCCTACAGCCCGTTACCGCTCCATTGTCCGAGCTGTCTGAGGTCGGGCAAATTGTTCGCCAAATTCAACAGGCCGCACGAACACTGAACTATGTGGGCGTGTTCGCCTTTCAACAGGGTGAGCGGTTTGAGTCGTCGCGCATCACACATTTTTTTGATGGAAAAAATGAGAAGGAGCGCATCGAAGTATTAGATGGGTTACCTCGCGAATACTTGCGCGTCAACGATGAAGTGCAAGGGCTCATTCCGGATCGCAAGCTGGTATTGCTTGAGCGACAACGCGGTGATCGCTTTCCGGGCTTGTTGCTCAACCAAGCGCAAACTTTAGAAAAAAATTACAGCTTGCGTTTTGCGCCTGAGCTCTTGCGTATCGCAGGTCGTCCTTGTCGCGGTATTGAAGTTACCCCACGTGATACACACCGCTATGGCTATCGCCTGTGCGCGGATCTTGAAACAAACTTGCTACTCAAGGCTCAAATGGTGGGGCCTGAAGGTGTGGTGATTGAGCAGGTGGCGTTTACACAGGTCACCATTGGTGCAGAGATCACCAAGGCCATGCTCACGCCCTCTTGGGTCACGACCGATTGGCGCGTCGTACGCGCGCAACATTCAAAAGTAGATTTGTTTGCGCAAGGTTGGCGTATTTCCGCGCCTGCAGGCTACGTTGCGACATCGCAACTTGAAAGAATTTTTTCTAATGACAAGCGTGTCAATCAACTTGTTTTATCTGATGGCTTGGCAACTATTTCAATTTTTATTGAACCTTATCAGCCAGAACGGTCTGAGTATGAACCCCAAGGCGCTGCGCGAAGTGGCTCAGTGAATATCTTTGGGATCAAGGTAGCAAACTTTTGGTTAACCGTTCTGGGTGAAGTGCCGGCCGCAACCCTTGAACAGTTGGCTCAGTCAATTCAATACGTTCCCTCAAAGCCAGCACGTTAAGTCTGTGCACGCAAAGAGTGTAAAGTTTAAATCGGAGTCCATGATGCAAGATCAGTCACACTCATATCTGTATCAACCTATTGATCGTATGCGCCGTATCGCGAGCACGTTAGTCGTTGCCATCGCGTTAGTGTTTGCAAGTTTGCAGATGACGCCTGCACACGCTCGTACACCTGTGCTGCCAGACTTCACGGCCATTGTTGAAAAGTCAGAGCCTGCAGTGGTGAATATTCGCACAACCGCTAAGGTTGCGTCGCGTTCTGGTTCAGGTGCTGCACCCGGGCAAGATCCTTACGAGTTATTCCGTCACTTTTTTGGTCCTGATTTTGCACCGCCAGGTGGACGTCAGGCCCCACCGCAAGGGCCACGCGGCCGACGCGCTGAGCCCGAAGAGCGCTCTGTTCCTCGCGGTGTAGGTTCAGGCTTCTTTATTTCTGAAGATGGTCACTTGTTGACGAATCATCACGTGGTGGTGGACGCAACAGATATTTTTGTCACACTGACGGATGGACGCGAGTTCAAAGCCACCGTCGTGGGGAGTGACCAGCGTACCGATGTGGCTTTGCTGAAGATCGACGCAAAGGGTATGGCAACGTTGCCAATCGGCGATGCAAGAACCTTGAAGAAAGGTCAATGGGTGATGGCGATTGGCTCACCGTTTGGTCTTGAATCAACCGTGACCTCAGGCATCATCAGCGCGTTGGGTCGTGAAACGGGTGATTACTTGCCTTTCATTCAGACGGATGTTGCAGTCAATCCAGGCAACTCT
>CAMAYM010000040.1 GCA_945862495.1 Bordetella parapertussis | reverse complement strand
CGCAGGTGGGTGAGCGAGGGTTGAAACTCTCGGGAGGTGAAAAACAACGTGTCGCGATTGCACGCACCTTGTTAAAGAAACCGGCGATGCTCATTTTTGATGAGGCGACCTCGGCACTGGATTCGAAAACAGAACGTGCGCTTCAAGATGAACTCGCAAGCCTTGCACGCAATCACACCACCTTGATCATCGCCCATCGTTTATCCACAATTGTGCATGCCGATCAGATTTTGGTGATGGAGCACGGGCGTGTGATTGAGCGTGGCACACATCAGGCCTTGATTACCGCCAATGGCGCTTACGCGCAGATGTGGCAGATGCAGAAAAGAGAAGAGGGCGAGGGCTAAACGCCCGCGCCCTCTTTTGTCGCGCTCCCGCACAAGTCGTCGGGACTCGCATCCTTATTTCATATCAAAACCCAACTGTTTCAGCGCGTCGACCAACAGATCGCGGCCGGCCATAGCGTCTGGTCCGCGCACGCGGTGCAGGGACTGGATGTGCCATGGGCCGAGCGGCTTCATACCCTGTTCGGCGTAAAACTTTTCCATCGTTACGTTATAGGCATCGACGGCCTCGTCTTTGGCCTGTGCGTCGTAATGCTCTTTGTGAAGGACCGCACGCTGAGGCAGGCGTGGCTTGACCACATTTTTGGCTGTCGCGGCTGGATCGATATTGCCCACGCACATACCAAAGGTCGCAAAGCTCATGGGCGGCAGACCGAGCTCTTTGGCGACATCAAGCGGTTTGTTGCGGATACCGCCGATGTACACAATACCCAAATCGAGCGACTCGGCAGCAGTGGCTGCATTTTGAGCGGCCAGGGAGGCATCAATCGTGGCCATCATGAGCATTTCGAGATAATTCAAGCTTTCATGTTCGAGCTTGTGCGCCTCGCCAAGTTCTTTGAGGCGCGCGAGGTCGGCGACCCAGACGAGAAACAAGGGACAGGCGCTAATCCATTTTTGATTGCCGGCCATCGCAGCCAGACGATCTTTACGCCCTTGGTCTTCAACAGCGACCACGCTCCAGGTCTGGAGATTCGAAGAGGTCGAGGCGGATTGGGCCGCGGCGACGAGCAGCTCGGCGGTATTGGGCGCAAGGGGCTTGTCCGTGAAGCTGCGGACCGACTTGTGCTGGAACAAGGTCTCAAGCGTTGGGTTTAAGGCGTCAAGGACTTCGGGTCCCTGGCCGTAGCGTGCTGTCAGGAGGGTTGCGAGGTCTTTTTGGGCTTGGGTAGTCATTTGTGTGCGATCCGTCATGTCGTGAAGATGGCATAGCATACATTGGGTTACAGTCAATGCCAAAATAGCGAAAAACCCGTCATTGTGGCAGGGTGATTTTTTGCGACTGGTTTCGAGCTTGGAGTTCGATTGTCCTCTTCCGTCAGTTCTTCAGTAGATTCGCATCCTCAGGCAGTCGTGATGGCTGAGCAGAAAGGCCGTCGACGCGCCCTTGTGTTGTTAGCGCTACTCGTGCTGGCGTGGGGTGTGAACTGGATCATCGCTAAGATGAGTTTGCAATATGTTTCCCCCGTATGGGTCACTAGCTTGCGTCTCCTGCCAGCCTGTGTGCTGTTCTTTGTGCTGTGTCTGGCAACGGGAAGATTGCGGGTGCCGGTTAAAGCCGATCTTCCCGTTATTTTTAGTGTCGGGCTGCTGCACATGGTGGGGTTTTCTGTTTTGGTGAGTGTGGGTTTGCAATACCTTCCTGCTGGAAAGTCGATTGTCCTTGCCTATACCTCCCCGCTCTGGGTGCTCCCCGCAGCATGGTTTTTTCTGCGCGAGCCACTGACGATTAGACGATTGTTGGGGATGCTGATTGGTATGTCTGGGGTGGTGCTTATTATGCAGCCTGGTCAGATGGATTGGAGTGACTCCAATATCGTCTTGGGTCATGCGCTTGTTTTAGCCGCGGCACTCTTCTGGGCGGTGTCGATTGTGTATGGGCGTGCTCACAAATGGGTGACACCACCGTTTTCGCTACTACCATGGCAAATGCTGGTCGGCGGACTTGTTCAGTTGGTCTTGGCCTTTATCATTGAGGGCATTCCACAGATTGAATGGACGCTCGAATTTTGCTTGCTGCTTGGTTTTAATTGCTTGATCGGCAATGGTGTGGCGTATTGGATCATGAATCTTGTCAGCCGAGATTTGCCGGCAGGAATGGTTTCAATGGGGCTATTGGGTGTACCAGTCATTGGTTTGTTGTGCGCCAGTCTATTTTTAGGCGAAACCCTTGGTGTCCCGCTTCTGCTCTCAGCCGTGCTGATTATTGTGGGCATTGTGTTGGGTACAACAGCAAATAAAAAAAATACGCACAACTAACAAATATTTGCATTCCGCATAGGAGTAACAGATCATGAGTCAAACAGAGATCGATTTAGGCTTTGCGTCAGACGAGGACGTCCCGGTCCCTTACATGACGAGGACAAGAGACTGGTATCTTGCGTTGGGTTACGGAAATCCCTATCGTTGGGCGCATTACACCGACGTGCCTTTTACGCCGCTGAATAAACCGCTCGCGCAAATGACAGTCGCCTTGCTCACGACCGCCTCGCCTTTTGATCCGACTAAGGGTGAGCAGGGGATTGGCGCGCCCTACAACGCTGAGGCCAAGTTTTACAAGGTCTACTCGGGTGATGTGACCTTAGACCACGATGTAAGAATTTCTCATGTTGCGGTAGACCGTAAGCACACCACGATGGAAGACAGCAACACATGGTTTCCTTTACCAGCAATGAGAGCGGCAGCGACAGCGGGTCGGATCGGTCGTTTGGCACCACGCTTTCATGGCATTCCGACGAATCGGAGTCAACGCCATACGCTTGAAGTGGATTGCCCAGAGGTTCTGCGGCGTTGCCGCGAGGATGGCGTGGAGGCCGTGGTGATGGTGCCCAATTGTCCGGTGTGTCATCAGACCCTGAGCCTCGTCGCGCGTTATCTCGAAGCGGCTGGTATTTCAACCGTATTGCTCGCCTGCGCCAAAGACATTGTCGAGCACTGTGGCGTACCACGCGTCATGTTCAGTGATTTTCCGCTAGGTAATGCCGCAGGCAAGCCTCATGACTCTGCGTCACAGGCGGCGACACTTGAGTTGGCATTTCGTACGCTTGAGTCGGCACCTGCAGCACGTACGACGGTTCAGTCGCCACAACGTTGGAGTGCCTCGCACGCATGGAAGCAGGATTACTCCAACGTTGCGTTGGTGAGTGCACAAGAATTGGCCCGGTTACGTTCGGAGAACGACCGGGCCAAAGAAGCTGCTAAAGCGTTACGTTCCGATCAATTGACTTAGTTTGCCTGAACGCCTGCTTTCTTGAGTAAAGGACCGAGCGTATTGATTTCTTTTTGCAGGTGCTCGGCCAGTTTTGCGGGAACAGCGAGATCTGGTGAAACCGGCGAGGTGCCCATCGTGTCGAGTCTTGCTTTGACATCTGGATCCTGTACGGCCTTCGCCAAAGAAGCGGACAGCTTGTCGATCACGACTTTGGGTGTGCCCTTGGGGGCATAAATGCCAAACCAGATGCTGAGATCAAAGCCTTTGACACCCGCTTCGGTAATGGCTGGCACATCAGGCAGGGACTCGATCCGTTTTGTACCTGCGATGGCGTAGGGTTTGATGCGATTGCTTTTGATCAGCCCCACGGTGCTGGTGGTCTGGTCACACAAGATATCGATTTGACCGCCCATCAAGTCGTTCATAGCAGGTCCTGTACCCTTGTAAGGGATGTTGTTGAGCTTGACGCCTAACGCATCCATGAACATCAGGCTGCACATGTGTGAGGCTGAGCCGACACCTGCGTTACCGATGCTAATTTTGTCTTGATTCTTTTTGACGTAGTCGACAAATTCCTTGGTGTTAGCTGCAGGAAAGTCTTTGCGTGCGACCACGACCATTGGACCCACCGTCGCCAGACCTACGGGCTCAAAATCCTTCACGGGGCTGTAGGAAAGATTTTTGATCATCATGGGGTTGGTGGCGTGACTGATGTGCGTCATCAGCAAGGTATAGCCATCAGGATTGGAGCGTGCAACTTTCGCAGTACCAATGCTGCCACTGGCGCCCGCTGGATTATCAACAATAATTTGCTGACCAATATTTTTTTGCATGGCTGCTGCAAAAAGACGGGTAATGGTGTCGCCTGGACCGCCTGGGGCGTAAGGCATGATCATCGTGATGGTTTTGTTAGGATATTCTTGGGCGATCGCCGAGAAAGAGGCTGCGCTCAACAATAGCGATGCGCAGAGCGTGCTCAATAAGGTTTTTTTCATTTTGACGATCTCCAGAGAGGGGTAGATTTATATTTGATTCAACTAAATGTAAGGTTGATCATACTATGGTGAAATGTTGACGGGGCATAGGGCCACCCCTAATATTGGCGCCTATTTATTCATGTTGAGCTTACCCAAATGCCTATTTCAATGATCGAATCCTCTATTTTTAAAGATATGTTTGGCACGGCCGCCATGCGTGAGGTGTTTGATGATGCGGCAACCTTACGCCGCTATACCGATACTGAAATCGTACTGGCTAAGGTGCAAGGCGAGCTCGGTGTGATTCCAAAGGCAGCAGCAGCGGCGATCGTGGCGCGTGCCGACTCAAGCAAGCTAGATATGGTAGAACTCAAGCGCGAAACGGAAATCGTGGGTTATCCGATTTTGCCCTTAGTGCATCAGATTGCCAAAATGTGTGGCCCCGAGGGTGAGTATCTGCACTGGGGTGCGACCACACAAGACATCATGGACACCGCGACGGTGCTGCAGGTGCGCGATGGCTTGACGATTATCGAGCGTGATTTGGACGAGCTCGATGCAATTTTGGATCAAATGTCTTTGCAATACCGCGATGCGCCAATGGCCGGTCGTACACACTTGCAGCATGCGTTGCCAATTACGTTTGGTTATAAAGCGGCCGTTTGGTTGTTGATGGTGCGTCGTCATCGTGAACGCTTAGCGCAACTCAAGCCGCGTGTGCTGATCGGTCAATTCGGTGGCGCAGCAGGCACACTCGCTTCGCTCGGCGATCAAGGCTTGGCCGTGCAAGAGGCGCTCATGAAAGAGCTCGGTCTAGGTTCGGCCCCTGTCACCTGGCATGTTGCGCGCGATGGCTTAGTTGAGACCATTCAGTTTTTAGCGCTTGTCACGGGTTCACTTGGCAAGATTGCATTGGACATCATGCTGATGATGACCAATGAGTTGGGCGAGGCGTTCGAGCCCTTTGTCAAAGGTCGTGGCGCTTCAAGCACCATGCCGCAAAAGCGGAATCCGATTTCCTGTGAGCTGATGCTCAGTGCCTCAAAAGCTGTGCGTCAACACGCAGGTTTAGCGTTGGACGCTATGGTGCAAGACTTTGAGCGCGCAACAGGCCCTTGGCATATCGAGTGGTCCGCGATCCCAGAGTCATTCATCTTGACGGCGGGTGCACTCAAGCAGGCCAAGTTTATGTTGAGTGGCCTGGAGGTCGACACCAAGCGCATGCTCAAAAATCTCGACTTGTCCGGTGGACTGATTGTGGCTGAGGCGGTGATGATGGGTCTTGCGCCACACATCGGTCGTCAGACCGCGCATGACGTGGTGTACGACGCCTGTCGCATCGCGTCGATTCAGGGAAAAAAACTCGCCGAAGTGCTCTATCAAGATACAACGGTGAGTGAAAAACTTGATCGGGCCACGATTGATCGGCTGTGCGATCCCGCCAATTATTTAGGTGCCGCGCCGATTATGGTGGATCGTATGCGTGCGTGGAACAAGGGTTAAACGCATGCGAGTGATTCAAGCGCGCGACATCGTCACCAGCATCGCGGATGCGTTGCAGTATGTGAGCTACTACCATCCGGTAGATTTTGTGCAGGCACTTAAAGACGCGTATCAAAAAGAAACCTCCGCGCCTGCCCGTAACGCGCTGCTGCAGCTGTTGGTCAACAGCAAACTCAGTGCCCAGGCACACCGACCCGTCTGTCAGGATACCGGTGTGGCACATGTATTTTTTAAACTCGGCATGGATGTGCGGATCGAAGCGTCTGAGCGTCCAGCAACGCCGAGTTTACAAACGCTCGCCAACGAAGGGGTCGCGCAAGCCTATTTGTTTGCAGGCAATCCCTTGCGTGCCTCGATGATTCGTCATCCGCTCGGAAACAGAAAAAATACCGGTGACAACACACCCGCGATTGTGCATATCGAACTCGTTGAGGGTGATGGCTTAGAGATCATCGCCGTAGCCAAAGGCGGCGGAGGTGATGTCAAAGCACGCTACGCCATGCTCAATCCCAGCGACTCAATCGCGGACTGGGTGGTGAGTCAGTTACCTGGCATGGGGGCGGGCTGGTGTCCACCTGGTGTCCTGGGTCTTGGCATTGGCGGTACGCCAGAGCAGGCCATGCTGATGGCCAAGCGTAGCTTGTTTACGTCCATTGATATTCAAGCTGTGCGTATGAAGGCGACGCCAGATGAGGTTGAACAGCTGCGTCTTGAGGTCTTTGAGCGCGTCAATGCGCTGGGCATTGGTGCACAGGGCTTGGGGGGCGACGCCACCATTCTGGATGTCAAAATCGAGACGGCGGCTTCCCATGCTGCGTTATTGCCCGTGGCCTTGATGCCCAATTGTGCCGCCACGCGGTTTATCTCATTTACACTCGATGGCTCGGGACCAGCGATTTTTACGCCTCCAGACAGTTCTGTGTGGGAGGGTATTCCTGAGACGATGCCGACGGCAGACGGACGCCGTGTAGATTTGGATACGCTGACACAACAAGAAGTCCAGAGCTGGAAAGCCGGTGAGCTATTGCTCTTGTCTGGCAAGTTATTGACCGGCCGTGATGCCGCACACAAGCGTATGGTTGAGACGCTTGCGCGTGGCGAGCCCTTACCTGTGTCTCTGAAAAACCGTGCGATTTATTACGTAGGGCCTGTCGACCCAATTAAAGGTGAAGCCGTGGGTCCAGCGGGTCCGACCACGTCGACGCGCATGGATAAGTTCATGCCGACATTGCTTGAGCAGACCGGACTCTTGGTCTCAGTGGGTAAGGCCGAGAGAGGTCCTGTGGCGATCGAAGCCATCAAGAAAGCCGGCGTTGCGTATCTAGTTGCCGTGGGCGGTGCTGCGTATCTTGTGTCCAAAGCAATCGAATCCGCACGGGTGTTGGCCTACGAGGACTTAGGTATGGAGGCGATTTACGAATTTGTCGTACGCGACATGCCTGTGACGGTCGCTGTCGACGCACGTGGCAAAACGATTCACTGGATCAGCGCAGAGCGAATCAACCGCGAATAGCGGCCCATGGCTGAGCACTAACCATTAGCACCCACCCTGAGCACTAACGGCAATTAGCCTAATATGCCTAATATCTAAAAGTCATCTCTACCCATCATTTAAAGGACACAGGCATGAAGTTGGTGAGCTACACCCATCAAGGGAAAAATTCGTATGGCGTCTTGCGCAGCGATGGCGGGATTGTGGATCTCGCGTCCCGCATCGGTCAGCTGTATCCAACGCTCTTGCAGCTGATTCAAAAAAATGGCTATGCAGCCGCACAGCAGGCGCTCGCTGGCGTGACGCAGGCAGATCTGCAGGCGTCTGCGATTCGCTATCTGCCCTTATTTTTAGAGCCTGTCACGATCCACTGTGTCGGCTTGAACTATGCGGCACACGCCGCCGAAGCCGGTCACAAGCTTCCCGAGTTTCCCAGAACCTTTATCAAGATACCTGCCGCGCTGGTGGCGCACAACGAAGATTTTGAAATGCCAGCGCTCTCGCCCGAGTTTGATTTCGAGGGTGAAATTGCCGTTGTGATCAGCAAAACAGCACGCAAAGTCCGTGCCGAGGACGCCGCGCAATACATCGCAGGCTACACCTGCTTTATGGACGGCTCAGTCAGGGACTATCAATTTCAGCGCACGCTCGATCAAGGCAAAAACTTTTATCGCTCAAGCTCGATTGGCCCCGCATTGGTCACCCCCGACGAGGTCGGCGCGCTGGATCATTTGACGCTGACAACGATTGTGTCGGGTGAAACGATGCAGCACACTGCCTTTGACAACATGATTTTTACGATTCCTAAGTTAATCGAGTACATCTCTGGTTTTACAGAGCTCCATGCGGGTGATGTGATTGCGACGGGCACACCTGAGGGCGTTGGTTTTAGTCGTACACCCCCTCGATTTTTGAAGAAAGGCGATTATGTAGAGGTCATCATTGATAAAATAGGGGCTCTGCGTAACAAAGTTTCTTAGCAAAATGACAATTAGCGATCCACAGTACTCGCAGTCAAGCATTCTGGCTCCGGTTGCTGTCACAGCAAGTCAAGAAAAGCAAGGCTCAACGCACGTCCTGATGCTGGCTGCTATTGGCGTCGTCTTTGGAGACATCGGGACAAGCCCACTATACGCCCTAAAGGAATGTTTTAGTTCCACACACGGTATTCCTTACTCGACAGAAGCAGTCTTTGGTATTTTGTCGATGTTGTTTTGGGCGTTTATGCTTGTGGTGACCCTCAAGTATGTCGTCATCGTGATGCGTGCAGATAACCGTGGCGAAGGCGGGGTATTGTCTTTAATGGCACTTGGTTTACGTTCCCTCAAGGGCAAAGGTAAACCCCATCTCGCGGTCATGATGATCGGTATGTTCGGCGCGTGTATGTTGGTCGGCGAGTCCGTGATTACGCCCGCCATCTCAGTATTATCTGCAGTCGAAGGACTGGAAATTATTGCGCCTGAACTCAAGCGTTTTGTGATCCCTCTCACCATTGGTATTTTGATCGCTCTGTTTGTCATTCAAAAGCGTGGAACCGCGTCTGTCGGCACGCTTTTCGGCCCCATCACCTTGCTCTGGTTCATCTCGCTCGCTGCACTCGGTGTGTTAAATATTGTTAAACATCCTGAAATACTTGCAGCCATCAATCCACTCTACGCCATCGACTTTATCGTTGAGCATACATTTCTCGCATTTATCGTGATGGGCTCGGTCGTACTGGTAGTGACGGGCGTCGAAGCGCTGTACCTCGATATGGGTCACTTTGGTAAAAAGCCCGTGCGCTACGCGTGGATCTATATTGTGATGCCCAGTCTGTTGCTGTGCTATTTTGGCCAGGGTGCTTTGCTGATTTTGGATCCCGAAGCCATCCGCAATCCCTTTTATTTGATGGCGCCTAGCTGGGCCTTAGTGCCTTTGGTGATCCTCGCTACGAGCGCGACAGTGATTGCCTCCCAGGCAGTGATTTCTGGTGCGTACTCTCTGGCCAATCAGGCCACCCTGCTCGGCTTTTTACCCCGGATGAGCATCAACCATACTTCTGCAGCTGAGCGTGGCCAGATTTATATCCCCGTGGTCAATTGGGCGCTGTTAGTGATGGTTTTATTTACGGTGATTCAGTTCCGTGAATCCAGCAATCTGGCCGCAGCCTATGGCATTTCCGTCACGACAACGATGCTGATTACGACCTTGCTGATGTCTGTAGTGATGGTGCGTGAGTGGAAGCTCAATCCAATTGTGGCTGCATTGTTTCTCATCATTTTTCTGGCCATTGATTTTTCGTTTTGGGCCGCGACACTGATGAAATTGAAAGACGGTGGTTGGTATCCGTTGTTATTAGGCGTGATGTGCTTTACCTGCCTGATGACGTGGTACACAGGCAGACGATTGCTGAGGGAAAAGCTGATTGACGGCTCGATTCCGCTCCAAGATTTTGTGACCAGTATTTTGTCGTATCCCCCTCATCGCGTAGAGGGTACCGCTGTATTTTTAACTGCCCACGTTGACCATACGCCTGCTACCATGTTGCACAATCTCAAGCACAACAAGGTGCTACACAAGAGAGTGTTTTTTATCAAGCTGAGCACGTGGGATGTACCTTTCGTCAACGATAGCGAAAGGCTGCAACTCAAAGAGCTCGGTAAAGATATTTACGTTGTGCGCGCAGTGCACGGCTTTAAAGAAACGCCTGACATCAACTCCGTGTTGAACTTGATCACTGCTAAACACGGACTCGAATTCGACGAAATGGATACCTCTTTCTTTCTGGCGCGCGACACCATTGTGCCAAGCAAGTTGCCTGGCATGGCGTTATGGCGAGAAAAGCTTTTTTCTTGGATGTATCAGAACGCGGCCAAGCCTTCTGACTTTTTCAAGATTCCGCCTAACCGTGTTGTCGAGTTAGGCGCAAAAATCGAAATTTAAAACTTACGGGGTCGTGCATACAAATCGGTATGACCGATCTCGCACGTGGACGCCTGACAGCGACTCCGTTGCCAGGCATCTACGTCCTGTTGTGACACTAAACCTGTATCTCGCACGGCACCTGCGCTCCCCGTGGCAAGTTGTTCGATCAACGCACGATCGTTGGTATCCAGTTTCCACGGGCTCGACGCGCTCGACACGGCAAAGCCACGCGCATGCAACAGCTTTTCCATCACGACTGCGGCAGTCGGGCCTGCTGCTGCACCAAAACCTTTATCTGTTTGCTGATGCGCATGAAATGCCTTGAGCATCGCTGCATCGCTTAGCTCAGAGGGCGTCCAGTTCTCAATGCCGTTATAGGTCAGCACGGTGTAGAGAGGAGTGGAGAGTAGGCCACAAAATCGTTCGAGCCATTGCTCGGCGACCAGATCAAAAAATGCGGCAGCCGTGATGAGATCCGCAGGCTCTGCCAGAACAGCTTCTATGTTGCTTGAGAGGTCTTCGCAAAGAAAACTAATCGTCACATTTTTGTTATTTTTGATTAATTTGAGCGAGACATCATTAGCCACTACCTGGTCAGCCCATGCCATACAGGCCGCACGCGCAGCCTCTAACAATGCGGGATCGTAGTCGACCAATGTCCAGTGTTGGTGCTCTGGTAACAGTGGCGCTAACGCCCGCAGATTTGAGCCAGAGCCTGAACCAAGATCGACTAATTTAAGAGGTCCTGCACGCATACGCGCCAAGCGCTCAAGGTCGTGAAGGACCAGTGACTGCAACGCAATATCGCGTGCGCGATGATCAGCGGGTTCGCGAAGCGCGAGCCATTGAGCAGAAAATCCAGTCATCGCAATTCCATCTGTATATTGGGGTGTGAAGGGTGTTCAATAGGTGCGTTGAACTGTTGCTTAACGATTTCAGTAAAGCGCCCGCCTTGTGCATAGAGCATATCGAACGTGCCGACTTCGATGACTTGACCCGCATCCATCACCAAAATCATGTCGGCTTGTCTGATCGTGCTCAGACGGTGCGCAATCACTAAGGTGCTGCGTTGACGCGTGACTTCTTCCATTGCTTTGAGCAAGCTGGTCTCAGTCGAACTATCCAGCGCGCTGGTCGCTTCATCCAGGATCAAGATTGGCGGATTTTTTAACAGAACGCGCGCGATCGATAAACGCTGACGTTCACCGCCTGAGAGGCTGCGGCCGCGTTCGCCAATAATCGTGTCAAAGCCTTGAGGTTGACGGGAAATAAAGTCCAGCGCTTGAGCGCGTTCGCACGCTTCATGCAGATCCTGCTCAGTGGCCTCGGGCGAACCAATACGCAAGTTTTCCGCGATTGAGCGATTAAATAAAAGTGGCTCTTGAAACACCACCCCAATATTACGGCGCAAGGCCGTCAGCTGAAACGTTCGAATGTCTCGACCATCGATCGTAATGGCGCCAGACTGCGGATCAAACGCGCGATATAACAAACTGAGGGCCGTAGATTTGCCCGCTCCCGATGTGCCGACTAAGGCAATCGTTTGACCTGGTGCGACCTTGAAGTTGAGGTGTTGAATAGCGGGATGCTTGCCATCGTACGAAAAGCTGACGTTTTGAAATTCGATCAAACCTTCGCAGCGACCGGGATCAATGGCATTAGGTGCGTCATGAATTTCAGGTGCTGTATCCAGTACGCCAAAAAATTCTTTTAGGCGCGGCGCGTCCATCGCGATCTTGTTAAAAAATGCGACGATTTGTTCGAGACGCCCGATTACCATGCCTGCAAAGGCAATAAAGGTCACAATCTCACCAATTGTAATGAGTGATTTGGTGTACAGCCAAGCACCCAATATCACGATACATAAAATACTCAGCGTGGTGGCCGAGCGCGTGAGTACCGTGACGATCGCCCACCAAGACAGCACAGGGAGTTGCGCACCCAGTACACGCTGGCTAAAGTTACGCAACGCGCTGACCTCAGTCTGTATGCGCGAAAAACTCTGTACGAGCGCGATGTTGCCAAGCGTATCCGAGGCGAGCTCTGCAAGATCGGAGTGATGGCTTTCAACTTGCATCTGAAGATTTTGTGTTTTGCGCAAAATGAAATGTGTTAACAGACCAAACAACAGACACAACACAATCAAGACAATCGCGAGTCGCCAATTGATGTAAAGCGCAAGCGGTACCAGCACGACCAATGAGACAAACGCCGCAAGATGTTCACGGAAAAAACTTAACCACAGCCACCAAAGCGTATCCGTACCTTGCAGCATGATTTTCATCAAGCGCCCGGAGTGCGTGCGGGACTGTTGCGCAAGCGGCAGATGCAGCACGTGTTCAAAATACTCACCAAACACCGCATGACGACGACGGTGCGCGAGTCGGTCAGAAAAGAGCGCGACGAGCGTTGAGCAAATAATCGTAAACAAACCAAAACCTGTCCAGAGTAAGAGCAAGGGCCAGACGCCTGCCCAGATCGCAGCCGGTTGGTCGCTCGGGATGCTGGAAAGCGTATCGATGACGCGACCAAACAGTACAGGTTCCGCAAAGAGCGCCATCGCGAGTGCGACGTTAGCCAAGGCCAACAGCCAACCGAGTCGTCGATCCGATCCCAGCTTTTCGAGTACGCGCAAATAGAGGCGAAATAAGTGCATGTTTGCCTAGGATTGTTGTGGCGGTCTGACGGTTTGCAGGAGATTTAAGGCCTTGAGGTCGAGTGCAAGTAACGCCTCGGGCGGATTGATTTCCTCAGGTAAGGAAAGTAATTGATGGGCGATCATCCAACGACCTAAACCAGGTTGGGAGGTAACAACAGCCAAGGGAATTGAAAGCAGGAGCCCACTAAAAAATATCAATGCGTAGGGCAGCACAGCAGGATGCGTCGCGAGCAACAGTCCTGAAAGCACCAGGCCGAGAAGTGTATGCGGCCAAAATTGTCTGATGGCTTCCCTCAGTGGAATGGTGTGGTCGTCACGTGATTGTGCAGTCCAGCCCGCTTTTTTACCCAACACAAGACCTACGATAAAAATCGTGTGATTGAGCCACGTGATGGGCGTCATCAAAATTGAAAAAAGCATTTCTAAGGTCAAGCTCAGACCAAAGCGCCAACCGCCGCCAAAGCGCGCACGCTCTTCTTTGCGCAAGAGCACATCCAAGGCACCTGCAATTTTGGGCAGATACCACATCAACAGCGCAAAGATCAGTAAGGTCAGAGACTCCCCGCTTTGTGCGAAGTCAGCGGTATTGGGTGTGAAGCTCAAGGCCAGCGTACCCAGGACTAGCATGGCAATCCAGGCGGGTGAACCCAAAAACATAAAAATCGCCAGCGCGAGCTGATAACGATTCATGAATTTGATACCGGGCAAAGTGAGCAAATGAATGTATTGCAAATTGCCCGCGCACCAACGCAGATCACGACCAATGTATTCGCTCAAGGTGGTTGGATTTTCTTCCCAGCTTTCGTCCTCTTGGGGAAATACCCGCACCTCAAAGCCTACGCTTCTCATCAATACCGCTTCGACTTGGTCATGACTCAAAATATGACGTGTCGTGCCATCCCGACTGGTGAGCACAGGAAGTTCACAGTGTGCGATAAACGGTGCCAGGCGTATCACTGCATTGTGTCCCCAGTAGGGACCGCAGTCGGCTTGCCACCAAGCTGAGCCCATGGTGAAAGAGCGCATGCCTAAACGCATGCCGTATTGAAATAGGCGTGTAAAGGCGCTGGTGGAAGGCAGGCCCACGACCAGTCCTTGCAAGATGCCTAAACGCGGGTTGGCTTGCATCATGCGGACCAAACGAACAATCGCACCACTCGTCATAAAACTATCAACGTCCAAGGTCAGTGCAAAGTCATACTGCGCGCCCCAGCGTTGGCAAAACTCGGCGATGTTGCCGGCCTTGTAACCCGTATTTTCTGTGCGGCAGCGATAGGTAAAGCCGACACGATCACGCCATCGCGCTTGCATCGCGTCGAAACAGGCTTGCTCTTGTCCGGCGATCTTGCTGTCGTTGGTGTCACTCAACACATACAAATGAAAGTGCTCGCCAATGCCAGGTGTCGCGAGCCCCTTGAGCATCGTTTCAAGGTTGCGTTCGATGCGCTCGGGCGTTTCGTTACGGATGCAAAGCAAAATCGCAGTCGAGGTCGTGAGGGGCTCTGTGTCGGTAATGTCCATTTCACGCGGCAATACGGCCGCCGTGGGCTCAGTCGACAGCTGACAGAGCAACAAGCCAATCACGGCATTCCAAAAGCCCACCACCATCCAGGGCAAGGTAAAGCCAAGCAACACCATGAGTGTCACGTATAGGGCGGTCGGCGTTTGAGGGGAGAGGGCTTGGTGCATCAGCCAAAGCATGAAGGCTGCAGTACAGACGGCTAACACGCAAAAAACGCTACGACGTGCGGTCATCGCTCGCGTAGAAGGGTTATTCATGAAGGTATTCAAGGGATGGCCTCTGACTCACTTATACTCTGCAACATGCACTATCAGTATAGGGCAGAGCGGTTCGATTACTTTTAAAAACCTAGGATTCAGTCGTGTTGAAAGACCAGCCTCCATCTTTAAGTGCGCAGTCTGCGCAGGCGCTTTGGTATGTCGCTCCTGAGCAAGCCGAATGTCGCACTGAGATCCTCCCCAGTTTGGCAGAGGGCGCAGTCCAAGTGCGTTCGATTTTTGGTGCCTTGAGTCGCGGTACCGAGTCCTTGGTCTATCGGGGACAGGTGCCAGAGGCGGAATACACCCGCATGCGGGCACCCTTTATGGGCGGTGCCTTTCCGTTTCCCGTGAAGTATGGTTATTCCAATGTTGGACGCGTTGAGCAAGGGCCGGAGTCGCTTATCGGAAAGTTAGTCTTTAGTCTGATGCCTCACCAGACCGCTTTTCAGGCTGCATCAGACGCCGTGATTGTCGTTCCCAGGGGCGTTGAGGCTGCACGCGCGGTGCTGGGCGCCAATATGGAAACTGCGCTCAATGCCGTGTGGGATGCCGCGCCCGGACCCGGTGACCGCATTGCGGTGATTGGCGGTGGGGTGGTGGGATGCCTCGTCGCTTACCTGTGCGGACACCTGCCTGGCGCAGAGGTCACCTTGGTAGATGTCAATCCTGAGCGTGCCGCCATTGCGCAGGCTCTCGGTGTGCAATTTGCCTTACCCCAAGCTGCGCCGCAGGAGTGCGATGTGGTGATTCATTGCAGCGCCAATGCCGCTGGACTGACCACAGCGTTGGGCTGTGCGGGAGAAGAGGCGACTGTGTTGGAGCTCAGCTGGTATGGATCAGGCATGGTCGCAGCCCCCCTTGGTGGTGCCTTTCATAGCCGCCAGATCAGATTGCAATCTAGCCAGGTCGGTCATATTTCAGCGTCTCGCCGGCCGCGCTGGACCTATCGCCGTCGCCTGAGTGCCGCGCTTGCTATGCTGACAGACGCACGCCTAGACGTGCTGTTAGCCCCTGCTGTTGATTTTGCAAGTTTGCCCGCCCGTTTGCCAGAAATTTTAGGCCGTCAAAGCACTGTGCTTTGCCAGCTGATTCGTTACCCTTAAGGAGTTTTCATGTTTACAGTTGAAGTGCGTGACCACATTATGATTGCCCATTCTTTTCGTGGCGCTGTCTTTGGACCTGCTCAAGCCTTGCATGGTGCGACGTTCGTCGTAGACGCAGCGTTCATTTCAAAAGAACTAGATGAAAACGGAATCGTGGTCGACATTGGCTGTGCACTTGATGTACTCAAAGCCACGCTCAAGCCTTTGAATTACACCAACTTGGACGACCGCCCAGAGTTTAAAGGCTTCAATACGACCACTGAGTTTTTGACCAAGTACATTTTTGATCAGCTCGCGATTGCTGCACGAAGCGGTGGTCTAGGCCGTGACGGCAAGCAGTTGCATGCCATCCGTGTGACGATTTCTGAGTCCCATGTTGCGCGCGCGTGGTACGAAGCCGCTATTCACTAAGTCACCACTCAGCTACCACGATGATGAAACGCGTGATATTTGCCTTTCCCGGTGAGCTCGATACGCCCACCGGAGGCTATATCTACGATCGCCGCATCATTGATGGCTTGCAAAAGATCGGCTGGCAGGTCGAGCTACTCAGTCTGGGGGCTGGGTTTCCCTATCCTTCTCAGCACACTCGCGACGAGGCGGCTAAGCGTTTGCAGGCGGTTGCCCCTGGCACCTTGATTGTGATTGATGGTTTGGCGTCGGGGGTATTGCCAGAAGCAATGGCGGCCTGCGCTCAAACGCATCCTGTGATTGCCTTGGTGCACCATCCCTTAGCGTATGAGGCGGGTTTAAGCCAGGAGCAGGCTCAGATTTTTCTAAAAACTGAGACCCAAGCGCTGCGTCATGTCAAGCACGTCATTGTCACGGGACCTGCCACCGCGCGCGATCTTGTGCAAAGCTTTGGTGTGGATCCTGCTTCCGTTGAGGTGGTCTGTCCCGGCACCGCCCGCGCACCACAGGCCCATGGCAGCGGCTCAGAAATCTTGCATTTGCTATCGGTGGGGTCTGTGATTCCGCGCAAGGGTTTTGACGTCCTCCTTGCGGCCTTAGCACCCTTGGCAGAGCTCCCATGGACCTTGTCGATTGCGGGGGATCTGTCGCGCGATGACCGGGCACCTGTTCAGCTCAAACACGATATCGACCGTTTTGGTTTTGAGAATCGTGTACATCTTTTGGGTGTCGTAGACGACACTCAGCTAGAAGCCCTTTATCGGGGTGCCGATGTGTTTGTACTGGCTTCGTTGTTTGAGGGTTATGGCATGGCCTATGCTGAAGCCCTGGCGCGTGGACTGCCCGTGATCGGGACGACAGGTGGTGCGATTCCGGATACCGTGCCCTCGGGCGCGGGGCTATTGGTCCCTCCCGGGGACGTGCAGCGCTTGACGCAGGCGCTGCGCAGTCTCATCGAGGACCCCGCTTTACGTGCACAGCTGTCACAGGGCGCTAGAAAGGCAGCTGCTCTACAACCAACCTGGGAAGAATCTGCTGCGCGGTTTGGGGAGATTTTGTCTCGTCACGCAATCTTGACCCGTTGAGGGGTGAGGTCGCAATCAAATAACACTTCATTGCCAAGTTGGTGGGTTTGGACCTGTAAACGCAAGGCCTGATCCATATGCTCGATTGCAGGCAGGTTAAGGCTGGCACGACCCGAGCCCATCAAAATCGGGGCGACAATCAAATGCAGTCGATCCAGACAGCCTGCCTGAAGAAAGCGTGACACTGTTTCCGCACCGCCTTCGAGCAAAATACGCTTGAGTCCCTTGTCCGCCAGGACGGATAAAATATCCTTAGGTTCAATACGTCCTTCAAGAGCCGGCAACGCAAGCACCTCAACCCCCTCAGGCGCTGAAACCTCGACCCCCTCCATCACGATCCATAAGCGCCGTGCACCATCTGCCGTCCAGACGCGCGCGGTTGGACTGAGCTTACCCTTGGGGTCAATCACGACGCGCGCAGGATGGTTGCCACTGACCAGCCGCACGTTGAGAAGCGGATCATCCGCAAGCGCAGTCCCGACGCCGACGACGACCGTATCCAAAAGTGCACGCATTTGGTGTAAATGCGTGAGCCCGGGCTGACCGTTGATGTACTTTGACTGGCCGGTTACCGTTGCAATGCGTCCATCCAAGGTCTGTCCAAGCTGTCCGACCACCATCATGCTGTCCACGGTCGCAGTTCGCATCGGTTCAAAGATCGCTTGAAGCGCAGACGCAGGCAATGAACCATCCGCAAAAAAAGCTGTCAAAAACACATCCCAGCTTGTCTGGGCTTCAGTTGAAGCAAGGTTTTCTGAGGAGGCTGGATGTTGTTTAGAAGAAACCAAAGTTTGACCTGCCTCAAAACAAGTTGTGGTGTAGGTGTATTCCACTAGGGATTTACCTTAAGTTGTCATAATATTCGCTTGTGTCATTTTTTGCGAAAGCTTTTATCTTTAAAGCCCCATTCACCCTTTTGAACCTCTCATCTTGTTCACTCCAGATCCCCTCATTGCAGTAGACCGTGCCATTTCCGAATTGCGCCGCGGAGCACTCGTTCGTGTGTATGACGGCAACACCAGCTTGTTAATACTGGCGGCCGAGGCACTGACCCCTGAGCACCTTGGTTTGCTCATCCGCACAGGCACTAGCGCACCAAGGCTCGTGATGACAGGTACCCGTGCCAATGTGCTCGGTATCGACAAGACAGATCGTGCGGCCTGTGTGGTGACACATCCACAAGGTCTAGATTTGGCAACGATTGAATTTTTGGCCAACCCACTCGCAGCCCTTATGCATCGTCCGCCATTGACCGGACTGGTAATCAACGATGCAGATGAGATTTCGCACGCGTGTGTGACACTTTCTAAGTTGTCGCGTCTATTGCCTGCAGCATTGATTGTTGAAGGGATTGGCTCGGAGGATATCTCTGCGGTTGAAGCCACACATATTCAGCACTACATTCAAAACGCGGCCAAGGCGCTGACCTTGGTCAGCCAGGCGCGCGTGCCGTTGGAAAATGCCGAGAACGCGCGCGTGGTGGCGTTTCGTCCGCGTGATGGTGGCATTGAGCATCTCGCCGTCATGGTCGGAGACGTCGATCCCACAGCGCCAGTATTGGTGCGCTTGCACTCTGAATGTTTTACCGGCGATCTGATCGGCTCACTGCGTTGTGATTGCGGTAACCAGCTGCGCGGCGCCATTGCCGAAATGTCTAAGGCGGGCAGCGGTATCTTGCTGTACCTCGCTCAAGAAGGCCGCAGCATTGGACTGGTCAACAAATTGCGTGCGTATCAATTACAAGACAAAGGCTTCGACACGGTCGATGCCAACTTGCATCTCGGTTTTGATTCGGATGAGCGTAACTACTTACCTGCAGCGCAAATGCTCCGTCTGCTTGGGGTGAGTCGCGTCAAGCTGATGACCAATAATCCGATCAAGGTCGCAGCGCTTGCCCAACATGACATTGAGGTCGTTGAGCGGGTTGCGCATATTTACCCCTCTAATCAACACAATGATGGATACCTGCGTACCAAAGCCGCCAAGAGCGGTCATATGTTCGAGTTTTAATTTGTTTTTTAAGGGTATTTGTCGTGATCACAAAAGAAACACTGAAAGCACTTGCTGGAATGTCAGCCGGTCTTGCCGCCTTGTTACTCGCGGGTTGTGCCAACGTTTCCAGCGTTCAACCTGGTACACCGATTACCCAAGTCATCAAACAATTTGGTAACCCTGATATCAATTGCCCCTCTAGAGATGGCGGTAAGCGCATGATTTGGACGCAGCAACCCGCGGGTGAAACCGCCTATGCTCTGCATGTCTCCAAGCAAGGTTTGGTGGATGGATCCCAACAAGTACTCACCGCAAAGAGCTTTAGCATCTTGAGTAATGGCGAGGTCTGGACGCGCGAACGTGTACATTGTGAGTTTGGACCACCCGCCAATATCACCCGTGACAATTGGGGGGATGACCACCAGTGGATCTGGGGTTACCGCTACATGCTAGATGGCGGCGATGCTGAAATTATGTATGTGTATCTCGGCAATGACGGTGCGCAGGTCACCAAGTACCGTTCATTGCCGGACGAAGTCAACAACCCAGATATTGGCGGCGGTATCGTTTTATACCGCTGGTGAGGTCGGGTGATCCGTCACCAAGCCCTCATACACAGGCGGATGCGTGACGATTGATTTCAGTTCAGGACGCGCCGCAAGCAGCTGATTCATATCAGGCTTGGGGCGTTTCAGTTCTGAGTCAAAGCTAAACGCTTGCTCGAGTGCGTGTGCCGCAGCCATGAGTCGGCCATCTTCAAAAAGCTTGCCGGTGACTTGCAAACCAAAAGGCATGCCGTGCGCGTCACGACCACAGGGCAGCGCGATCGTTGGATTGGTTGCCAAGGTCACGACATAAGTCAGCGCGAGCCAGTGGTAATAATTTCTCATCTTTTGCCCATCCACCTCGGCCGCATATAGCTGCGTCCAAGGGAAGGCTGTAACAGGCACGACAGGTGACAGAATCAAATCGTATTGTTCTGTTGCTGCGGCAAATTGACGCGCGATGCGTGTTTGTGCGAGGTGCGCGCGGGCGCGATCCTCCAGCGTAATGGCCGCAGCCATTTCCATGTTGGCACAAATATTTGGTCCGAGATTTTCTGGCTTGCTGCGCCATATGTCCGCAAAGCCTGCGACGAAGTTTTCAGCCCGCAACACATCAAAGGCGCGATCCGCCTCCGTGCAGCGCAGATCAACGGGTTCGCACACCTGCACAAGCGGTGCGATGGCGGCCAGTCGTTTACGAAAGAGCGCGCGTGTGTCTTGGTCGACAATACACACGCCGAAGTCTTCGGTGTAGCCGATGCGCAAGGTTGACAGATCAATGTGTCGCATCGGCCAGATGGAGGTGGGATCAACGGGGTAAGCGAGTGGATCCATTGGATCTCGCCCAATGCAGCCGGCCATCATAAAGGCCGTGTCGGCCACGGTTCGACCCATGGGGCCTAACACCGAGATCACAGACCAACCCAAGGCACGGGTATCGTTGCCGACGGTGCCAGGTGAGGGACGCATACCCACAACGCCACACAAGGCAGCTGGAATACGCAAGGAACCACCCGTATCCGAGCCTGTACAAATCGGAAACATATCCGTCGCCAGTGCAGCGGCAGAGCCGCCGGAAGATCCGCCTGCATTCAGGGTTGGATTAAAAGGGTTGCCTGTGGCGCCCCACACTGCATTACGCGTATTGGCACCCGCACCCATATCCGGCGTGTTAGTTTTTGCGGTCACGATCGCACCTGCTTGGCGAAGTCGTGCAACGAGACTGTTGTCGCGCGAGGGAATATTTCCACGCAATCCAACGTTACCGTATGTGGTCAATAAACCCGCCGTATCCTGAAGATCTTTGACGCCGAGCGGTAAACCATGCAACAGACCAAGGGGCTCGCCGCGCATCACCGCACTCTCCGCCTGCTTGGCGGTCGTACGGGCACGGTCGAAATCCGTCGCAGTCACTGCATTGATAGCAGGATTGAATTGCTCGATCCGGGCGATACAGGCCTCCATCAACTCAACCGGTGAAATCTGTCTGGTACCGATTAAACGGCGTAATTCAAGGGCAGAAAGTTCAGGAAGATTCATGGTGACTGCGATCCTATAGCGTGGGCTGAATGGGCAGAGATTGGATAGGCATCAGCGACTTTTGCAATGCGTTGATGACCTAATAAGTATAGTCCTAGATGATTTTTCCGCTATTGTGGTTCACTTAGCTGTCGAGGGCACAAGAGTCAGACTCATACCCCTATAATCTCTTAGCATTTAAAGTCGCCATTTTAAAAAAAGTCACCTCATGAACCCTATTGTTCCGCTCGACAAGAAAATCACGAACCGCGAGTTCAAACTCCTGCTCAAACCCGAGGGGCTTGATCGCTATAGTCGGATTACACAGTTGAGTCATCTGGTCGTCTCTTTTTGTCAGAAAGAAGGCGTTGATTTTTTCCATCTTGACAACGCAAACACTGGTCTGCGTAGCGTGTATTTTTACGACACGCCAGGGCAAGATTTTCGGAGAAACAATTTGATTTTGCGGGTACGTGAA
>CAMAYM010000039.1 GCA_945862495.1 Bordetella parapertussis | reverse complement strand
CACCTAACCAATCTCCATGATCGATATCGACACTCGTAATGATCGAGCAATCGGCGTCAACAATGTTGACGGCATCTAAGCGACCACCTAACCCTACCTCTAATATCATTACATCTAAAGATGACTCTCTGAATAGACGCAAAACGGCGAGCGTGGTGAATTCAAAGTATGTGAGGGAAACGTCTTGTCGCGCAGCCTCGACGGTTTCGAATTGTGTGATGAGTGCAGAGTCGGTCACAATGTCACCATTGACCCGTGCACGTTCGTTAAAGTTAATGAGATGCGGTGAGGTATAAAGACCGACCCGATATCCTGCTGCCAATAAGATCGATTCGAGCATGGCGCAGGTAGATCCTTTGCCATTGGTGCCCCCCACAATGATTTTTATTGCAGGACTCTCTAAGGCAAGTCGATCAGCGACTTGTCTCACCCGCTCAAGACCCATATCAATCGCATTAGGATGGAGCGATTCGAGATATTCGAGCCAAGCGTTTAGCGTAGCGCCAGCGGGGGGATGGACGATCGCCATGGGATATGCTTCAAAATGAAAATGAAGTGTGAATTTTAACAGTGCAATAGCGTTTGATACCCCCGCATCGGCTATGTGTAAAATCAATAGTCGGAAAGGAAACGCATGCCCATCTCGCGCAAACCACTGGACGCAACAGCTTACCTAAGCATCTTGATGCTATGCACACTCTGGGGCGGTCAGCAAATTCTCTTCAAACTCTCGATCGATGACATCACTCCGTCGATGCAGATCGGACTGCGTTCCATTATAGGTTGCGTGTTGCTCGCTCTTTTCATGTGGCACCAGGGGGTTTCACTTGCGTTATGGAGAGGCCCCTGGCGTGCAGGTATGGCAGTTGGACTGCTATTTGGCTTGGAATGGTGGATGATTGGTGAGAGTTTGAGACTCACCACAGCCTCACATCTTGTCGTATTTTTGTATACCGCCCCTATTTTTACTGCTTTAGGGTTGCATGTCTGGGTACCTGAGGAGAGCCTGAATCTTAGACAATGGTTCGGAGTTTTTGTTAGTTTCATAGGAATTGCCGTTGGATTTATTGGTGGTGCCAATCAGCCTCATTTTGACTTAAAGATGTTGCTTGGGGATTTATTGGCTCTTGGTGCTGGGTTAGGTTGGGCGGTGACAACGGTTTTAATTCGCACGACTGGTCTGGCCAAACTCCCCGCTACCCAAACTACCTTTTATCAGTTGTTTTTTGCCGCCCTCGCCTTGCTGTTTGCATGTTTCGTAACAGGACAGTTCGAGGTGCGTTGGAGCCCATTTATCATCGTCAGCCTGATTAGTCAGGGTGTTTTGATTGCCTTTTTAAGCTTGCTCGTGTGGTTTTGGTTGCTTAAGCATTACCTTGCATCGCGAGTGTCGATATTCACCTTTCTAACACCTTTGATTGGCGTAGGTTTTGGTGTAAGCATTTTGGATGAACCGTTGCATACTGAATTTGTTTCGGGTGCACTCTTGGTGATGTTTGGCGTTATCGTGGTGAACTGGCCTTCAAAAAATGCTGTACTAGCTGAACAAGCAAAAAGCGTCTAACAGTATGTGTCTCGCCATACTCGCGTCAAATATTCTGTCTAATTGGCCATTGATTGTGTTGGCTAACCGTGATGAGTTGCACGCGCGCCCTACTCTGGCTGCAAGCCCATGGTCTGATGCGACCACCATACTCGCTGGGCGTGATTTGAGTGCAGGCGGAACATGGCTTGGCATCACAACGCAAGGTAGAGTCGCACTATTAACCAATTTTCGGGAGCCTGGTCGGCACAACGCACAGGCGCCATCAAGAGGACAACTCACTGATGGTTTCCTCAGAGGCGAAGACTCTCCTGAGTCATATGCACGTTCACTTAAAGGGTTTGAAAATCGTTATAACGGTTTCAATTTGTTGCTGGCGGATACTGCCGGACTTTGGTACTGCTCAAACCGAGGAAGCGACAACATTCAACAAATACACAAGGGTGTGGTGGGGATATCAAATGCCTCTCTTAATACACCTTGGCCCAAGCTCACGCGCACTCAGACTGCGGTCTCTGAACATCTCGCGTTTGTCGGCGTAAGCGGTACTCCCAACACCAAATTACTTTTTAACATTATGCAAGACACGCGTACTGCTTCTATAGCGGAGCTCCCCGAAACGGGCGTAGGGCCTGAACGAGAAAAACTATTGAGTAGTCCCTTTATCAAAAATGAACGGTACGGTACGCGCTGTACCACACTCATTTTGAAACGGTCAGATGGTATGGTTCGATTTCATGAAAAGCGATTCGATGCGCAAGGAATATTTGTTGATGAGAGTGTCTGGACGGTGGACACAATCAATCAGCGGTTCAGTCTTGGTGCTGAAGGAAGTTTTGATTTTTAAGATTTCAATCGCTTTGCCTCGTCGATGACAACACACGCTTTATAATGAATACTTAATTTTTACTTGATTTAAGGTCACTATGTCCGATTTAAAAGCTCGAATTTCTGATGCAGTCAAAGATGCCATGCGCGCCAAGGCGGCTGAGCGTCTGGGGACTTTGCGTTTTCTCCAAGCCGCAATCAAACAACGTGAAGTCGATGAGCGCAAAGATCTGTCTGATGCTGAAGTGACGGCCATTATTGAAAAACAAATTAAGCAGAGACGCGAATCAATTGCCGCCTTTGAACAAGCCGGTCGCGTTGAAACTGCAGCCCAGGAAACGGCTGAGTTAGCTATTTTGAAAGAGTTTTTACCTCAAGGTGCTTCTGATGCTGAGATTGCCACTGCCATTGATGCCGCGCTCGCAGAAGTCGCTGCCCAAGGCGTCACAGGTGCTCTTGCGATGGGTAAAGTCATGGCCATCTTAAAGCTTGCTCTTGCAGGTCGTGCAGAAATGTCTGCACTGTCTGCGCAAGTAAAAGCAAAATTAAGCTAAGGATTTCACCCGCAGCACTTTGAATGCTGCGGTTGCTTTTGCGATGATATTGCCGGCTGTATCCAATACCTCGCCTTCACAAAAGGCGATAGAGCTGCCACGACGGATGCAGCGTGCTTCGACCGTCAGATCTGTCATGGCAGGTTCTAGGCAAGTGGTGTGCATATCGATTGTCGCCATACCAATGCCGAGCGGATCACTCGCGCGACCCGCTGCGCTAAGTGTGAAATCTAAAATACTCATGATTGCGCCACCATGGATGTGTCCACGGCTGTTACGGAGTTCGTCACGGATTTTTATGTGTGTGACTGCACGGTCATTTTCGCAAAGGACGGGTTCAAGCTGTAAAAAATCAAGATAGGGAATTTCTAAACCGAAATAGGTTTTGGGGTTTTCTAAAGATGACACAGGTGTACTCTAAAAAATGTGTGAAAAAAATCGATCGCTCAATCTTAGGGCTGGGGTTTGGGCATATAGCTGATACAAGTCGGTGTGCCAAATTGGATCACTTCACGCATGGCCACAAGTGATTTGGCATTCCAGATGTTGATACCGTTGACGGTCACCTGAACCTGCGAAGACTGCGCATCTAAGGCGCGAATATCTACTTGTCCATAACGACTGCCACCAAGTTCACTCGTGACGGCGACGTATGCAGTTTTATCTGCTGTATTAACTGAACCAATGATTGGAAATTCGCCCTCTGCACTCCAGCAACGCTGCGCTTGCGCTTTTGCGCGCTCAAAAACGTTCTCGTAAGCGACAGGAACATTAAAACTGTCTTTGGGCGACGAGTTTGGATTGATTCCGATGCATGCACTAAGAAATAAGGGCAGCAGTGTAGTCAGCCATTTGAAATTCATTTGGTTTGCCTCAGACAGGCCCCAAGGAGCCAAAGATTGCATAATATGGACTTAATTTACAATTTTACGACTTTTAATCCCTTCATGATGCCTCTCAAATATAGTTTCTCTGGTTGGATTGTTATCGCGGCCGTTCTGGGCTTACTTGGCGTAGCAATAGGCGCGATTGCCGCGCATGCTATTGCTGATCCTAAAGCGGTCGCAGCAATTGAAAAAGCCGCACTTTATCAACTTATTCACGTCTTGGCGCTTTTGTTTGTTAGCCAACGAAACGGACGTGTCGCTACGATCAGCTGTTGGTTCTTTTTGCTTGGTATCACATTTTTCTGTGGCTCCATTGAGCTTAAGTATTTGCTCGGCTTCCATAACGTAACTGCTATAGCTCCTCTTGGAGGGGTCTGTTTAATGCTTGGTTGGGTGTTTCTGGGTGTGTCGAGTGTTCACCACAAAAAACACGCATTTCACTCTAGCTAAAATCAAGCTAAAAACAAGGATTCACTTCAGTGGTAAAAAGCTGATTATTACTATTTTTTCTTTCACAACTCAGTATCTAATCCAATGACTATACGAGACAAAGCATATATCGTCGGCGCATACGAACACCCGACACGGAAGGCCCCAGATAAATCTGTTGCACAACTACACGCAGAATCCGCCAAGGGCGCGTTAGAGGATGCAGGATTAACCCTCAGTGATATCGACGGATATTTTTGTGCCGGCGATGCGCCAGGCCTTGGCATGTTAAATATGGCTGACTACATGGGCTTAAATAAGCTGCGCCATGTGGACTCGACCGAAACAGGTGGCTGTTCTTACTTGATTCATGTTTCGCATGCCGCTCAGGCCATTGCCGCAGGTAAGTGTGACATCGCGCTCATTACGCTCGCAGGTCGTCCACGTTCGGCAGGCTCATCAGGTCTTCAGCCACGCAATTGGGGCAATGACTTACCTGATGTGCCTTTTGAAGCACCTTTTGGGCCTGTGACTGTTAATAGTTACGCCATGGTCGCTGCTCGTCATATGTATGAATACGGTACGACTTCCGAGCAACTCGCCTGGATTAAGGTCGCAGCGTCGCACCATGCACAACATAATCCGCATGCCATGCTGCGTGATGTCGTCACTGTTGAGGATGTGATCAATTCACCTTTGGTATCGACGCCCCTTCACCGTCTTGACTGTTGTGTGGTGAGTGATGGCGGCGGTGCACTGATTGTGGCGCGTCCTGATATCGCCAAGTCACTCAAACGACCCCTCGTCAAGCTGCGTGGTGCTGGCGAGTCTGTCAAGGGTCAACTCGGTGGCCGTGTGGACCTGACTTACTCAGGTGCACGTATTTCAGGTGCGAATGCTTTTGCAGAAGCTGGCCTGACCCCTCAGGATATTAAGTACGCCTCCATCTACGACAGCTTCACGATCACCGTATTGATGCAGTTAGAGGATCTAGGCTTTTGCAAAAAAGGCGAAGGCGGTAAGTTTGTATCGGATGGCAACCTAATCTCTGGCGTAGGCAAGCTTCCCTTCAATACTGACGGCGGAGGTTTATGTAATAACCATCCTGCGAATCGTGGTGGTATCACCAAGGTCATTGAGGCAGTTCGTCAATTACGTGGCGAAGCGCACCCTGCCGTACAAGTTAAAAATTGTGATATCGCCCTTGCGCATGGCACAGGCGGTTTTCTTGGTTCGCGCCACGGCAGCGCAACACTGATTATGGAGCGTGAATAATCATGACGATGATGTATCAACC
Source organism: Bordetella parapertussis (assembly GCA_945862495.1). GTDB lineage: Bacteria > Pseudomonadota > Gammaproteobacteria > Burkholderiales > Burkholderiaceae_B > Zwartia > Zwartia parapertussis_G. Next base: position 16,503 of record CAMAYM010000039.1, on the reverse strand, counting down.
CAATCCTATTCCAGCTCCCACTGAAGAGCAAGGTAATCAGCCATTCTGGGAAGCTGCAAAAACAGGTAAGTTTTTGGTTAAATATTGCAAATCTTGCAGAGAACCGCATTGGTATCCTCGAACACTCTGCCCATTTTGTTTCGGTGAAACGGAATGGAAAGAAGGTTCAGGCAAAGGCACGATTTATTCGTTGAGCGTGATGCAACGTGGCAATCCCAACCCCTATTGCATCGCCTATGTCACCCTAGACGAAGGTGTCACGATGATGACGCAGATCGTAGACTGTGACTTAGCTGCGCTCAAGATTGGACAAAAAGTTAAGTTGGTATTCAAGCCAACTACGGAGGAAGGTCCTCCCGTTCCGATGTTCACGCCAATTTAGTGCGCACTTAGCGTTTTTGTCTGTATAAAAAAGAGGATCTCAGGATCCTCATTTTTTCATCAAGATAAAATTAAATCTTATGGATTGAGTGCAGCGTTAATGATGTCGTCGAAAAATTTAAGGTTCTCTTGGACGTTGAAGCTTTTACCGTTCGCGGAGATCACACCATTCGTAAACTCAAAACTTGATTTAAGACCCTCGGGAGTTTTAACGGCCAATCCAAGCATCAAGGCAGTCATTTGTTGAGTCTTATCCAATCCGCCTGTACCATTTAAATTAATTTGACCTGCCGCACGTAATCGCTGAGCAGAAGAAAAGTCGGTGACAGTGCTGTCAGCCTTGAGGACTTCGATATTGAGATCTCCACTCAAAGAACCACCATCTAATTTTGCAGCGAGTCGCGGTAGGCCGATTGAAAAACCTTTATAAAATAAATCTCGTAAAGATTTGGAGAGTGCGACACGATCTTCGTTAGTCAATTTATTGATATCTTTTGCATCACGCAAGATCGTAGAGATTGACATGACACTGTCTTTGTCTAAGCCACGCAAAGCAAACTCTTGATCGACATCAGTGAGTTTAAATTTGTCATAAGAAAAGTGCTTAACAGTCTGAGATATAGCGAGAGTGAAACGATCATTCTCAAGGCTGGCGATTTTAGTGAGTTTCATTCCCTCAAAATTGGAGGATTCACTCGTACCCTTATCGATTGCGAAAGAATACGTGCCTAATCCCAAATTGCGATTAGAAAGATTGATATCAATGCGCATGCCGCGCCAATCCGTCACAACACTTTCGGTGCGGGCATTGAGGTGGTCAGATTGAAGATTTAATTTCAATGTGTCATTATCCCAAATCGCCAGCCCTGTTAACGGGGTGAGCTTTAAAGCAGTTTGTGAATCTTTAAACAAAAGCTCTGAAAGCGCGATGCTAGATTGACGTTGTCCACCATATGAAACGTGACCTTTGCCATGCATCGTCGGTCCTTGACCGAAAAGCTTTTTAAGCATGGGATCGATTGCATCGTCACCTGTCATCTTCCATTCGAGACGAGCTGCAGAATCAGGTAAAAGTAGATTAGATATTTTATATTGGATGATGATCCCAAGCGCCGTGGGCGCACCATCGGCAACTGGAATAAAATTTGGGAAACGGATTTCAAACTTGCCGGTTGAAGAAAAGGCGGACTGTTGATGTTCAACAGTTTTGATGTGCATATATTCATTTTGCTGATACAACTCGGGTAGAGACGTGATGAACTGGCCTGTGTTGCGAGCTGAGTAGAAACTTGCGCCTAACCAAATGGCGACTAACAGTCCAATAAATGCAACCAAACTTATAATTTTTTTCACGAGTGAATTCCGAGCGTTAAATGAAAGATAAGAAATTTACTAAGCAAATATTAGCACTTAATTATGTGCCAAATTCTTTTGACAGCTCAGCGGCGCGGCGGTCTGCCGCATGCATGGCATTAGACACGATATCAACGAAATGTGACTCTTGAAATACAGCTAAAGCAGCTGCAGTTGTGCCACCCTTAGAAGTCACACGTTCTCGCAGCGTCGCTGGCGAATCAGGTGAGCTACTTGCGAGCTTGGTTGCACCGGCCAAGGTTGCTAAGGCAAGCTCTTGCGCTTGTTTGGATGTGAGACCGAGCGCCTCTCCTCCTTTTATTAAAGCCTCTAAAAATAAGAATACATAGGCGGGTCCGCTCCCTGACAATGCAGTGACGGCGTCAATCGCGGCATCGTCATTGACCCAAACGGCTTGTCCCACCGCGGAAAGAAGCGCTGTTGCAATGCCACGATCGTGAGTAGAAAGTCCTACAGGCCCTGCAAGGCCGGTCACACCCGCTCCAACCAACGCTGGCGTGTTTGGCATACAACGAACAATATTTTGATATGGCGTGTGTGCTGATCCGCACCAATTCGCAAGAGAGTCAATAGAAATGCCTGCAGCAATACTGATGATCAAGGTAGTTTCTGACATCCACGGCTTACATTGCAAGACAACCTCTTTCATTTGCTGTGGTTTGACAGCAAAAATCCATACTTGACGATCTCGCAAAGAAGTATCAGGTCCTGCACTTGTGCTGACGCCACGGGCATTCCATTGTGTACGCAAGGCGTCAGCGACTTCGATGACATGAATGTTTTCTTTTGGGCACGCTTGGCTTAATAATCCCGAGACCAACGCATTGGCCATATTGCCGCCACCGATAAAAGCCACTGAAGGAAAACTCGTCATTGCATCACCTATTTAATCTTTAGAAATCAATCTTAATGAATCGGAAAAAGCAGTTGGAAAGCTTAGCTCAGGACTTCAAGCGCAAAACCAATGCATACGATTGCACCAATCCACGTATTATGAAGAAATGCTTTAAAACATGCTTTTCGCTCTCGGCCTCGGATCCATTGAATGTGTGTTGCAGCAATGCATGCAGCTACGCTTAGCGTTGAAAAAAACATCCAGCCGTACGCTAACCAAACGCCAGCAACACCAAGTAAAAATAGCATCAATCCGTAGCTGAGTGCCACGATCAACACATCATATTGACCAAAAGTGATTGCGGATGACTTGACGCCTAAACGCACATCATCATCGCGATCGACCATTGCGTATTCGGTATCATACGCAATCGCCCAAAAGATATTCGCGATTAGTAAAAGCCAAGCAACCGCAGGGATCGAATCCTGAATGGCAGCAAATCCCATTGGGATACCGAAACCAAACGCAATACCAAGATAGGCTTGCGGAATAGCAAAGAACCTTTTAAATAGCGGATAAGTGACGGCTAAAAAAGCAGCCACTCCTGCAAGCAGGATGGTGAGACGGTTGGTCGTCAACACAAGTCCAAGGCTTATCAGTCCAAGCGTCGCTGCGACAAAAAGTGCTTCGCGTGGAGCGATGGCGCGAGTTGCAAGCACCCGCCCCTGTGTGCGCTTGACATGCAAATCAACGTCGCGGTCAAAGTAATCGTTTACTGCGCATCCTGCTGAGCGCATGAGTATGGTGCCCAAAACAAAAACAAACAAGATATGAAGTGCGGGGAATCCATCCGCCGCCGCAAACAAAGCCCAAAGTGTCGGCCAAAGTAATAACAAAATACCAATAGGCTTATCTAGCCGAACCAAGCGCCAGTAAAGTTTTAGTTTTGTCATCACCACGCTCTAATGTGATTGGGTAGGTTGCGTCAACATGTGAACGTCCTGTAATTGACAGGCGTACACCGCTTGTGCGAGTGCCTCAATAGCCGCAGCGCGTGGAAAACTTTTTCTCCATGCTAAAACAACGCGTCTATCAGGAATGGGTCGCTCAAACGGGATATAACGTAACAGTTTATTGTTACGCTCTTCTTTTGGCACTGATGTACGGGGCATCACTGTGATACCGATACCCGCCGCCACCATGTGGCGGATCGTTTCAAGGGAAGAGCCTTCAAATGTGCGCTGAATGCCTTCACTGGATGCAGCAAAGCGCGAAAGTTCTGGACAGACCTCAAGCACTTGGTCACGAAAACAGTGTCCGCTTCCGAGTAACAACATATTTTGCTGTTTCAATTCTTCAGCGGCGATGTATTTGCGGTCTGCCCACGGGTGGCTAGCAGGAATCACAACAATAAATTCTTCATCATATAAAGGCTGAGTCATCAGTCCTGCATCGGGTAAGGGCAAGGCCATAATTGCACAATCAATTTCGCCTTGTCGCAATAGTTCAATGAGTTTGATAGTGAAATTCTCTTGCAAAATTAGAGGCATCTGAGGTGTGCGTTCAATTTGAGTAGGAACAAGTTTAGGCAGCAGATAAGGCCCAATCGTATGGATCACGCCCACGCGTAAGGCACCGGTCAATGGATCGTGTCCTAATCTGGCAATTTCTTTTAAATTTGCGCTTTCCTCTAGAACTTTTTGTGCTTGAGAGACAATTTGTTGTCCGATTGCTGTGATTCCAACTTCGGTTCCGCCACGTTCAAATAGTGTGATACCCAGTTCGTCTTCTAGCTTTCGAATGGCAACAGAAAGTGTGGGTTGGCTGACAAAGCAGGCTTCAGCGGCACGGCCAAAATGGCGCTCTCTTGCCACGGCAACGATGTACTTCAGTTCGGTCAACGTCATCACAGATCCAGATAAAAAACAAAGTGTTTAAATCAAAAATTATTTTAAAAAATTTAGCTTCGTAAGTAATCTTCGCGCCCACGCATCCAGCGACTCAAATGGAGCTGAATAATTTCTGGCGAATTTTTTCTGAGGTCTGTTGCGACCTCTTGGGCCATGTGCACAAGCGCAGAGTCGGTTGCCAGATCTGCAAATCTTAGTAATGACACCCCAGACTGTCGCGCACCCAACAGCTCTCCTGGTCCGCGGAGATCCAAGTCACGCTGTGCGATCTCAAAACCATCTTGCGTTTCATACATGGCGCGCAAACGTTGACGGGCAATCAAAGAGAGTGGCGTTTGATAGAGTAAAACACAGACAGACTGCAGCGCTCCACGTCCGACTCGACCTCTTAGCTGATGAAGCTGAGACAGGCCAAACCTTTCAGCATGCTCAATCACCATGAGCGAGGCATTGGGTACATCCACACCTACTTCGATGACAGTTGTTGCCACAAGAACATTGATTGCACCCGAGCGAAATGCTTGCATGACTTGCGCCTTTTCTGCAGTCGGTAATCGGCCATGCACAAGACCGACATTGAGTCCGACAAGCGCCTCAGACAAATCTCGGTGTGTATCAACGGCAGTTTGTAGATCAAGCGCTTCACTTTCTTCGACCAAGGGACAGACCCAATAGGTCTGTTGGCCTTTGGTAACAGCTTGTGCGACATGTTCAATGATCTCATTGCGACGGTCAGCGGCGATCAGTTTAGTGATCACGGGAGTTCTGCCCGGAGGAAGCTCATCGATATAGGACACCTCAAGATCTGCATAAAAAGTCATTGCAAGTGTACGAGGGATAGGCGTCGCGCTCATGGTCAGTTGATGAGGAACCAACTCGACACCCTCCTCCCCTTTGAGGGATAGCGTGAGCCGCTGGGTCACACCAAAGCGATGTTGCTCATCAACAATAATGAGTCCAAGAGAATGAAAATCAACACCTTCCTGAATGAGTGCTTGTGTGCCAACAATGAATTTGGAATGGCCGGAACCAATATCTTGTAGCGCTTCGCGACGAGCCTTGGCCGTGACACTGCCCGCGAGCCAAGTAACTTTTACGCCAAGCGGTTCACACCAAGACTTGAGCTTGACGTAATGTTGCTCAGCCAAAATTTCAGTGGGTGCCATCAAAGCAACTTGTGCGCCTTGTTCAATGGCCTGTAATGCTGCGAGAGCCGCAACAATAGTCTTACCGCTCCCGACATCCCCCTGCAACAAACGATACATGGGATATGTTCGCTCAAGATCTGTCGCGATCTCGTGATACACCCGTAGTTGAGCCCCCGTTAATGAAAAAGGGAGCGACTCTTTTAATCTAGAACATAAACTCTTAGGAGATGGACTCGAGGGAAATGCGCGCGCTCGCTTACTTTGTCGAGCTGTGCGGGCGGCGGCCAGAGAAAGTTGTTGCGCCAACAATTCGTCAAACTTGATGCGTATCCAAGCAGGATGTGCATGCTCCATCAGCGCCTGAGCATCCATATCCGGAGTTGGGCCATGGAGTGTCCGAATCGCTTCCTCAAAACTCATCAAATCAAGTTGTCTAAGTAAATGCGCAGGCAACGTATCTTGTAAGTTCGTTGCGCTGAGCGCTTGCGTAATCGCTTTGCGCAAACTGGGTTGAGATAAACCCTCTGTGGTTGGATAAACCGGTGTCAGCGCAGCAGAAAGCGGTGCGCCAGCTGTTGATATGCGAGGGTGAATCATTTCAAAACCATACAGTCCACCGCGCACCTCACCTCGAACGCGCCACCTTTTACCCATTTGCATTTGACTGAGTTGGCTAGGATAAAACGTCAGCCAACGAAGCGCGATTTCAGCGGTCTCATCTTTAAGCGTTGCCGTGAGTTGACGTCTAGGCTTGAGCACAATGTCCGAGCGGACGACCTCACCTTCTACTTGGGCTGACATACCAGGACGTAAATTGACAATATCCTGAACCTGCGTTTCATCCTCGTAACGAATGGGTAAATGTAAGACAAATGATTCGGGTGAGGTCAATCCAAGTCGTTCGAACTTCGCACGCATGGACATATCTGTCCCGCTGCTTTTTTTGGATGGACGTTTAGAACCGTATTTGACTGGATTAGGCAAGATCACCCCAAGTGGATCATGTCAGGATCAAATGACGATCGTTGCTTCAACCTCAAATTGCGCATCTTTAGGAAGGCTACTCACGCCAACGGTAGAGCGTGCAGGAAAGGGCTCTGGAATCAACTCGGCCATAATGGTGTTGACGACTGAAAACTGTTTGAGATCAGTTAGAAACAGCGTCAGTTTGACGATATGCTCAAGTCTGCCACCCGCCTCTTCAATGACGGCCTTCATGTTGGCAAAAGCCTGTCTGACTTGAGGTTCAAATTGGTCTGAAACCATATTGCCTGTTGCAGGAACAAGGCCAATCTGTCCAGATAGAAAAACCATCTTGCCAGCTGGAGCGATTACCGCCTGTGAATATGGACCAACCGCTGCTGGTGCAGCGTTTGTATGGATAATTTGCTTAGACATCATTGCTCCAATAAATAACTATTGGATTTTAGCCGTCAATAGCTGAAAGCGATAGCTTAAATGGAAGGAAAACATCACAAATAGACAGTTAGGTTGTCTCTGCAGGGTTGTCTTGATAACCTGCATCCATACCAAGTTCGCGTAGTTTTCTCGTAATCGTATTGCGTCCCATTCCAAGACGCGCCGCAGCCTCAACACGTCTGCCCCGGCATACCTCGAGCGATGATTGCAAAATCGTGCGTTCAAATTGTTGCGTTAACGCAGCCCACACTTCAGGGTCTGATCGTGAAAGACGTGTACTGGCCTCTTGCGCCAGGAGTTGTTGCCAGCTTTGTGGGCTGCTTTTGAGTGTTTGAATACTTGATGTTTCTGGCAATTCCGCAGCGCGGACCTCGGGAGGCAAATCGCTCACTTCAACTGTTTGTCCCGGTGCCATGACTGTTAACCAGTGACAAAAATTTTCAAGCTGCCTAACGTTTCCGGGGAAATCAAACTGTGCCAATATTTGCATGGCTTGGTCAGAAATCTTTTTGACAGGCACACCGACACCGCGCGCGCAAACAGACAAGAAATGTCTCGCTAACTCGGCGATATCCTCGCGTCTTTCTCTAAGTGCGGGTAAACGCAAGCGAATGACGTTGAGCCGATGAAATAAGTCTTCGCGAAACTTTCCTTCCCGCACCCGCTCTTCTAAGGGCTGGTGTGTTGCGGCAACAATTCGGACATCAACGCGCACAGGTTGCGCGCCACCAACACGGTAAAACGTACCATCTGACAACACACGCAGCAATCTTGTTTGCAATTCGAAGGGCATATCGCCGATCTCATCTAGAAAAAGCGTACCGCCACTCGCCTCTTCGAAGCGACCCCGGCGTAAAGAGTTCGCACCTGTAAATGCACCACGTTCATGACCAAATAATTCAGCTTCTAGAAGGTCACGAGGAATCGCAGCCGTGTTAAGAGCGACAAAGGGACCTTTGGCGCGCACGCCATGACTATGTAATGCACGTGCAACAAGTTCTTTACCTGTTCCGGATTCGCCCGTAATTAATACGGTGACATTTGAGTGTGCCAAGCGTCCGATTGCACGAAAAACTTCCTGCATCGCAACAGACGAAGATTGCGTGAGGATGCCTTTGTTAGAGGCTGGCGCTGCCGCACTACCCTCATCGGAATTGATGTTTGCTTGGTTACTATCGTTTGATGAAGGTTCGCGTACAGCGCGCTCAATCAAAGAAACCGCCTCGTTGATATCAAAGGGTTTCGCTAAATAGTCAAAAGCTCCCCCTTGAAATGCTGTAACAGTGCTATCAAGATCACTGTATGCCGTCATGATAATGACGGGCAGTGAGGGATATTTTTCCTTGATATGTTTTAGCAGGGAAAAACCATCAGACCCTGGCATACGAATATCTGAAATCAACGCGGCTGGTAGCTCTGACTCGAGGGCAATGGAGACATCACTGGCACCCACAAAGCTGCGTGTGACCATGCCCGCTCGGCTGAGCGCTTTTTCGAGTACCCAACGAATGCCTTGATCATCATCCACAATCCATACTGGTTTCATAGCGGCTCCATAGGAAGCATCAGGCGAAACTCGGTGTGTCCGGGTCTCGAGTCGAATTCAATGACACCTCCGTGCTGTTGAACGAAGTCTTGGGCGAGGCTCAGTCCTAAGCCAGTCCCGCCTTCGCGTCCAGTCACGAGAGGATGGAAAATGCGGTCGTGAAGGTTTTCGGGTACACCTGGTCCGTTATCAATCACAGACACAACAACAGCCATTCGGTGTTGTTTGTGTCGGAGTAAAACCTGTCTCGCTATGCGCGTTTTTAAAATAATTTGTGGTGCGGGTGTCGGTGAAGATCCAGTCATCACTTGCGCTGCATTTCGCACCACATTTAAAAGCGCTTGCATGAGTCTGGCAGGGTCTGCTCGAAACTCAGGCATAGAGGCGTCATAATCACGAATCAATGCGACCTCTCTAAACTCGGCCCTTAGTAACGCGCACACGCGCTCACATACTTCGTGAATATTGACTAATTGCCATTGGACAGGCATGCGCTGAGGCGCGGCCAATCTGTCAACAAGCGCTTGAAGCCTATCCGCTTCGGAGATGATGACACGCGTGTACTCTTGCAAGGCAGGGTCAGGGAGTTCTGATTCAAGCAGTTGAGCGGCACCGCGCAAGCCACCTAAAGGATTTTTGACTTCATGTGCCAGGTTTCTTAGCAATTCGTGTTGTGTTTCAATTTCATCAACCAAACGTATGCTGCGATCAACGAGAACGCGTTGTTCGATATCTTTTACTTCTAGCAAGGCCGCCCATGGTTTGTTTGTGAGTGCAATTGAAGTGACACTCACTTCAACGGTATCGGCTCCGCGCCTTGTCCGTGCGAACTGCCTGCAATCATCCACTTCGCCCGCGCAGGCTTGTTGAATCGAGTGTTCGAGGGCGGCGTCACGCTCAAATAAAAAATCGGCCTGCGCACCAATTAAGTGGCGCTTAGACCGACCAAACATCATTTCTGCAGCCGAATTAGCCAGTACAACCTCGCCATGACGGTTCAATAAGAGAACGGTCGTGGCGAGCAAATCAAAGGCATCAACGGGAATCATGGGAATCAGGCCGGGAGGCCCGACCCCAAGTTTTGTCGGCAGTTTAGAGGCTGTAGTACATGTCGAATTCGACAGGATGTGTTGTCATACGAAGACGATTGATTTCATTCTCTTTCAATGCGACGTATGCATCAAGCATCTCATTGGTGAATACACCACCACGCGTCAGGAACTCACGATCCTTGTTGAGTGCTTCGATTGCTTCTTCGAGCGAGGCGCACACAACGGGGATCTTTGCATCCTCTTCAGGTGGCAAGTCGTACAAGTTTTTGTCAGCGGGATCACCGGGGTGAATCTTGTTTTGGACACCATCAAGACCCGCCATCATCAAGGCAGAGAATGCCAAGTATGGGTTAGCAAGTGGATCTGGGAAACGGGCCTCAATACGGCGACCTTTAGGGTTTGCCACGTGAGGAATCCGAATCGAAGCTGAGCGGTTGCGAGCTGAGTAAGCGAGCTTAACCGGTGCTTCATAGTGGGGAACCAAACGCTTGTAGGAGTTTGTGCCCGGATTAGTAATGGCGTTAAGTGCGCGGGCGTGCTTGATGATGCCGCCGATGTAATACAACGCGAACTCTGACAAGCCCGCATAACCATTACCCGCAAACAAGTTCTGACCGTCTTTCCAGATTGACTGGTGAACGTGCATGCCTGAACCGTTGTCACCAACGATTGGTTTTGGCATAAATGTTGCTGTTTTGCCATAAGCGTGTGCGACGTTATGGATGGTGTATTTCATGATCTGGATCCAGTCAGCACGCTGAACTAACGTGCTGAACTTTGTACCAATTTCCATCTGGCCAGCACCTGCAACTTCGTGGTGATGCACTTCAACAGGAATGCCCGCTTCTTCGAGCAAAATACACATTTCCGAACGCATGTCTTGCATGGAATCCACGGGTGGCACAGGGAAATAACCACCTTTGACACGGGGACGGTGCGCAAGGTTACCGCCTTCGTTGTCAGCACTTGAAGACCAGAAGCCTTCGTCGGACTTGATCTTGACGTGGCAACCTGACATATCGTCACCCCATGTCACGCCGTCAAAAACAAAGAACTCTGGCTCCGGACCAAAGAAAGCGGTGTCACCTAAACCGCTCGACTTGAGGTAGGCTTCAGCGCGCTTGGCTAGCGAGCGTGGATCACGCTCATAGCCTTTCATATCTGAGGGTTCAACCACATCACACGTGATGATGATGGTCGATTCTTCGCGGAAGGGATCCATGTGTGCAGTCGATGCGTCAGGCATCAACAACATATCTGAGGCTTCGATGCCCTTCCAACCAGCGATTGATGAACCGTCGAAGGCGTGACCTTCGCTGAATTTGTCCTCGCCCATCTGGCTCACTGGCACGGAGACGTGCTGTTCTTTGCCTAGGGTGTCTGTAAAACGAAAATCGATAAATTTGACTTCGTTTTCAGCAATTTTCTTCAGAACGTCTTGAGGGGTGCTCATTAAATGACTCCGCTAAAAATATATTAGTAAAAATGATTAAACGTGACAGATCTTTAAAATAGATAAAAATAACAAAGCAAAAACTGTGCCAATGATTTTAACTGGACTGTGCCCCTAATGGACGCATACAAACCAAGCAGTTATGCACCGAAAAGGTGCTTTTTCCGTACCTGTGCACCACTTTTTGCACCAAAATAGGGAATGATGCGCAAAAATTGTGATTGTAAATAGAACAATAACATTACAAAAAGATCGTTTGTAATTCATTTAAAAAACGCCAACCCGTATCGGTTGCTTGCAATCTTTTTGGGTCAGTGGTTAATAATTTTTTTTGTCTAGCAAGTGCAAGTTTGCTGGACACATCCGCATAGCTGAGACCCGTTCTTTCGAAAAACAAGTCTAGCGGCACACCTTCCCTAAGGCGCAGCGCATTCAGCATGAATTCAAATGCAAAGTCCGACTTCGGAACGTGTCGCGACTCTGAGATTTGACTCGCATTTCTTAACAAGCAGGCTTGCATCCAACTCTCGGGATTGCGCAACCGAATCTCGCGCTGAATTCGGTCAGGAAGCGTGACTTTGCCGTGAGCTCCAGGCCCCAAGCCAAGATAGTCCCCAAATTTCCAGTAGTTCACATTGTGTTTTGCTCGCGCGCCAGGACGAGCGAACGCTGAAACTTCATAGCGCTCAAAATCATGTTCAGCCAGAAGGGCTTCGATGCCCTCCTCCATCTGAACCGCAATATCTTCATCAGGTAACTCTGGCGGAAACTTTGCAAAGACCGTGTTCGGTTCGAGTGTTAGCTGATAAATGGATAAGTGCTCCGTACCAAAAGAAAGTGCTTCGCGCGCGTCGTCCATCGCGTCTTTGAAAGTCTGACCTGGCAAGGCGAACATCAAATCAAGGTTGACACGATTGAGTGCAGACAGAGCCATTTCAATAGCCTGCCTTGCTTGAACGCCATCGTGCACACGACCTAACTTTTTGAGTTGAACGTCATTAAACGTTTGGATTCCAAGAGAAATACGATTAATGCCACTTTCTGCGTAGGATTTGAAACGACCTGCTTCGGCTGCGCCTGGATTTGCTTCGAGGGTGACCTCTGCATCCGGCCAAAGATTGAAGTGTGATCTAAGCATCGCCATCAATCGATCAACGGCAGAAGCAGAAAGCAAGCTTGGTGTACCACCGCCAATAAAAATGGTGTGCACTGGGCGACCCCATACATCGGGCAAGGCTTGTTCGATGTCAGCTTGAAGTGCATCAAGATAACGATCCTCAGGAATCTCGCCAGATGCTTCGTGGGAGTTGAAATCGCAATAAGGGCATTTGCGAATACACCAAGGCACATGAATATAGAGAGAAAGTGGCGGAAGTGTTTTAAAAAGCAAATCCGTGTCGCTCGCTCTCGCGACAACAGGCATCCAGTTTTCAGTCCGAATGGGAATCGTACGGCTCATACTTGAGTCAAGCCTCGCTCTTTTAATTTAGAAAGAAGGATTTTCATCGCCTGACCGCGATGGCTCACGGCATTTTTAAGTACCGGATCAAGTTGCGCAACGGTACAGTTGTGTTCAGCAATAAAAAAATGTGGATCATAGCCAAAACCGTTTGCACCAATTGGATTATCGACAATTTCTCCAAACCAATTCGCTTCAGCAATAATAGGTTGTGGATCTTCAGCGTGTGACAAAAAAACCAAGACTGCAACGTACCATGCCCGACGATCTGAGATTTGATGAAGAGCTTGAACTAACTTTTGATTATTTGCCAAATCTGAGCGTGTGCCCTGCTCTGTTTGCGCGTATCGGGCAGAAAAAATACCTGGAGCGCCATTTAGGGCGCGCACACACAGCCCTGAGTCGTCTGCGATTGCGGGCATGCCTGAGCATGCACTGGCGTGCCGAGCCTTCGCGAGCGCGTTTTCAAAAAAGGTCGGATGCGGTTCAGGTGCCTCACTAATATTGAGTGAGGCTTGTGGAATCACTGTCAAACCAAGGGGCGTGAGCAATGCGCTAAATTCTTTGAGTTTTCCTGAGTTTCCAGAGGCGAGAACGATTGAGGTCAACATTGATTAATGGGTCTTAATGTCTTGTGAAAAAACGAAGGCGAACTAAACGCTTATGCTGCAGGCACATCTTGAATCAGCATATTGACCAAATCTTTTGCAAAGCTGGGTAACTGCTTAAGATTGCGAACACATATTTGGAGTTTTCTTTCAGACCACTCATCTGATAAGCGAACCATTTTGATCTTTAGGCGTTGCGCGTAACGTTTGGCGACAAGTTCAGGCACAATGCCAATGCCTACGCCCGCTTCAATCATGCGGCAAACGGCCTCAAAACTGCCAACTTCAACACGAAAACGAAAAGGATAGCCTAGCTTATCGGCCGCCTGAATCAAAAAAGCGTGAATAGCACTCCACTCCGACAGACCGACATATTCATACGCAAGCGTATCGGAAAAGGCGACTTCAGTCCGTTCGCTTAGCGCATGTTCAACGGGCGTGACCAAGACCAATCTATCCTCCCGATAGGGGATGTATTCCAGCTCTGAAGAAGCAGGTCTGCCGGCAACAATTCCAATGTCAGCAGCACCCTCTGAGACTGCTTTAATGACCAAGTAGCTTAAACGCTCGCGTAACTCGACCGTGACATCCGGGTGAGAAGCCAAAAAGCGGCTCAACACTGCAGGCATAAATTCAGTCATTGCAGTGGTATTGGCCAACATTCGTACTTGACCTTTGATGCCACGCGCGTATTCATGAATATCGCCACGCAAATGGTCAATTTGCCTCAAAACGAGACGCGCATGGCGCAAAAAAGCCTCACCGGAGGGGGTAAGTGTCACCCCTTGGCTATTTCTGTGAAAAAGCCTAGTCCCAAAATGGTCTTCGAGATTTTTAACGCGATTGCTGGCGGCAGGTAGTGATAGATGTGACTTTTCCGCGCCGCGCGTCAAACTGCTCGCATCGCCGATATTGACGATAAGCTGTAAATCCGTCAGGTCAAAATGGTTCGCCATAGTATTGGCAGTCTCTTAAGCAATGAAAAAGCCCGGGTTAACCAAACATCAATAGTCAAGTTTGGCGCCATGGGGCACAGTAATGGCTGCCTAACACTCGCCATCATAAGACAAACATGAACGCCAACGTTGATCAGTACCAAGATATCCGTGACGCAATTAAGGATCTGTGCAAACAGTTTCCAGACGAATACTTCCGTAAAGTGGACGAAGTCAGGGGATATCCAGAGGAATTTGTGAATGCCTTAACGCAAGCAGGTTGGATGGCCGCACTGATTCCTCAGGAATATGGCGGCTCTGGACTCGGCTTGACCGAAGCGTCGGTCATTATGGAAGAAATCAACCGTTGTGGTGGAAACTCAGGTGCTTGCCACGGTCAGTTGTACAACATGGGTACTTTGCTAAGGCACGGTTCAACTGAGCAAAAAAATCTCTATTTACCTAAAATTGCAGCAGGTGAATTACGGTTGCAATCAATGGGTGTAACTGAACCAACTACGGGAACAGACACCACAAAAATCAAAACAACAGCGGTCCGTAAAGGTGATCGTTATGTCATTAATGGCCAGAAAGTTTGGATTTCTCGTGTTCAGCACTCCGACTTGATGATTTTGTTAGCGCGTACAACGCCCATTGATCAGGTCACCAAAAAAACTGAAGGCATGTCAATTTTTATTGTTGACCTTCGTGATGCCATTGGTAAAGGTCTCACCGTTCGACCCATTTTGAACATGGTGAACCATGAAACGAATGAGTTGTTTTTTGATAATCTTGAGATTCCAGCTGAGAACCTGATTGGTGAAGAAGGTAAAGGATTTAAATACATCCTTGATGGCCTGAATGCTGAGCGCGCCCTGATCGCAGCCGAATGTATTGGTGACGGCTATTGGTTTGTGGATCGCGTATCCGCCTATGTCAAAGACCGTATCGTCTTTGGTCGTCCGATTGGTCAAAACCAGGGAGTTCAGTTCCCAATCGCGCGCGCGCATATCAACGTAGAAGCGGCCAGTCTGATGCGTTACGAAGCTTGTCGTTTGTTTGATGCCAACCTCCCTTGCGGCGCACAAGCCAACATGGCAAAACTGCTTGCTGCAGATGCTTCCTGGGAAGCCGCAAATGCATGTTTGCAATTCCATGGTGGCTTTGGATTCGCGTGTGAATATGACGTTGAACGTAAGTTCCGCGAGACGCGTCTATATCAAGTTGCACCCATTTCAACAAACCTGATTTTGTCTTATGTGGCCGAGCATATTCTCGGTCTGCCACGTTCCTTTTAAAGGAAATACTCATGTCAGCTGCTCATTCTCCGGCCAGTGCTATTGTTTTACATCCTAGTGCGGAACTCGCCAAGTTTTCCTCAGAGCTTCAGTACTCTGACATTCCTGAGTCAGTGCGTATGCGCTGCGAGGATTTGTTTCTGGATACGATGGCCTCCATTCTTGCCGGCTCAACTGCGCGTGCAGTGAAAGCGATGGCGAAATATGCTGAACTGATGGGACCTGCCGACGGCAAGTCAGAGGACTTTGTTAACCGACGACTCACTTCTCCTGTATTTGCTGCGATGGTCAACGCGGCTTCTGCGCATGTTGTTGAGCAAGATGATGTTCACAACGGCTCAGTCTTTCACCCTGCTGCCGTCGTCTTTCCTCCCGCACTCGCGGTCGCGCAAGCGATTGGAGCTTCTGGTGAAGAATTCATCACAGCATCTGTGGTCGGTTATGAAGTCGGTATTCGCGTGGGAGAATTTCTCGGTCGTTCACACTACAAAATTTTTCATACCACTGGGACTGCGGGCACGATTGCTGCCGCAGTGACTGTCGGGCGTTTGTTGAAATTGAATCCCGAACAAATGCTCCACGCAATCGGTTCGGCGGGCACAACGACTTCCGGATTATGGGAGTTTTTACGTGATGCAGCCGATTCCAAACAATTGCATACTGCGCATGCTGCCTCGGCCGGTTTGACTGCGGCCTATTTGGCACAAAACGGTTTTACGGGTGCACGTCGGATTCTTGAGGGAGTGCAAGGAATGGCGGCCGGTATGTCGACCGATGCGGATCCTGCGAAATTAACCGATCGTTTAGGCTCACGCTGGGCGCTCGCTGAAACCTCATTCAAGTATCATGCTTCGTGTCGTCATACCCATCCAGCCGCTGACGCGCTTCAGCATGCCATGAAACAGCATGGTTTAAAGGCCAGCGACATTGCCTCCGTTGTCACACACGTACACCAAGGTGCGATCGATGTGCTGGGTCCAGTGACAGATCCTCAAACTGTGCACCAATCAAAGTTTTCGATGGGTACTGTGCTGGCACTGATCGCCTTACGTAACTCCGCTGATTTGGCGGGTTTTGATCAAGCG
>CAMAYM010000038.1 GCA_945862495.1 Bordetella parapertussis | reverse complement strand
TGCCTGGTAACTGCTCCATGACGGCGTAGTCGACGGATTCAGACGGGATAGCGGTGAATTCGGCCTTGCCTGGGCGCACAAAGGGAGTGGCGTCGGTGTTGCTTGCTTCCCAGGCGGCATGGGTAGCTTGCAGTATGTCGGGCCTGAATTGCTCCAAGGCTTTTAGCCAGACCGAGGCTTTGAGCACGAACATGCCGGCGTTCCAATAGTAGCCGCCATCGGCGAGGTACTGCTGCGCTGTGGCGACGTTGGGCTTTTCTACGAATCGCTGGACTGAATTGATTGCTTCGGCTTCGCCTCGCAATGACGGAGACGTTTGGATGTAGCCGTAGCCCGTTTCAGGCCGGTCGGGTGTGATGCCCAGAATAACGATACTGCCCTGTTCAGCCTCGCGCACGGCTTGCTGCATGGCGAGGGTGAAGACGGCGGAGTTGGCTACCGTCTGGTCAGCCGGGGTGACGACCAGTACGGGGTCGGTGCCGTTTTGTTGTGCGGCCAGCGCAGCCAGGGTGAGTGCGGGTGCTGTGTTACGCCCCACCGGCTCCAGCAGAGCCGCGCCAAGTTCGATGCCGACTTCGCGCAGTTGCTCGGCAGCCAGGAAGCGGTGCTCTTCGCTAGTGATAATAAGGGGCTTAGCCAGCTGAATATCGTCCGCACTTACGGCTACTAAGCGTTGCGCGGCTTGCTGGAAGAGGCTTTCGTTCCCTGTCAGGCTCAGGAACTGCTTGGGAAAGCCGGCGCGAGACAGAGGCCACAGGCGGGTGCCAGAGCCACCGCAGAGAATGACAGGGGTGACTTGAATTTTTGTATCCGCGTTCATTAATTATCTTTTCGAGGATTGCATTCTTTGAATCAAGCGAACTGTGAAAGTTTGCTCAGGTTCTTCCACACCATTGCGCGCAGTGCAGTTGGAATACTGAAATCACAACTTCGCATGGCACGCCAGTCTTCTTTGGACTTCTTGACTATCGCTTTCACTGATTTGTTGCTGGCTCCGCCGAGTCGCATCGTCACCAGTACGTCAGGGATGTACACCGTTTTAAAATCCAGGTGGGAGAATAGCTTCAGGATGCTGAAGTAATCGGCAGCAATACGATAGCTAGTATCAAAGCCGCCAATGCGTGAATACCATTCCCGACGCACATACAGAGTCGGGTGCGCTGGCATCCAACCCCAACCGAGGTCCTTCGGGTTGAATGGCTTGCTTTGCCAGCGCCTGATCACTTTGGATGTGTCTTTCTGGCTCACGTATTCAAGATCGCCGAACACCGCGCAGATATTCGGATCTTCAAAGGCATTGGCAATTTTAGAGAGCGCGCCATCGGAGGCATAAAAATCGTCTGCATGCAAAAAACCAACCACATCACCGGTCGATAGTTGAATCCCTTTGTTAAGTGCGTCGTAAATACCCCTATCAAGTTCGCTTTTGAATGTGGCAATCTTGTCAATATTCTGTTTGATAACGTCAACCGTCCCATCGGTGCTAGCCCCGTCGACAATCACGTGCTCCCTGTTTGCATAGCTTTGCCGAGCCAGCGATGCCAGGCAGTCCGGTAGAGTTTCGGCGCAATTCCAAGTCGCGGTAACAACGGAAATGGTGATGGGTGACCCCTTGGTCATACCTTCAGAGTCCTCTGTCCGCTTGCCTGGTCTTCGCCTACTTCCGCCTTCAACGCATCAATCTCCACTTTCAACGCGTCGTACTCTTCCATCTTGCGCTTCAAGAACCGGCTGGTCAGGGCAACCTTTTCAGCGATGCCCTGGGGGGTGAGCAGGTAGACGTACTTGAACTTGTTCTTACTCTTCGAAAAGTTCGCCATCTTCACAAAGCCCTTGTCGATGAGGGCGTTCAGGCAGTAGTTCAGCCCACCCACGCTCATACCGAGCTTGTCGGCAAGCTCACGCTGGGTCAGGTCCGGGTTGTCTTGCAAGATGCGCATGATCCGGAAATGAGTGTCTTCTTGGATCTTGGCTTGGCGGCTGGTCATTGTTTTGGGCAACTTTTTAGGGTTGTCGTGAGGTCTGTAAATGCTTTGGGCAGGCTACCGCAGTGCCGTGTCACAATCGGGCGGCGCGGCATAGGGGGTAAAAGTAAGGTGTAACCCACTTTTGTAAGAATTCGAACAAGTTTACCTCATAACAAGCGTCAGTTCTAAGTTTGAACAAAATTACTTCTCGTTTTGAGAATAGAGTCGGTGTCTGCGCTGGTGAATGAGCTGTGTCAGCTTTCGCTAGCAGACTCACCTGAGGCCGTTTCCATGGTCTGGGACTGTTGCTGCACGGCTTCTTCCATGCTGACGGTGTTCACCACCAGCTCCAGGTGGGTCAGGATTTCGGGTTCGTGGCGGCCGATGTAGCTTTTGACGGCTGGGTTAGATAGCAGCTTGGTCACATAGCCTTTGGCAACCACCAAGTTCAGTAGCTCAGAGCCATAGTTTTCTTCCGCATCCTTGTAGCTGGCCTGCACTTGGTTCATCTCTCGTTCAAGTTTGACGATCTGCTCAATGGGTGCCACACGCTTTTCAAGAAGTGCTGGCTTCATGTCCGTGCGCTGCTCTGGTGGTGTGGCTTTGAATAAGGCTTCAGCATGCGCCACAGTGATGGTGCTGCTGGCAATCATCAGCTCCACGGCCTCCACTTGCCGTGCAGCCTTCATGTTCCTCAGTACCCTTGTCACGTCTGGCGTGAACTGGTGGTCTTGAAGCAAACGAATGGCATCTGGGCAAATGCCTTCCAGCAAATTGATGCGCCTGTTAATGGCACTCAAGTTGACATTGAACGCTCTGGCCAGCCGCTCTTTACTCACACCCCTGTCAATGGCGCGGCGAATCATGTAGTGCTCTTGGATGGTTGAGAGCCTATTGATGCGGTGGTTATAGGTGTAGGTCTCGTCGTCTTTGGCAAGCAGACATGCCACGGTATCGCGCCCTAGTTCACGAAACGCCAGTACACGCAAATGGCCGTCCAGCAATATGTACTCAGACTTCTCAGGGTCAGGCTGTAAGACCGACACGGGTTCAATCAACCCAATCTCACGAATGGATGACACGATTTGTCGGTACTTGCGGGTGCTCATCACACCATCCGGCACCTTTTTGCATGGCATCAGATCATCGATGGGCACTTGAAGGGTTTCCAGATCAAACCCTAGTAGCGTGGTCAGTGGCTCGCCGGTCAAGTGCGCGTTGTAGTTTGCTTGGTTGGTTGTTTGATTTTCTGATTCGTGGAACTGGTTCATGACGCCACTCCTTCAAGGGCTTGCTCGTTTTCTACACGCGCATTCGCCATGTCAGCAAACTGAATTTTTTCTGCCAAGTACTTGGGCAAGGTGTCCAGCTGCTCGGCTCTTAGCAAATTCACGAAGTGCTCATCGGCGAACAGGGTCTTGAGCCCTTGCACCACGAGCAACAGGCGTTGGTGGGCGTGCTCCGCTTTGAGTACCATCTTGCGCTGGCGATCTACTTCCTTTTGATAGGTGCGCACCAAGCTGTAACTGGAAGTGGGTGGTTTGAAACGCCCTGCCAAGGGTGACGATGGGCCGTGAGCTTCACGTTTCTCAATCAAGCGTTTGGCTTCGATGATCTGCCGTCCTTTGAGTTGACCGCTTTCATAGGCCTCTTGTAGCAAGTCGCCGAGGTTGGTTTCACCGTCTGCCGCGGTTTCACTCGCTCTAGCAATTTCAAGTGCTGTGGTGAGCGGTATGTTGCCGCGCTGCACACCTTCAATGAGCCGCTCCTCACCTTTGTCCAGCAAGAACACAATGTCTTTGACGTACTTGGGTGACAGGCCGGTTTTGTCGATGATCACTTCGGCGCTGTAACCACGGTTACGCAGCACCTCAATGTCAGCCAAAATCTCTAAGGGCCGATGGCCACGCCTGGCAATGTTTTCTGCCAAGCTCATGATGAAAGCGTCTTCATCATCCACATCCACCACCAATGCTGGGATGTGGCTCTCGCCCAGCATGCGAAATGCATTGAGTCTCCCTTCGCCGCACACCAACAAGTAAGACGGCTCGCCATTGTCGGTTTGCCTTTGGGTGACAGTAATGGGTTTTTTAAGCCCAATGGCGCGGATGTTGTCCACAATTTCCTCAAAAACCTTCATATTGCGGTCTCGGGAATTAAGAACCTCAATTCGGTCGATGGGTATGAGCGTGACGCTCTCTGGGGTGTCATGCATGATGGTTTCCTCGTTGGTTGTGACTAAGGGGTTTAAGAGTTGGCAGATGATGGTGTGTTCGGCACAGTGGGCAAGTCATTTCTCTCCTTTCTTGAATATTCAAAAGTCTTGGGTGTCAGTGGCTCGCGCTCTGACATGCCATAGAAAAAGCCCAGGTTGTCAAAACGGAAGCATTCAAACTGCACGCTGTTGCGAGTGCTGACACGGATTTCATGTGTAGGCAAATCCAAGCGCGGTAGCAGGTAGTAATCGAGTTCTAGCTCGTTGTTGCTGTCCAGTCGCACCGCCACGGTGAGGTCTGGATCATGGGCGTGGGTGTCAAACCGAATGCGCCAGCGTTGCATGCCGTTTTCGCAGGTTTGGCAGCGGGCAATCACCAAACTGATGGCTAGCTCGTCATTGAGAAGCAGCAAATCGGTCTTGGGGTCACGGTCTACCTTGCCACCCAACTCCACGATGGTCTCGGTGGTGCGTTGGATGATCTCTGGGTGTAAGCGACGCAATCGCTTGTTGACTTCGATAAAGTCACTGTTTCGGTTGTTGAAGTAGCCAACCAGGTCATAGGCACGGCTCAGGCTGCCAAAACGCTGGGCGTAAGTGACAGCATTGGGCATGTCCTCTGCCTGGTTGATGATGAAACCAGACAAATGACCGCAACTGTCATACAGTCGCTTTAGGTGCTCGAGCAGCTCCTCATCACTCAAGCGCCGGCTTCTGTCAGCCAATACCTCCTGGGCTCGCATGAAGGTGTCGAGTGATACCAAGCCCTCATAAGCGCTCTCTTTACGGATCCACATCTCGGGCGGGTTGTTGACGTGCTTTTTCTTGAGCTTGAAGGATCGGCGGTTGTAAACGTTGTTGCCGATGTACTTTTCATTGGTGAGCACTTGGCGCACGGTGCTGGACGTCCATTCACGATCCAAGTCCGTCATGATGTGACTGGCATTGAGCCGCTTGGCGATGTGGCTCAGCGGCAGATCTTCTTCAATCAGCCACTGATACATGTTTTGCACGGCCTGCACTTCTTCAGCAGGGCCTGGCACCAACACCACGCGATCAGTCTGCAGGCTCTTGTGTTCGCCACGCTTGAGTTCGCCTTTGGGCTCACCACTTTGGTCAATCAGCATGCGGCGCAATCCAAACCCTGCTGGGCCACCTTGCCGAAAACCCATTTCAATCAATCGGCACTGACCAGCAAACACCTTGGCTGAGAGTTCACGGCTATATTCACCAGCCATAGCTCTTTTCACGCCCTTGACGATAGTCGAGACAGGCGAGCCATCGTTTTCGAACTGCTCGGCCACATAGGCCACCGTGATGCCTTTGCGTTTACAGATGTATTCGTAATAGGCGGATTCATCCGCATCTTGAAACCGACCCCAGCGACTGACGTCATAGACCAGGATGATGTTGAAGTCGGTACTGCCAGATTCCACGTCCGCGATCAGCTTTTGCAGTGAGGCGCGCCCGCCAATTGACAAACCACTTTTACCTTCGTCGGCATAGGTGCGCACGATCTCGATGCCACGGCGTTGGGCGTACTCCTGAATTTTGTCGGACTGGTTGTGGGTTGAGTACTGCTGATGCTCTGTGGACATGCGCACGTACTGCGCCGCACGGAACTGAGGGGCATTGCTGCTATTGCTGGCTTGGTTACTTCCCTCACTGCCAACTTGATTAACTTCGTGGCTCATGCGAATTTCCTTAACTGCGCCGTGGCGACTTGCACTTGCACAGCTCGGTTCAACAGCTTGAGCAAAATCATGGATCGCTCTTCACCCGTTTGCGCTTGGTAGATGGTTTCCAGGCCAGCCAAAGGCCCATCGACCACCCGCACACAGTCACCCGCTTGAAACGGCTCACTGGGACTGCTGTGCTGTGCCTGCTCACGATCAAAAATGCTTTGCAGTAGTTCAAAGCGGATTTGTGCGGGCTCTGTGCCAAAACGCACCAGCTCATGCACGCCCTTGGTGGAGCGGATGAATGACGTGCCTTTTTTCTCAAACAAGGCATCAGCACCAATAAACAGGTAGCGCGGAAACATGGGCTCATCGATCACGATCAACTTTCTAGCTTTGGGCTTTTTGAGTTTGAACTGGGGCAAATAGCAGCAATAGCCTTGACGCTCGAGGTTTTCCAAGGCAACCATCTCCTGCCTGGGCTTGGTGTGTACCACGTACCATGGGTAACTACTATCTAGTGGTTTATGCAATCGGGGGGCGCAAGCTTGGGACTGACCGGCAGTCACTTCAGTCGTCACTTCAGCTCTTGCCTCAGCTGCATGGGCGACGCTTGTGTCTACATTCGCTCTTGCCTGACTTATGTTTGGTTGCGGCTGTACGCTAACTGGCTCCACCTGTTTTCCAGCAATTTTTAGTTTGGTGAACCCTGCCGCCGATGCCATTTGGCGCAGCATTACCAATGGACGATCAGCTGACAAAACGCGCTCAATGACTTTTTCGGTTTCACCACGCTCAAAAGCCTTGACGTTGTGGAGGTGGTAGAAAAGCTTAAATCCTTGACGAGCAATTGGCAGGTCCTCAGCTGTGAGGCGCAGCTCTGACAGTTCTAAGGCACTAAGGCCCAGTCGATTGGCGACTTCTTGGATCGTGAGTGTGGTGTTGGTGAGGTCTGCCTTTTCCATCTCGTTCACAACGGTTGCTGTCAGATCAATACTCACTGGGCAACATGATGACCCAGTGCTCGCCATCCCAACAGGCATAGAGCTGGATGCTGTTCAGTGGAAAGTCGGTGTATTCAATCGCTTGGCGGGCGTGCTCATGACCATTGCCATCTTCATAGATCATGACCGCGCCACCGTTCTCTAACAGCAGGCGAATCAAGACAAACCAGTCTTGAGTGCCGATTTCATCCAGGTGACTGACAACGGCGTCCATGAGCCAATACGCCCCAGCCGTATCGGCCAAGTATTTGGTACCGTCTGTAAGCAGATGCCTGCGTGAGATTTGGTAGTAGCAGTTGGTGCCCGTAAAGGACGACAAATAGGAGAGCAAATCATCATCCATGGCTTACTCCTTGCACAAAGCGTCAAGATCAAACTGACTGTTTGCCAGCAAATCGATGCGCAAGTTAGGCACGGTGCAGCACACCAAATAGTGCACAGTCCAGCTCATGAGCTTGGCGCGTTCTGTGTCACCGCTCGCCTCGGCAAACTTGGCGTGATAACGCTCGATTTCGTGGACGGACATTTGTAGAGCCTGCACGACACTTTGCAGGCGCTGGGCAGCATCACGGCGAACCTGTTCAGCTGCAATCACAGCAAAAGCGTGACGTGGGTCATTCATCGCGCTGTCCTTTGGCTTTTGGGGCATCGGTGGCACGCACCTTCACGCTGGCTTGCTCAATTTGCGCATCCAGCTCACCAGCCAGTACGGCGGACTTAACAGCTTCAAGTGCCTCAATCAGTGCGGCGGGGCTTGTGATCTCAATGGCACTTTTTCCTTTGCTGAGTTCAATGACTTTGGCGCCGTAGCGGATCTCAATACACACCTTGCCGGCATCGGTGGTGAACCACCACGGCTTGATGCGCTTTTCTTGCGTGACTTGAACGCGTTCGCCTTCAGCGTTTTTGACGGTTTTGATGCGGGTGGGTGCATAGCTGTTTCCATCTCTCGTGGCCGTGGCCAAGAGAATCTGCTCTTGCACTTTGTTTGCCAGCTTGGTGCGTCGCTGAGTGACTGGGTTTTGTTGGGCGGGCTTTTTAGCCGCTACCAGTTTGAGTGATGCCAGGGTTGCCATTTGCTTTGTCCTTTCAGTGTTTTAAACAGGGCAAAGCAACTGTATTTTCTGAAGTTTTCAGCGAGCAACCGAAATCCAGTCAATGAATAGAGCAGAACCAGATTTACTGGGTTTTTGCATCAGTTGCATAAATAAATGCATGTACAAACACTTCAAGCAACTGGACATTCAACACCGTGAGAACTGCGATACACGGCGCGCCGACACATGGCTTAAATCGCAGGGTTTAGCAGCTGAAAATTTCACCGAACTGGACCTACAGCTGCTACAAGCCCAGCGCATTGCCCACAACTGCTTAAAGCAACATGGCGACTTGCTGGGCGTTAATGAAGCCAAGGTCTTGAACAACTTTTTACAGGCACTACAGAACAACAAGCAACGCAGCAGGCTCACTCCAGCACAGGCATTCAAAGTCATGAACATAGGCAACAGCGTGAACAGGAAACTGTTCCATCAGCACAGGCAATCTGGCAACAACGTACAGGCAAAAACCAGCAGATAAGCCACTGCTAGACCAAAGGGTAAAAACGCGGGTTGAGATATGACGGCTAACGACCCCGCACTCGCAGCCAGTTCGACGTGAAGGACGGCTGTATATGGGTGGACGCCGCAGAGTTAACCACCAGGCAAGCCAATGCCGAAGTGGGTTGGGAGTTTGAATAAGACCGTCTCCCGTTGAACTCTTTCACGTTCCTGAACGCATACGGAAGTAGGTGCAGAGGTTTCAGGACAGGACAGCTACACCAGACACCGCTTTTTTGAGCGCTGGCTGTAGCCGTCCTATGCTCCGAAAGTAGATCAATTCAATCTCTTGAATCAATTTCCCAAATACCCAATAAATCAATAAGAAGAAAATGGCGATGAGCGCAAGCGAAGAGTAGGCGGAGTTAATCCGCCTTAATGGATTGAAAGACGATGATGAGAACTCTAGAGCGGATCGCCTTCATCGTAGTTCCTGATGTGCATGTGGTTTAGCTTGTAATCGTCCATCATGAGATTGTGGTCGCTGTCTGCAGCAATGTACGGGTAGAACTTGCCAACGGACACAATCATCAAAGGCACATCCCACTCGGCATAGGACGCTCGTATGCCCTCAAGATTGCCATCGATCTCGTTTTCGAACCACTCGCTGTTCAACACACCATAGGTTTCATCTAGCATGGATTCAATCACTGCGGCATAAAACTCATCAGGCACTTCTTTGCGCAGCCGTTCAATATATGCCAGCCCTTTGCCCGGATGTTCTTCTCTGGCGTGATAGTTGAGCCAGCCTTCCGGGTAGTAATCTGGATCTTTGTCGTATTCCGCATCACCATCCAATATTTCGGTGACTGATGCGTCCGTTTTACTGATCAGCTGCCAAAGGGTTTCAGCATTCACCCGCTCAAGCTGCCAACGCAGGAAATCCTCAATTGGGAATTTGTACTTCTTGCCCTCGCACTCACCCTGGATGGCATCACCCTCGGCGAGA
Organism: Bordetella parapertussis; assembly: GCA_945862495.1. GTDB lineage: Bacteria > Pseudomonadota > Gammaproteobacteria > Burkholderiales > Burkholderiaceae_B > Zwartia > Zwartia parapertussis_G. Next base: position 13,091 of record CAMAYM010000038.1, on the reverse strand, counting down.
AATATTTCATCGAAACCGTTGACGTGAGATGCTCGGAACAGATCCGATTCAGTCGTGACCTCTTCTCCGTCAAGGTCTTCGGGAAGTGACGCAGGGAAAAACTCGATCACATGCGTTGCGTGAAATCGGATTTCTTTGCCTTTAAGTGCTGCAATGGTTTTTTTCATGTCTACACACCTCAAATGATCAGCTGGGGCATATGCACTATTGAGGTACTAGGCCCAAGCAATTACAGCGAGAGCCAAACGGAGCTCCCGCATGCAATGCATAAATCTTAAACCAGGACGGTTGAAGAAGGGCTACCTTCATACATTTTGCGAATTGCATTCATGAACGACATGTCCGCATCAGCTCCAAACTGAAAATCCCGCATCAGTGCTTTCTCCCAACCATCCAGGTCGTCTCGACCACGCCCAAAGTACCACTTGCAGGGATGATCAAAGGTGGATAGAGCTGGCTTCAGTGTCGTCGTCTCAAACACTCCCCAATCCGAGCAGGTACTGATTTTGACCAAGCGTCTGGAGTCGCGTTGAAGCTTGCGGCACTGGCTAAGGACGCGAGGAAAGAACTTCTTGTTCAAGAATTCAACTGCGTTTTTTTCTTGACGACTGACAGGCAATTTAAGGTCAAACATCTCCTGAGAGTCTTCGCAGCCTGAAGTGAGAAACGTCAGAATAACATTCACAGCCATACAGCTGCGGGCGGGCACTTTAGTTGGGTAGTTTGTTGAGATCATGATTTTTCCCTTCTTGAGAATATGAGTGAGTAGTGGCAGTGCGGGGTATCAGTTTCGGGACTACATACCCCGCACGTATTGGTCAGCTAACGCGCTTAACAGGGAGATCGGGAATGAGCGAAGGTCCTATGCCAGAACTGGCGTCGCGCTTGGAACTGGAGCGAAACTGGCTCCATTGATCGGGGTGGACCAAGATGATGGGAGCGCCAGTGACGACAGAGTGCAAAACAGCATAAAAAATGCAGTCATCCATGAACTCCGTCCAGCGCTCACTATCGTAATTAACTTGTCTAGGGTTATTCAGGAAATACTCGTTCTCTTTCTTTAGCTGCACATGCAGTTGTTGCTGCAAATGCTGCTTGCCCAGTCCCTCACCCCATGCACTGTCTGGCAGGGTCAAGAGGGTGCGCCGAATACTGTCGAGCTCAGACTGGGGCGAAAGTGCATAAGCATTGATGCCGTGGACGGTCATTGCAATTGCGCTAACGGCTTCATGATTGTGGTTTTTAATTTTCATTACAGATTTCCTTTTGGGTTAGTGGTCATCGACCTTCGATGACCTAAGGAGACTGTAAATTTATGTTGTCTGTAAACATATTGTCTGAATTAAAATAATTAAATTCTGTCTACATTTAGTAGCGCTCTGATGCTGGTTTCCGTGCAACTCAGAGATGGCCTGAAAGTATTTGATCCACGCATCACATAGCCTGTCGGCGATCCCTACCGCCTAGTAAATCAGCACAAAAGCGTGGCGAAAGTGCAGGTTTCTGCACACCAACTAAATTGCGGACGGATTAGGGCTTGATGGGACGAGTGAGATCGGGCCAATGGGTGCTTGTGGCTTGATGGCCTGGAATGGAGTGGCTGGGAGATCGGTTGCACTCTCAGGCGGTTTCCCCTGCTTGACCACCTTGGGTTGCTGCTTCGCAGGTCGGTCTTTGACCTGAGTGACCACTTTGGTTTGGGTCTTGGTTTTGACCTTTGGTTCAGTCAATTTTTTAGCCATGGCGATCACGCTCTGGCTGGTGCCATTGAGCAGCGACAACACCTCTATCTTGGCCTCGGCGTCAGATTCCTCAGCTTGGCTACGAATCCAATTAAGGGCTTTTTGAATATCTGTCAATTGTTCTTTGCGCATTTTGTATTTAGCAACAAAGGGCTTGGACAAACAGGAAGAAGAGGTACCACCGGTGGCCTTATTCAAATACGCGGCACAAGCAAGAATGATCAGGGTTAGTACAACAACCGCTATAAATTACCTATTTGAGCAACCATTACCAAGGCGTTCAGGTATAAACAACTAATCATCTTCGCAGTAATCAAGTGCAAGTTTAAAAACTCGATGATGCAGGCCGTTGATCATTTTTTCATCAAGCGATGACTCAATCAAATCAATTGCCGCTATCAATGTATCACTAACAGAGTTAAAAAGATCCATGCCAGAACCCATGCTGACTTTAATCGCCACCCGGTCGACAAGCTCTTCAAATTCAGCACCAGAGTCATTTTCGTTAAATTTTGATTTTCTAAATTCAGCATCTACAACTGTATAAAGAGAATCAATATCGCGATCCATTTCATCCATCACAGCTCCTAAAGCCAGGTTGTTATTAAAGTCATTTTAAGACTATGCCGACGCACGAAGCCAGATAATAGCCTCGCGCAAAACCTTATTACATTCGTTCTAGCATTGATTCCGGTGTAGTGCGTGTCAACAGACAGTTCATTTCGACCGCAATCTTTCGAAGCTTTTGATCGCTGATGCGATCTTCAGCCGGGACAAGACTTTTGGCGAGGGCAACAAACTTCTGCTCCTGGCAGGAAGAAAGATTAGCGTAGTTAAATGCAGTATTTGCTTCGGCATAAAGGCCTATGCCACCCCAAACTCCGTCTTGCATCCATCTGTCAAGTAGCCACTTCACACCAAATAGTGCGCTCAGATCGACAAAGGCATCAGGATGTGCCTGGACGTAATTTTTGTTGACAAGTTGCTTAACAGCATCGGCGTAAATCTGCTTTGCTTTGATCTTGTCTTGGTCACTGATTGCGAATGCTTGTTTAACGTGGTCCATGAAAACTCCTTGTGTTTGCGGCAACCACCATTGATTGCCTAGGAGTGACTGTAAATAAATGTAGGCTGCTATAGTATTGTCAAAATATTGTTTCATTATTTTGGTCTACATAAATGTCTACAAAAACTCTGCCAGAAAAGATACTGCGAAAGCAAGACCTCAGCCGTCGCGGCATGACCGCAGACGACAGTCCGCTCTACAGGCTGTGGTTTGAGATCCTGTCACTAAGCCCAAGCTATGAACTGGCAAGACGCTTTCGCGAGCACAAGGGACGTCTCTCCAAGGATGATCGCGCGAGATTGCCCGCTGACTTTGAACAGGTTTTGCGTATCTACGACGATTTCGGTGATGTCCAGTGCATCTATTTTCGGGACTGGTGGCTAGATCGTGGAATCCGCTTGCTGGGCAGCCGAGGTGACAGGCCACAAACAGAGTTCCTGCTCAAGGCTTCACAAGGCGAGCGCCCAGATAAAAGCCAGCTAGAGCGCCCAGCGCGGTACTTCAGTACTGTTTGGCACGAGGCGCAACAGCCCGATGTCATGTTGCTGGCTGTACCCCTGAACATCGGCAGACAAAAGGCACTGCGTGAAGTCAAGCGATTGATTGATCATCATGCAGTGCCCGTGTATGAGCCCCCACCGCCACAGTACAAACTGGCTGACAAGGACATGCACAATCAAAGCATTCTCGACGCTGTTCGAGTGCTCTATGTCCGAGCCGCAAAACCCGACTACAAACTGTGGCAAGTGGGTGTGGCTGCTCAGATCAGCAAAACCTATAGCAAGATGTTTGATGTCACTAAAACCAAGCGCACTGCCATGAACTCAGAAGAGATCCGCAGCCTTGAGATGATGACTTCGCGCAAACTTCGCCAGGCACGCCACTTGGCAGAGAACGCGGCGCGAGGAATCTTTCCATCAATCAAAAAGCCTGATCACATGGTGGACTTTGACCCAGAGGAACTCCAAAAGGTCATTGCCGCCCAACTCAAATGGCGCAAGGCTGAGAACAAAAAAATAGCCGCACGAGACGTCAAACCGTAGCACTACTTTGAATGCGCATCCAATAGCGACTTCTCGCGGCAGAGAAACGCAGGCCAGTCGGGTCGATCAAACGCCTCTCCGATGACCTCAATGCATTGACGGTACAAGCGTGGCACCTCAGCCGATTCTGTAACCCCAAAAGTAGCATCGTTGGCCATATCAAAAGCCTTGAGATACACGTAGACATTGTGATTGGCGAGAATGGCTAGACTGATGGGATCGTAGCGGCGCTTTTGATAGAGGCCTTCATACACGTTCAGATCCCCCAATCTCATGCGATGGCCCAAGGGCGATGCTTGCGGAAACGGATCCTTGCTGCCCACATAAACATCACCTTGTGGGCTGCGATCCATACGGATTTTCCAGCTGGAGACGTGGCTGCCTAACTCGGGCAAGTAGCACGCCTCTTCATTGCGTCCAGCGATCTGAAAAGGGCTTGAACTGTCAAAGCTGATCTTGATCGTTGGATTAGCTTGGCGCAACCCGCGTTGAATCGCCGTGAGCACCACCGCCCAGCCGAGTGTTGAGACGCCCAACACATGCACCCAATCTTGCCCAGGCGCAAACGCATCATTGTCACGCATCATGAAGACGGTATTGAGCACGTTGTAGAGCCCACCCCTTGCCCCAGCGTTGCCAGCTAAGGCCCAGCCACCGTGGCGGAACCATTTCACGGCATCGAACCACGACTTGGTTGTTGACAGGTCCAGGCCCTGCACCACATTGAGCCACTGGGCTCTACCTTGGCGATTGGCTTCGACATAGCGCAGGTTTTCTACCGTCATGGCGGTGAGCTGCTCGATGCTGCAGTGGTGAAACGGTGAGTCCGTGCCATCGCTGCTGGTTGCCCACAGCGGCATGTCCAAGGTCATGGCGTACTGGCAGTGGGTCTCAAGCCAGGTGATGATCCAATTGCGCACGTCGTCGGCATTGACCCAGGCAGCCTCTGCATCAATGGCACTCATGCCGGTTTTGAGCTCTTCGTAGCCTTTGAGTGTGCCTTTGCCGATTTGAAAGCCGCCACTGTCACCAATCAACACGCGATCCGTTCGTCCGCCACGCGTCAGTGCGTTATCAATCACGCTGCCCACGCGGTATTGCCCCACAGAGTGCAAGCAATAGGGGTGATAGAAAAGCAAGTTGTTACGATCCCAAAACGCTAGGTCACTCAGTTCCAGGCCAGGTGGAAATGGGCGATCAGCAGGTGATGTCTGCGTCACACGGCTGGCAAATTCACCCGTGACTGCTGGCAGATAGATCGCATAGTCTTGTGTGTTGAACTGTTCAGTCATTGTTCACTCCCTCCCATGTCCACAAACTCGGCCTCGTCATCAAGCCCTTCGGTGATGTCGTCGTAGTCATCCATCTGCAGGCCGATGAGTTTTTCTATTTCAGCATCCGTCATAGGCCCCGCTGTTAACCCCAACGCCGATTCAAGCAATAGCGCATCCTCTGGACCTTCCGCTTCGAGCTGTTCGACCGTTGGCTCATAACTGCTCTGCGCAAGAATTGACGGGGCATACACAGCAAAGGCGGTGTCTTTGCGTCGACCCGCTACTGTGGTGGGGATTGCGATCGTGTAGTCCGCAATGTCGGTCGCGTAGCGCAGTACCAACACGTCATCGGACCATGCCATGTGTATGTCACTGGTTAATGGCAAATCCGCTATGCCGTTCAGTGCAAGACAAAGGTCTTTACTCAAGAAGGCCGCTTGCACTGGGGTCGTCCCTAACAAGGGTTGTGCCAAGTCACTGCGCGCCTGGTTACGAAATACCCCGTTGACCCAGTCGAATTGCAGCGTAAATCCCGCCGCATCCATACTCAGCTGCAGAACCTTGTTGGCAGGCCGTGTCATGTGCTCGCCGTAACTGAGAAGCCACGGACGAATGTGATCGTAAATCAGCGTCTTGAAATCTGACTGAGCGATGTTCACGGTCACAGCACGTTGACTGTTGGTGAGTGACTCGACGAATACGAGCTGCTGGTTGGCGTTGCCCATGTCGGCCTCAAATGGCCAAAACTCCATGAACATGAAGTCCGCTGCATTCGCCTTGTTATCGAGCCGCAAAAGGTGGGAGCACAACCCAGGTTGGTGAAACGCTGGCAAGTGTTCGCCGTGCTGAGGCCTAAACATGTGCACATCATTGGCAGCCAACAGTCTGTGCTCCAGCAACTTGCGGGTTCGTGTGGGCATAAAGCAATCGGCAGCATTACCTTCAAAGGGCGAACGCTTGAGCTTTGCCATGGTGACTACGCCACTGGTGGCAAAAGTGGGACTGAGCAGCAGCATGTTTTCTTGGGCGAGGTAGGCAACACGGCGTGTGCTCTTGCGCTTGCTGTTGTCCTCGCGCTTTTCTGTACCCACTTCAATCAGCTTGTCGTACAGCTTCAAGAGTGGTGCAGGAAGGGCCTGTGTTTTAAGCACTTCCAGAAAACAGCGCACGGCGTACGGCACAGCATCTAGTCGCTTGCTGTAGGCGGATACCAAGACTTCTTTGAGATCCAATCCACCCTCTGTAGCGCTGACGACTTCATAGCCAGTGGCGGTGCGTTTGACCACAGCCACGGCATAACCCTGTTTGTCAGTGGCAAGCGGTGGATTGATATTGACCACCTGCGAAGTGGGCTGCTGGGCATAGAACGCTTTGGCTTCATCGGCCAGCGTTGCGACACGCAAAGCGTCCGTGATTGTGGGCACAGGCTGAGTACGGTAGTTTTTATTGGCACCCGCTGCCGTAGTACAGGACGCAGCTTGGTTACTAGCATTGCCGCTTGTGTGACTGTGGTCGTCACTGGGTGCTAACAAACCCTCGCCATTTGCATGCGAGAGATCGCCAGCTGCGGGCACGTTTCCATCTGACGCTGCTGTACTACTGGCTGCTCGCGCAGCAAATGAGGTAGAGCTGCCAATCAAGCTTGAAATGCCGCCACGTGACTTGATGAAACCCGCGAGCTTATTGACGCCGTCCTTGGCGTAAAGCTCGTGGTTTCTCTCGTACTCAGCGTGTAAACCCAACAGCGCACGGTTTTTACGGTCCAAACTGTCTTTGTCCAAACCGTAAATGCCGTACATGAGGTACAGCAGCCTGCGAAAGCTGAGCTCACCCGTGTTTTCACCGAACACGCGGCGCACGAGCGTTGGTTTGTAGGCTTCTTCTAAATACCCTGGAATTGCCAGCGCAGCTCGCCACCACAGGTAAATGGCAGCGAGATTTTCGTATTCCAGCTGGTTCGTTTTAGCGATCACGGTTTGCACCGCCGCGCTGTCGGCCTGAAGCTTGAGTAAACGCTTTGCCAATGCCTGTTTGATTTTCGTCGTTTGTGTCTTGTCTTCCATAGCACCATCTTTCAAGTTGGCGAAATGTCGTAAATTGCGATATTTCGATTGGGGTTTGAAATGGCAGCTACGTTGTAACTGCCTCTTACGAGGCAGTCTAAAGACATGTTGACTATTAAAACATTGGCTGAATGTTGTGATTTAAATTTGGTCTACATTATTTCGACCTTCAATTGCCTGTTTCAAACACGTCTCAAACACCCATCGTGCGCAATTTGGGGTGAGTAAAAATCACCACCTTGAGAACGTAAGTAACCCACCACAATTTTTTGCGCACCCAGAATTTTTGGGCTGTAGACCCATTTCGGGCAAAAAACCACCCTCAAAAACGTCCTACACGCGCTGCAAATCCAGTGCCAGCTACTCACGCCAGCCCTAGTACCGAAAAACGCTTGTAGGGCTGCGTAGCGTGTGCAGTGCTGTTCAAGTGCTATTCGTGGCGATTTCGCCACGGAAACGGGCCCATAACATGCCGAAAAACGGGCGATTTTCGGCTAAATACACTGAGCATAAATTAAGCAAAACATGCTCAGAGCCGCTAAGTCGTTGATTTTATTGAGGCCAAAAAGACCGGCCCCAACCAGCCAAAAGAGGTAGGAATTTTGAACAAAAGAAAAAACAATATATGCAATGTTTCAACATCAGCAAGGAAAAAGCAGATGCCCAAGCAAGCCAAAACACTCAATGAACGGGAACTCCAGCGTTTGCTGGATCATGTGGCCACAACCAAAAGCCCAGAGCGCAACCGTGCCATGCTGATGCTCACTCACTTGGCAGGCATGCGGGTTGGGGAAGTGGCAGCGGTGCGCGTGTGTGACGTGGTTGCCAGTGACGGCTCCATACGAGATGAAATCAACTTGAGTGCTAGCCAGACCAAGGGCAAGCGCAGCCGATCTGTGCTGCTCAATGAACGCATGCGCGGCGAACTTGCCAGTTACATGAAAACCGTCAAAGTGCGTGACCCAAAGCAAGCCCTGTTTGCCACACAGCGCAGCGCGGCATTTACCGCCAACTCGCTCACACAGGTCATGAACGGCATTTACAGGAACGCGGGCTTTGATGGCGCGAGCAGCCACAGCGGTCGGCGTGGGTTCCTCACAAACCTCGCGGAGAAAGGCGTAAGTGTGCGCGTGATGATGGCGCTAGCCGGGCACCGCAACATGGCCACAACCCAACGCTACATTGACCTGCGCCCAGGCGTATTACGCAACGCAGTGGAGTTGGTTTAATGGTGTAGTGCTTCAGGGCCCGTTGGTGAGGGCAACCCTTGGTTATTGAGCAAACGAGCAATGGCCGCTTCCTCATGCTGATATTTGGAATCTTCGTAGCCAGCGAATTTTTCAGCGTTTCGCAAAGGATCCAAATGGTTGTAGTAACGAGCAATCATGGCTGGGCTGGTTCGGTACTGCGGCTGCAACTGCTCTGCCGTCAACCCACGCGTAATGGCTTGTGTGATGGCGTAATGGCGCAAACTGTAAAGCGTACGCTCACGGCCTGTGATTGGGCAGTGCAACAGGTGGGCAGCCGCTAACAGCTGTTTGAACTGCTTGGTAAGTTGGCTGGGTTGCGAGCCATCGCCCAGACTAAAAAGCCGCACAGCATGGCGCTCTGCCAGCACGTCCAACAGCGATTTGTGCCTGAGCGCCACTAATAGATTCTTGAGCCGTTCCAAATACAGCACACAGCTACGGTGCAGAACCACTGTCTGCAGCTTGTCACGCAGGGTCTTGCCTCGCTGCAAAATCACATACAGCACGGGCTCAGCACTGGTTTGCATGACGTTGATGTGCCGCCACTCCAAGTACTGCATCTCCGTACCTGTACGCATGCCTGTGGCAGCAGCAAAACCCACATACGCGCACAGCAGTTCTCGGATTTCACGATCACGCGCACGTCGTGCTGCCTTAATCCACGCGGGCATGAAGGCAAAGAGCCGCTGGATTTCATCCTCGCTAAACCCTGGACGGCGGGTGCTGGTTTTGCCTGTGTTTTTTAGGAAGGGCTTTTGCGTGGGCAACAAATAGCCTCGCTCAATGGCTTTGTGCAACACCAGGTTCATCGCTGCGTTGTGATTGGCTTGGGCGCTGTGACTGAGCTCTCGTCCTAGCCGCTCAGTTCGCCACGCATAAAACCCATCCACCACGGATTGGCTAATACGATCCATGTTGTACTCGCCATAGTAGGGGATGAGGTATTTAGTGATGGCGCTGATGTAGTCTGTATCACTGCCACGGCTGTGCTGTGTAGCTGAGACCCTGGCCCGTAGTTCTGCCAATACGATCTCCGCCACCACCTTGAATTTCTTGGACACAACAAAGGCATCGTGATGGGCCAAGATGCGTGCATCGTGCCATTTCTCTTCAGCTATTTCTCGGGCGCGTGTCACGTCGTCGGTCCCCGTCGCAACGCGTATCCATTTGCCCAGCTTGTCCACTTTGTAGTGCACCTGCCAGCGTGTGCTGTCGGCGCGACGCACCAACCGTATGGCGTTTTCTTTCACAACAATGGTTTCAGCAGCTGGTTGACGCATGCTGCTAGTGTGTTGTCACACGTCAAAGAGAGCAACCGAAAGGCTGTGACATGTAAAATTCGATATAAATTTGAGGATTAGTTTTTGTCTGCAGTCAATCGACACGTCGGTATGCTCGTAAAATCATCAGGTCTTTTTTAGACAAGCTTTAACTACAAAAAGAACCGCCATGCATCTCCCCCCCCCCCCCGAAATTCCAGCCTATTGGCTAAATCAGACCGCGCCCTAAGCTGGTTCGGCAAGGGGTACTGAACGTGAATTTCTCAGACGCACTTTCCGCTGTTACTACTCCTTTGTGGGTGGGTGGTTTGGTGTCGTTTGCACTCAGCGTGTTGGTGGTGCTGACGACACGTTGGCATGGGTTTCTGAGTCTGGATGAATCGGCTGGCGTGCAAAAGGTGCACGCCCATCCCACACCACGCGTAGGTGGTTTGCCCATGGTGCTGGGTTTGTTGGCTGCGGTGATGGTGTCACCCCCTGAGCTTAGAGACAAACTCTGGCCTTGGCTCCTTGCTGGCAGTCCTGCTTTTGCGTTTGGGCTAGCAGAAGATCTCACCAAGCGCGTGGGTGTCATGGCTCGCTTGCTAGCCACCATGGGCAGTGGCGTACTGGCTTGGTTCATCACGGGCTATGCACTCTCCAGCGTCAACGTGTGGGGGCTGGACTATCTGTTGCAGTTCACCGTCGTTGCTGTGATGTTTACTGCTTTTGCGGTGGGTGGTGTTGCCAACAGCATCAACATCATTGACGGGCTCAATGGCCTAGCCAGCAGCATGGTGCTTTGGGCCTTACTGGGTATTGCTGTGTTGGCAGCCAGCTTGGGCGACACGGTGTTGGCTGGCACGTGTTTGATCATTGCGGCCTGTGTGATGGGATTTTTTGTTGTCAATTGGCCCTTTGGGAAAATCTTTCTAGGTGATGGTGGATCCTACTTTTTAGGGTTTGCGCTGGCGTGGGCCTGTGTGTTGCTGGTTGAGCGGCACAGCGAGGTATCTGCTTTCGCTGCGCTGCTCTTGTGCATTCACCCTGTGACCGAAGTGCTCTACAGCGTGTACCGTCGAAAGGTGCGCCACCAACACCCTGGCCACCCCGACCGGTTGCATTTTCACAGCCTCTTCAAGCGCCGTGTGATGCAAGGCTTGTTGCCTCGCAGCAGCCACACGGTACGCAACTCTGTTGGTGGCGCGCTAGTAGGTGGCATGAGCTTGCTGCCTGCCATGCTGATTCAGTTCACCTACAACAGCACAGTCTTGAGCATCGCTGCCATCGTGACTTTGGTCTTGGGATACTTGTGGCTTTTTAAAGTGATGGTGCGGCGATTTGGCGCTTGATTTGCCCGACTTGGGTTGAGCGGTTACTTGTTTCTTTTGCGCACAACCTTCTTGGGCTGGTTGATCTCAGGCACCTCAACCTCCTTGAACAAGGCAGCACGAGCGCGTGGCGCTTTGACGCTTTCTGATATTGCCAAGCTGTTAGCGCGGTCGTAGTGCTTGCGAATCACCTCGGGTGAGTTGCCCAGCTGCAGCGCCAAGTTTCGGGGTGACACATCATCCAAGTTCATCACTGCCGTGGCATGCGCACTGCGGAAACTGTAGAACACCCGCTTCTTGCCCGTATTAGGGTCGTTGAGCATGTTGTGCTCTTCTAAGAAGTCGTCAAACATCTCGTTGAAGTTTTTAGAGTAAGCACCTGTGGGCGTTCTGAATACGTAATGGTCTGACTTGTTTTTGGTGAGCTTGGCAAGCGTGACGGCTTCTTGATCCTTGTAGTTGCGCTCAACCAATTCTTTGAGTACGGCATACGTGGCGTTAAAGCCATTCACAAACCGTCCATCGGTTTTGCCGTCCACGTACAACACCACGTGGGCCTCTTGGCGCTGCTGGAATTCTGGTTCGCCAGCATCATCCAATCCCGTTTGGATTTTGCGCTCCACCAACTGCCCGTTGTCATCGAGCTCCATGTAGGTGTCATCCACATACTGCACGCGGTAGGTAATGTTCTTCCACTTGAGCTCAAGTAGCTCTTTGCCTGGGCGGGCGCCCGTGTCGATCAATACCCGCACATAGCAAGACATCAAATGGCGAAGATCTCGTTTGTGTTCATTGCGACCTCGCTCAATCCACTCGGTAAAGCTGGCGAGGATCACGTTGATCTCATCGATGCTGAAGGTGGGGAATGTTTCAGCCTTGCGACCTTTGGTCTCAAGCGACGGGCGCTGTGTGGTGGTCATGAAGCCACGTGTGACAGCCTCTTCAAACACGCGATTCAGTGCCACGTTATGTTTGCGCACGGTGCTGTAGGCGGGCACCTTGCCCATTTGCTGTTCACGGTACACAGCGTATTCCTGCAGGGCTTTGGCATTGATGCTGTCCACATCACGCTTGCCAAAAAACGGGATCAAGAAATCGTTGATGATGCGCTTGTATTGTTCATATGAAACACGACCATCGCCCGCCTCTTGTTTTTCCTCCATGGCTTTGAGGGTGAGCTTGGCAACATCCTTGAACCGCTTGGTGGCCACCGTGAAGTTCTGCTCTTTGCGCACCTTGGCATTGGCCAACAGCATGTAGCTTTCTTGAATGGCTTCGTGCAGCTCTTTTTTCTTGGTGCTTTTAACCAACCAAACACCGTCCACTTTGTAGCGGCATTGCCAAGCCGTGCTCTTGGGCCGCCGATATACGATCAGCTGCTGCGCAATGACTTGGTGGGTGGTTTCGAGCTTTTCAGGCATATGGTGACTGTAATGCCTGAACCCATTTAGAGCAATGGATTTTGTAGAAGTGAAGGACCAAAAAAATGGACCGCTTTTGGCGATCCATCTGAATAGTGGTGGGCCCCCCGAGAGTCGAACTCGGCACCAACGGATTATGCTTACCACTACAGTTTTCACTGCCCGTTTCCGGTTTGTGGTCTGGACTGTCTCTTGTCGTTACGACCTACCCGTACAGTCTCTACACCTTCCAAACATCGCTGTTTGGCTTGGCTCGGGATCGCCACGCATTGCTGCAGAGGTTTCCCCGAATTTGAGTAGTTCTACACAAAGGCAGAGTGAACTTGCCTTCGTGCAACCCATTTGCAAGCAGCCATGGCACGAAGCTTTAGGCTGTTTGCTGTTAAGTCCGCTGCTCTAACCAAGCATGAGCTAGAGGCCCTTTGAACCATTGTATGCCCAGGTTTTCAGTGCCCAGCCGTTTCACAAGAGTGTAGAAGCGGTGTAGAAGCACTTTTTGACCCGAGAAAAATAACTAAGTCATTGATTTTATTGAATATTTTTCTCCAAATACCTTTGCCTTGATAGATTATGAGTCCTCTGCTCTAACCAACTGAGCTATAGGCCCGAAAATCCGATTGTACTTTGCCCCTTCTAGCTTCA
>CAMAYM010000037.1 GCA_945862495.1 Bordetella parapertussis | reverse complement strand
AAAAGAAAAAATCCGCCTTGCATCAATAGCGCCATCGCAGCGGCAGGAATCGCACCAGCCAGTAAAAGCTGCGTGTTATTGAGGGCCAGGCCTTGCACAATGCGCTCACCAAAACCACCTGCACCAATCAACGCTGCGATCGTGGCTGTGCCCACGCACAGCACGGCTGAAATCTTGACCCCTGACAAAATCATGCCACGTGCTAAGGGTAATTCGATCAGCCAGAGACGCTGACCTGTCGTGATGCCAAGCGCCGTCGCAGCCTGACGCATCGATGAAGGAATCTCTTTTAGACCCGCATGTGTGTTCTGGACGATCGGTAACAACGCGTACAAAAACAAGGCCACAATCGCGGGGACTGTGCCGATCGTTCCGAGCACAGTAATTAAAAAGGCCAACACGGCGAGCGATGGGATCGTCTGCGTCACACTCGTCATCGCCAATACGACCTGCCCAAGCCGGGGCGCATAAAAACATACGACACCTAGTGGTATGCCCACTGCGGATGCTAAACCAAGGGCACTGAGCACCAAAAATAAATGCTGACCTGAGAGACGCCAAAAATCCGGACCAAACAGGACCATCATAAAACTACTGGGCTTCGTATCACTCAACGCCATGCCGGTCGCAGCACTTTGTAAAAACTGCTTGGCCACGGCAGGAAAATTTTGTTGATTAATTTCTGCGCGGGTGTTGAGTGCGAGCATGGTCTGTTGCGATAGCGCGTTTTCAAGCTTTTGCAACGCTTGCCACGCCACGGGAAAACGCTCAGGTACATCCGCGCGAAATAACAATAGCGCTTCATAGCTGGGGAAAAAATGACGATCATCATCTAGCGCAGTGAGCGCATAGCGCGACAGTTTGGAATCTGTCCCGTACGCATCTACCAGATCAATTTGCTTGGCTGCGATGGCCTCATACGCGAGACCATGGTCGAGGCCCCTGGGTCGCAAAGCCTCTAATCCATACGCTTGCGCTAACCCTCGCCAGCCATCTGCACGGCCAATGAATTCGTGCGATAAACCTAGAATCAAGCTGGGATGTCGCCTGAGATCAGAAATAGTTTTTATGTTGAGCGAGCCGGCCAGATCGCTGCGCAGCGCCAACACATAAGAGTTATTAAAGCCGAGTGGCACACCCGCCCGCAAACCCATCGGTGCCAAGCGTGCATTGATTTCCTCAAGCGTTAAGGCTTGCTCAGTTTTCAGAATTTCCCGCGCAATGGTACCGGTGTATTCGGGATACACATCGATTTCGCCGCTTTTAAGTGCGGCGAGCAAGATACTGGTGTTACCCATACCCGACTTGAGTTGAACGTTCGTAACACCCGCATCGCGCACGGTCTGCGCAATGATTTCACCCAGAATAAAAGACTCAGTGAAACGTTTTGAGCCCACCACAAAGGGCGCAGCGCTTGCAATCTGTGTCACCCACATACAGATCATTGCAAGCACCGCTGGCATCACCCTCCGGCGCAAGGTTCGCCACATTGTGTTAGACCACCACGAGTCGTGCAGCCTGCTTGTCCACCACCTGCCCAATCACGCTGGCATGACCAAAATCATGTTTCTTGAAAATGGCGAGCACATCCTTTACGGACTCTGGCGCACAACACACCAGCAAGCCACCACTCGTTTGAGGATCTGTCATGAGTGTCTGACATTCGGAGGGTAAGCCTGTTGCTAGACTCACGTCCTGCCCATAGCCATCCCAGTTACGACCTGAGGCGCCCGTCACCATCCCTGCCTGGATCAAATCCACAACGCCGGGCAATAACGGTACATCTGCCCAGTTAATCTGAGCGGTCAGATCCGCGCCACGCGCGATTTCTAACGCATGACCCGCCAAGCCAAAACCTGTGACATCCGTCAACGCATGAACCCCCTCAAGCTCAGCGAGCTCAGGTCCAGGTGTGTTGAGCTTGGTGGTGTTGTGAATCATGGAGGCATAACCCGCCGCATCAAGTGCTTCTTTTTTTAACGCTGCGGACAAGATCCCCACACCAACAGGTTTGCCTAAAATCATCACATCACCCTTGCGCGCACCATCGTTGCGTTTGACGCGATCCGGATGAACGAGACCCAGCACGACTAAACCGTAAATCGCTTCGACAGAATCAATCGTGTGGCCGCCCGCGATCGGGATGCCCGCAGTTCGACAAACCGAAGCACCGCCTTCGAGCACTTTGCCAATTGTTTCTGTGGACAGCATATTGATCGGCATCCCGACAAGCGCCAAAGCCAAAATCGGACGTCCACCCATGGCGTAGACGTCGCTAATCGCATTGGTCGCTGCGATGCGACCAAACTCGTGTGGATCGTCCACGATCGGCATAAAGAAGTCTGTCGTGGCGATCAGTGCCTGCTCATCATTTAAACGATAGACCGCCGCATCATCGGCTGTCGCGATGCCAACCATGAGTTCTTTTGGGATCGGCATCTGCATCGTGCCCTTCAAAATCTCATGCAAGACGGCCGGAGCGATTTTGCATCCACAACCGCCACCATGGGACAGGGACGTGAGGCGTGGCTCGATTGTTTTCATGAGATTCCTTGGGAGTTAAGACGAAATAGATTGTTGAACGATTGTAATCAATCGCTCTTGTTCTCGGGCAGGTTCAAACAATGGAGCCCGCGAGGCACACTGGCCCTCTAGCAAGGCATAAAAAGAGGGATCGTTTCGGACCCGCAACAACAGGGCTGCCAACGCATCTGCATCCTCAGTTGGAAAAAATCCTGCGTAATCTTGGCCCAACATCCCTTCGTTACCAGCAATGCGAGAGGCGATCACGGGCACACCACTACAGATCGCCTCCATGACCACATGTGCGCCCCCCTCCATCACACTTGGGTGCACCAGCACATGGGCACGCTGAATCAGTCGACGCGTGGCCTCGTGCGGACGTGCGCCTAAAAAAGCATACTGGGAACAGAGGGCAGCGGTCTCGTGCGCTTCACTTGCGAGCGCGGGATCATGCTCGCCACCGACGTGCTGCAGGTAGATATCCGTGTGTTCTACAAGCTGTTTTGCCGCCTTAAAAAAGGTCTGCGGTGATTTTTCAGACCGCAAATGCCCCACCATGATCGCGCGTAGGTGGCGACTCGTTTTGGGCAACGTCTGTCGCGTTGTCGTGGATTGAAACGCCACCACGGTTTTGGGCTGAAACGCCTCAGGTACCGCCTGTAAACCCTCAGTTTGCAGCACGACCAACGTATGCGCCCAACGCAGAGACTGCTGGGCCTCAGGATCGCTTTGGATATCGCGATACAGATCGGTGCCTGTGAGCACTACGACCAAGCCCCTCGTACCGTGGCGGACATGCCAGTCGGCTATTGAGGCATAACTGCGACGGGCATGAAGCGCAATCATCACATGATCCTGAGCGCTGCCATCCCATTGCTGGACAATCCTGACCCGACAAAAAGAACGAAGCATGCGCGCATAGCGCTGTGCCGTCTGCCAATTACCATTATTGGCTGCGGCCAATGCAGGGCTGACGATGACGACATTCAAGCGTGTAGGGTTAGGTAAAATAGGCATATCAAAAGCTTACCAAGAATCATGCGACAAGCGGAAGTAAACATATTGGCTCAGGGGCTTAAATCCCTCAGGGCGCACACGTTGGGGGCCTTTGCTTGCTACCAGCAAGCCGGGAGGCTCAACGTACCCCTTGAGGATACGTTTAATCCGCCACTTTGGGAGTTGGGTCACCTTGCCTGGTTTCAAGAGTACTGGGTCACGCGAAACCAGCAGCGCTCTGATGGCGTGCTGCAGGACATCCATCACCCTCGCCTGCCTTCGGTCATTGCCTCGGCAGATGCGTGGTACGACAGTGCAACAGTCGGGCACGGCAGTCGCTGGAGTTTGCCGCTACTACAAACGACGGAATGTCTTGCGTTTCTACAAAAGACGCTGAACATGACCTTAGGTAGTCTTGAACAAGAAATAGATGGTTCACCCGCTTTGTATTTTTACTGGCTTGCGCTGCAGCATGAGGCCATGCACCTCGAAGCGAGCGCCTATATGGCCCAAGCGCTAGAGATCCCTTTTGAGGCGACATGGGCAAACGTTGCCCATGCGCGACGCGCAACTAGTCAGCAGGCGTTGACGACGATGCGCCCCCTCAAGGCTGCATCTTGGTCAATGGGCACAGACTGGCAAAGACTGTCTGGCCAATTCTTTTGTTTTGATAACGAAGTCGGACAGCG
This sequence comes from Bordetella parapertussis, assembly GCA_945862495.1. Classification (GTDB taxonomy): domain Bacteria; phylum Pseudomonadota; class Gammaproteobacteria; order Burkholderiales; family Burkholderiaceae_B; genus Zwartia; species Zwartia parapertussis_G. Next base: position 18,807 of record CAMAYM010000037.1, on the reverse strand, counting down.
CAACACCGCACTCGCGGCATTTTCGATCGCGCTGCATCCTGTGACCTGGGCAGAATATTTCAACTTTATCAGGGCAACCGGTCATCGTTTGCCGCTGTACGTTCGTGAAAAATCTATCTCTGCTCCACCCTTATCATCCCCCACCGCATTACCCTTTGAGATCAACACCTTTGGGACCTGGCAGCCGCTCGATCCCGAGGCTTGCGCCACGCATATCTCTTGGGATGACGCGCAGGCCTATTGCCAATGGGCAAGCTGCAGACTCCCGTCTGAAGCCGAGTGGGACATCGCTGCACGCACGCAAGAAGATTTCAAATGGGGAGAGGTGTGGGAATGGACTGCGGACAATTTTGAGCCGTTCGAGGGTTTTACGCCACACCCTTACGTCGAATACTCCGCACCCTGGTTTGGCTCGCGCAAAGTGTTACGCGGTGCCGCGTGGGTGACTCATCCGTATTTACGAAACGTGCATTACCGCAACTTTTTTACCCCAGAGCGCCGCGATATTTATGCGGGCTTTAGGGTCTGTGCTAAATAAGTGTCTGTGTTGCACAGACCAGCAAAGCTGAAAATTGAAACGCGAGACGGATTAATGCGCCCAAAACAAAGCGTATTGCGCCTGCGGATCCGTCCAGCACTGCGTGTGTGAAAATCCAGCCTGCTTTAATAACGCCGCAAAGTTTGGGATCGTCCACTTGTAAGAATTTTCTGTGTGAATCGCCTCACCCGCCTGAAAAGTACGCGACTGCTCGCCCCAGCGAACTGTGACAGCGTGACGCGCTAACAAGTGCATCTCAATGCGAGATTCGGCAACGTTAAAAAGCGCCTTGTGCTGCCAGTCGCGGACATCAAAATCTGTCCCTAACAAGGTGTTGATATGCCTCAAGACATTGAGATTAAAGGCAGCCGTCACGCCAAGATCATCGTCATACGCGCGCTCGAGCACCTCAGTAGACTTGACCAGATCAATTCCGATCAACAAACCTGAGCCTGCCTGACCTTGCTGGCACAGATTGGCAATCCGATTTAAAAATCCAAGTGCTTCTGCAGGAGTGAAATTACCTAAACTCGATCCAGGGTAAAAAGCAAAAACAGGGTGTTGCGTGAGCTGCGTGGTGAGCGCTGCTGGAAAGTTGAGCGATGCAGAAAAATCCATCCCTACACCCACCATCTTGACGCTCGGATGGCTACGCTGCAGGTTGATCAATGTGTCGGTTAAGTAATCCAGTGAAATGTCGACCGCCACATAGACACCCGGCGCAGTTCCTGAAAAGAGGCTCGCCGCCTTTTGGCAACTCCCTGCACCTAAATCAAGCCATGTGGCTTGTTGAGGAATACACTGATGAATCGCCTTTGCATACTCAGCAAAAATACTGGCTTCGGTGCGGGTTGGATAATATTCAGGCAGGTGGGTAATCGCCTCAAACAAGGTCGAACCCAAAGCATTGTAGAAATATTTTGGAGAGCAATGCGCATGCGTTGCGGTCAACCCTCGCTCTAACTCTGCCGCCACTGCGCGAGGATCAAGGTCAAACGTCTGATAGAAACTCGGGGTCTGTTGGGTCATGCACATGCTCCGGACAACGCACAATTTACGCGTCAAACCATAACACGCCCACATTCAGTACGTATGCGAACGCGGGGGCTTAAGGCATAATCACCCATACACTTTACGTACTCAGCACTATGACAACCGCGTACACAATAAACAAAGACCACGGCCCTTGGGCAGTTTTTCTAATTTTTCTCCGCTTGGGACTAACTTCCTTTGGTGGTCCGGTGGCACATTTGGGATTTTTTCGCGAGGAGTTCGTGACCCGACGTCAATGGCTCAGCGACTGGAGCTATGCAGACCTTGTGGCACTCTGCCAATTCCTACCTGGACCCGCGAGTAGTCAAGTCGGTATCGCGCTAGGTTTTTCACGCGCGGGCTATAGCGGTGCCTTTGCAGCCTGGGCGGGCTTTACCCTACCCTCAGCGATTGCGTTGATTGTGTTTGCTATCGGGCTCTCAAACCTTGGCAACAGCGTTTCAGAGGGCGCACTGCAAGGCTTAAAAATCATCGCCGTCGCTGTTGTTGCACAAGCAGTCTGGGGTATGGCGCGTGGCTTATGCACAGACGTCAAGCGCGTCACCATCATGATGCTGGCCACCTGTGCCGCACTGCTCATCCCCTCTGTCTGGTCACAGGTAGGCGTCATTATCCTGGCAGGAATCGCCGGCATTGTGCTGTTCAAACCCGTTCAACTCGCCCGCCATGATCCTCTCCCCATCAAGATTTCTCGTCACATGGGCGCTTTATGGCTCGTACTCTTCATTATTTTATTAATCGCGTTACCACTCACCTCGGAAGTATTTCCTAATCAGACACTCGCAATGGTCGATGCGTTTTATCGTGCAGGTTCGCTGGTATTTGGAGGCGGTCACGTCGTGCTCCCCTTGCTGCAGACTGAGGTCGTACCAACGGGCTGGGTGAGCGAAGAGACCTTTCTCGCGGGGTATGGTGCGACCCAAGCCATGCCGGGGCCGCTGTTTACCTTTGCCGCATTTTTGGGTGCGTCGATGACTGCGTCACCAAACGGATGGGCGGGTGGAGTTATTGCACTGATCGCGATTTTTGTCCCTTCGTTTTTATTGGTCGTCGGTGCGCTGCCCTTTTGGGAATCGCTGCGCCAAAACCTCCGCACGCAAGCAGCCTTGGGTGGTATCAATGCCTCGGTGGTGGGTTTACTGCTGGCCGCGCTATATCAACCGGTCTGGACAAGCGCGATCCTGAGTGCGCAAGACTTTACTTTGGGATTGCTGGCCTTGGTTGCCTTGATGTTCTGGAAACTCCCGCCATGGTTGGTCGTGATCGCAGGTGGTTTGGCGGGGTGGTTACTCAGCCATTAGTACCAGACTGCACCTCAATGATTTCAAGTGGAATGGTGCCTGGATTGGACAGACTGTAGGTTTGACCAAGGAATGCGGCACTCAAGCAAACTGTAGTTTCGCTAATCTCGCATACAGCCCACTCTGCTGAATGAGCTCTGCATGCTGGCCCTGCTCGACCACCACCCCATCTTCGAGCACGATAATACGATCCGCTTGCAAGACCGTTGCTAAACGATGTGCAATGGTCAACGATGTTCGGCCGGGAAGCACGCTATCCAAGGCAAGCTGAACCTCGCGCTCTGATTCGGCATCCAAGGCACTGGTCGCCTCGTCAAGCAGCAGAAGCGGTGGATTTTTCAAGATCGCGCGTGCAATCGAGATACGTTGTTTTTGCCCGCCTGACAACCGCACACCGCGCTCACCTAAAAAGCTGTCATAGCCTTGCGGTAAAGCTGAAATAAAGCCATGCGCATGTGCAGTGTGCGCAGCCGCAATCACCTCCTCGTCCGTCGCATCGAGCCTGCCGTAACGAATATTTTCTAATGCGCTCGACGCAAAAATGACAGGCTCTTGAGGAACGATCCCGATCAGATTTCTCAAATCGCTGACTGGCCATTGCGTAATATCACGACCAAACACCTCGATCTGTCCTGCTGTGGGCTGATAAAAACGCAACAGCATTGCAAACAAAGTGCTCTTGCCCGCGCCAGAGGGACCCACCAAGGCATAACGTGCACCCTGAGGCACGGAAAAGGAGAGGTGGTTCATTGCCAGATACTCAGGACGTGAAGGATAAGAAAATGTCACATCTTTAAACACCACAGCCTCAGACTGACTCGCTTGAGGGGGAGGCTTTGCCAAGGACAGGTTTGCCATAGCTAACTCACCCATACTGACCTGATGTCCGATTCCAGTGTCCAACGCAGGCTCGGCTTGCATCAGCTCAACGAGCCTTTCCATCGCACCAGCCGCACGTTGCAAATCGCCCCACGTCTCCGACAACGCACCAATCGAGCCAGCAATGAATACCGCGTACAACACAAACTGGGTCAACTCGCCAAGAGAAATCGCACCGGTCGTCACTTGTCGTGCACCCATCCACAGCACAAACACAATCACAGCAAACGCCATCATGATCGCTGTCGCAGTCAGTACTGATCGCATGGTGATACGCTTTTTTGCCTCGGAAAATGCAGTTTCTACCGCAACGTCAAAACGCTTTTGCTCATGGGGCTCTCGAACAAATGCCTGAACAGTCGTCATCGCATTCAAGACCTCGCCTGCCATCGCGCTCGTATTGGCGACCGTATCTTGACTCGCGCGCGACATTTTGCGTACCCGTCGACTCAGAGCCCAAAGCGGCAATACGATGACTAAGAGCAAGACAATCATCACGCCGGCTAACCAGGCACTGGTGATCAACATCATGGTCATCCCGCCAAGCAACATCACAAAACTGCGCAGCGCAATCGAGATACTTGACCCCACTAAAGTCTGTACCAAGGTCGTGTCGCTGGTCATACGCGACAACACTTCGCCGGTCTGCAGCGTTTCAAAATACGCGGGACTCTGGCGCAACACGTTTTCAAAAACGCGCTTGCGAATATCGGCGACCACGCGCTCACCCAGCCATGACATGACATAAAACCGACTCGCAGTCGTCAGCCCCAACACGATTGCCAGAAGCAACAGATTGATGAATTTCAAGTCAATGGCATCACTGGTTAAACCCGTATCCACCAGATCCCGAAAGGCTAAGGGCACAGCTAGCGTGGCACCCGCCGCTAAAAGAAGAAAGAGCGCCGCTAGGAGCCATTGTGTTTTATACCGAGAGAGCACCCGGTAATCCCGCAACCAGCGGGTAAGACTGCTGAGTTTTGTCGCCATAGTGACCTAGTGTAAGACAATCTTGCAAACCTTAACGTACGGTGGGTAATTCATCCCAGCGTGTCGTGTATCGCGGTGAACGATTTTCATTGCGCATTGCCCAGTGTTGCGTAAAACCGCTCACACCCGAGCGCACCGTTCCACGGCCATGATCTCGATTGATCATGTCGAGTGCGGTCATCAACTTGGTCGAGCGTTGTGTCACCACGAGATTGTCAAAAATACTCGCCTGACGCGCGTGCTTGTCCGACAAAAGCGTCAACATCACACCGGCTTTTTTATAGCGATACCCTGAGCGATACATCACCTCAAGCCCTGCGAGCGCAGCCGCGGTGAGCGTGAGCGTATCATCAGTCGGCTCAGACATCGGCACGGTTAAGCCTGCATTGTATTGTTCATCCTTGTTGAACCGATTGGTTTGAATAAACACGTAGACAGCGCCTGCCACCGACTGCTGATGACGGAGCTTTTCAGCCGCACGCGACAGATAGCTCGCAAGCGACTCACGCAGCTCCTCGATGGTTTCAACTGGGCGACCAAAACTACGGGAGGACATGATTTGTTGTTTAGGCTCCGCGATATCGTCGAGTGCTAGACAGGAAATGCCCCGTAACTCATTACAGGTGCGTTCCATCACTACGCCAAAGTGTCTGCGCATTTCTTTAGGTGAGGCATTGCGTAGATCCAGCACCGTATGAATCCCCATCACCGCCAGACGTCGTGCGATGCGGCCTCCCACACCCCAGACTTCACCCACCTCAATGCCACTCATCCAGCGCACACGCTCCGGACGGGGAATCACGTGTAAGTCGCACACGCCCTCAAACTCAGGATTTTTCTTTGCTAAGTGATTGGCAAACTTCGCAAGCGTTTTAGTCGGCCCAACACCCACACAGACCGGCAGCCCCGTCCACTGCTTGATGCGTTCACGCATCTGCTGCCCCATGGCTACTGCACCCCCGTACAGCGGCGCAACCGTTTCTATCCGCAAAAATGACTCATCAATACTGTAGACCTCGGTATCGGGCGCAAAGTCGCGCAAAATCTGCACGACCCGATTACTCATGTCTCCATAGAGCGTGTAATTGGAGGAAAACGCCAGAATGCCTTGCTCGCGCGCGAGGTCTTTCATCTTGAACCAAGGCGTGCCCATTTTGACGCCTAGCGCTTTGACCTCATTACTGCGCGCTACTGCACAGCCATCGTTATTGGACAGCACGACCATGGGCGTGCCTTCAAGCTTGGGGTTGAACACGCGCTCACAAGACACATAAAAATTATTGACGTCTACGAGCGCGAACTGTGGCGCAAGTGTGGACATGATTGGCACGATGGACACGGCAGGTGCAGCGGACATCACCCACCCCGTGCAGAATAACGACGCACCACGCCCACCACCACGCCCCAGACTAATAACTCGCTACCGTCTTTGAACTCGATAGGCGAGTAGGCAGAATTTTCAGCGCGCAACTCCACGCGCCCTCGGTGCTTGAACAGCCGCTTGAGCGTGTAATCGCCGTCCACCACCGCCACCACAATATCGCGATGCTTGGGCGTCAGCGCACGATCTACGATGACCTTATCCCCCTCCTCGATACTGGCACCCGACATCGAATCTCCCTTGACCGTAAACAAAAAAGTCGCGGGTTTATTACGAACAAGGTAGTCGTTGAGATCGAGCCCGACTTCGATGTAATCGGCTGCCGGCGAAGGAAAGCCCGCACTGATCCGATGCGCCAGGAGCGGTAAATCGCGCGCGACGGGTTCTAACGCCATCTCGACCGGCGTTTGACTTAAGTTTGTCTCCGCTTTGGAGAGTGAAAATTGGGGTGCGGGTATACTGTACATAAACACAGTATACGATTAACATTTGGATACAACCAAATGAATTTTTACATCCAGGTACTTAACTGCTGGCGCATGCTCTAATCAACCCCAACGCAGCCCACATAGGATAGAAAATCATGTCAATTTCCCTCTATACCGCGACCGTCCCCGTTTTCAAACAGATGCTGTTGGCACTGAGCGACGTGCTCAAAAAAGGCGAAGAACACGCACAAAACCGTAAATTTGATCCTGCCGTGTTGTTGCAGTCGCGCCTGTTTCCCGACATGCTGCCACTGGTCCGCCAAGTTCAGATCGCCTGCGACTTTGCCAAAAGCGTCCCAGCACGCATCGCGGGTGTTGAAGTCGCCGCCTACGAAGACAGCGAACAAAGCTTTGCCGAACTGCAGCAACGCATCGCCAAAACACTCGCACTTATCGAAGGGATGACCGCAGAGCAGCTCAATGGCAGCGCCGTCAAGGAAGTCGTTTTACGCCCCGGCACGCCAAAAGAGAAGAAGCTAACAGTCGAAGACTATGCGCTGAAATACGGCATGCCACAGTTTTTCTTTCACGTGACAACCGCCTATAACCTGCTGCGCCACAACGGCGTAGAGATCGGTAAAAAAGACTATATGGGTGCGTATTAACAATCGGTTGAATACACTCAGGCCATAATCTGATAACGTTCAGCGCGGGCGATCGGTCGCACTGAGCGTTCGTGCTTTTCCATTTTTACCAAACCATACCGGGACATGGTCTTTAGCGTGCGCGAAAGATTCCCTTGTTTGCGTCCAGTCAGTAGTGCAAGTGCGCTAATCGAGGCAGGCCGTGAGGTACGGATAACATCCAAAAGTGCTCGATTTTCATCGCTGAGGACTTGAGACAGCGAACGCATAGAAGTGAACCAAATTTTGGGATCTGAAGGCTTAGGCTTTAGCTCACCTTTAGCAATCGCTAACATCCGCTCACGAATTTTCTCTTGTGAAGCAATACCAATTTTGATAATTTTCATTTTGACTTCGCCTCTTTTAAAACCGAGTCAACTTCAGTAAAAAAATCTGATAACAATTGATGCGCGTTTTGGAAGTCATAGGGAACACCCTTGTCAGCAACGTGCCTATGTTTATGATCAAACGGCAGCCGCTGCCCGAAATATTTTTTACCCTTGCCCTTGACGGCATGAGCGTTGTCATAGCCCAGAATCCTTTTCCCACTTGGCGCGTGTAAAGTTAACGAGTACCGAACACCATGCGGTATGTCTTTGCTGACTCCGACCACCCAAGCTTCTATCTTGAGCCAATAACCGTCCTCTTGGTCGATGATCTGATCATGCAGATCCAAAAGCGTACGAATTTCATGATCTTTCATCTTTTAATTATATCAGCAGATGATATTAATTTAATATATCAATTATTCATAGCAAAATAATAAAGAAGGATGTGACGCAGCCCAACGACTCACGCAACAAGACGCACCCCGTGGCAGGTTCCAAGACCTGAGACCTCGCGGGCGCTTTGTTTTTACGGACTGCTACTTGAAATCAACGCTATTTGGCATCAAGACATGCCAAATATTACTGATCAACAATGAAGCCATCGAAATGCGGACGCATTGAGATTGGCTTGACGAGAGGGGGTCTGATCTTGTCAGCATCTGGCAAGATGTTCACTCCCAAACCAGGACCGTTAGGGATGTCGACAAAGCCATCTTTGGGTAATGGCACCTTGTCGACCACGTTACTGCCCAAGTGAATCGGTAGAGACTCAAACTTACCAGACTCAAAACCAGTCGCATATTCTTGAATCGCGAAATTTGGAATGGCGGCCACAAGCTGTAAACACGCTGCCAAACCGATCGGTGACAGAGGGTTGTGCGGAACGATTTGCACTTGATACGCTTCGGCGATCGTTGCGACCTTTTTTGCGCCTGTAATACCGCCACAGAGACACAAATCGACGCGTGCATATTCAACGCCTCCTCTGGCCATCAACATTTGGAACTCATAAATATTGGAGAAACGTTCACCTGTTGCAATAGGAACATGAATTTTTTCTGCGACACGCGCCATCGCGTCATGACTCTCAGGACGAATCGGATCTTCAATAAACATTGGATGCGTATGCTCAATGCCGCGCGCGAACACAATCGCCTCCGCGGGTGTCAAACGACGATGAAGCTCCAGAAGCAAATCAACGCGATCGCCCACCACCTCACGCATGCGCTCAGTGTTCTCGATCGCATCGCGCATTTTCTTGATGTGGGTCTTGAAATACACCTGATCGTCGCCCTCATCCAGAAAAGGATTCAGGTGACCAAAGGCCGTAAAGCCGGCATTCATTTTTACCTCACACTCCACAAGCATCTTTTCGATGGTGTTCTCGTAGATATGGCCGTAAATACGCGCTTTGGTTCTCGCGGCGCCACCTAACAACTCATAAATGGGCACATTTAAGGCTTTTCCTTTGATGTCCCAAAGCGCCATGTCAATGGCCGAGATCGCAGCATTTTCCGCCAAGCCTTGAAAATAGCTGAAGCGATGCATCACATTCCAGTGATGCTCGATGGGATATGGATCCTTGCCCTCCAAGTACTCACCGAATCTCTTGATACATACCCCAGCAGCTTCAATATGCCCCCAGGTTCCGGCCTCGCCATAACCAGTAATGCCCTCGTCCGTTTCAACCCGTACGAACATGAACTGACCCACATGCCAAGGCACCACTTTCACAATTTTCATATTGGCTCTCTTAAATGTGATTAATATCCAAATACTAACAATGAATATAACGCAGCCAATCTCTCCAGCCAGCCGTATCAGGGAGTTAAATGTTTTTCGCCTCTTTCGTTCAACTAACGGGTAAAGACCGGAACCCTCGGTCTAATCTGATCTTGGGCGGCATCATGGCGCTCATCGCCGGTGCCGTCAATGCAGGCGGGTTTCTGGCGATCCAGCAATACACCTCCCACATGACCGGGATCATTTCCAGAATTGCGGATGATCTGATCGTAAGCGACCTCACCGTCGTACTGGCGGGCATCGCTGCGCTCTTGAGCTTCATCGCAGGTGCCGCGACGACCGCTATTTTTATCAATTGGGCGCGACGTAAAAAACTGCATAGCGAGTATGCGTTGTCGCTCGCGCTCGAGGCTGCTTTATTAATGATGTTTGGTCTATTAGGTGCCAACCTGAATGTGTTGGTTGAGGTGTTTGTCCCCACCACCGTTTTATTACTCTGTTTCATCATGGGGCTGCAAAATGCTATCACGACAAAAATATCTCAGAGGGAAATACGCAGCACGCACATGACAGGCGTCGTCACAGATCTTGGTATTGAGCTCGGTCGTCTCATCTATTGGAATAGAAGTAAACACTTCCCACTCGATGAAAATGTGCGCGCCAACAGGCAGAAACTAAAAGCCTATCTGATGATTTTTTCTGCGTTTTTGATCGGTGCTATTTTGGGAGCCGTGGCATTCAAAGAGGTCGGGTATTTCACAACCGTACCGATTGCCATTTTTCTCCTGCTGCTCGCAGCACCGCCAATACTGCGAGATGTATTCAAGATATGAAAGAATATACGGTATCCAATACACTATACCCACCAAGGCGGAAGCACCGCCCAAGAGACGCCATGTCATGCCGTGAAGCTCACGATTTTTTCTGTCGCCAAAGCAACCACCCGGATAGCACAGCCAACCCACCAACCACACCATACGCCACACCAAAGTCATCAAAATATGTCACGGCGACTGAGAACAACGAAGGCAACAACAAAACGCCCGCGAACATCAAGCCTGATCCTAAGCCTGTTGCCTCCGTTCTTTGCGCGCCTCCCAACCTTGCCCATTCTGCATAGGCCAGCCCAGTAAACCCACTCGCTGTAGTCCCCGCAACAGCACAGAGCGAGAGTATCAACCAAGGCGACCAGTTCAGTCCAAACTGCCCGGTCAACAATGCAGCCCCGCCCATAATAAAACCCTGCCACGCCAACAGCATCCGTGCAGAAATCCACTTGTCCGCTAACCAGCCCCATATCGGTCGACTAATCACGGCCGCCAATTGATAGATCGCCAACGCCCATCCAGCTTGAACCAAATCAAAACTCGTCTTGCTGGTCAAGTGCACAGTCAAAAAAGCGATAAAGCAAAGTTGAATCCCACCATAAATAAAACTCACGAACGACAGCCGCCGAAGCTCGGGTCGGTCGAATAAGATTTGCACTGGTGCGAACAGTCCTTTACTTAATATTTGACGCGTCGGATCACGATCTAGGTCCCACGAACGACGCACGCACTCTAGCAACAACACTGCCGCTAACACCGGCACCGTTTGCCACAGTAAGGCCGCTTGCCAACCCAGGCTCAACGTGAGCGGCACCATCACCAGACCCGCCAAGACACCACCCAACGGCACACCAATCTGCCGGATCGATAGCACAAGGTTCATCACGCGCGGAGGTGTGCGCGGCACCAGCAAGTGTGCGCTCGCAGGTGCGGTCGCGCCATAGGCTAAGCCTAATAACGCCGCCCCAAGCACTACTGAGACAACGCTCCCGAAAGAACAAGCCACCAACATGGCGAGTGTGGCAATCAATACCAGTTGGCTCACCCTCACCGCACCAAAACGTCTTATAAAACGCGGCGACAATAAGGCTGAAATAATACCCACACCGTAGACTGTAGAGACAAAAAATCCAACAAGTGCTCCCGGTACCTGAAGATCCTTGGCGATTACCGGCGCTACCACCGGAAAGGAGTACGCCGCCATCGTGGCCAAACTTTGTGTCGCGAGCGTTGCGATCAACGGAAAGACCGGAAAACTCAAATTCTCAGGCGTCTGGTTGGCAAGTAGCGAACGGTTATCACCCATAAATCTCTCTTTACTTTTGAGGGTTGGTACTGCGCATGTCTTAGGCTCAGATATTGAATTAAATACGAGCTCGTCCGAGCAACTCCGACCGGCCGATCACCGCTCGTTCATCTTTCAATTGCTCTGGAGCAGAAAAGCCTGCTTCGATAATCGCTTCGCTTAACCCTTTAAATGCGATGTGCGATTTGGAGCTCCGCACTGAAGCCATTCCTTCGTTCCAGGCATGGACCATATTTTTGGCAACCGTTTGCCAACGCGGCTCATTCTTTGCCGCTTCAATGACCTCTCTGCCTACCTCTACCGCTGACTGACACAACTGCTCTACCATCTCCGCATAATGCTTAGGTGATATTCCCAAACGGGATTTAAAGAAACGCTCTAAATTTTTACCCGCGATCCAACTTTGACGTCCGTCTATCGGCAGCGCGGGAGGATTATTGACATACCGGGGATAAGCCTGTGTTGTCACAAGATCGAAGACCGGCGTGTAGGCAACATCGTTAAATCCCTTGTAAAAAAGCGCAATATTTTTGGCATGACAATCCGCATTTCTCACCACGTAGTTTGTCAACATGTGCCATGCGAACTGCACGAGTTGTTCTTGAGTGGTGGCGTTTGGCAGGTACGCACGCGTCGCACCCAACACGCGCTCAGTCGTGGTCGCATACTTTTCGTGTGGCGGGAGTCCAAGCAAGCCACACGCATCTTCAACCCCATGCGTGGCCAAACCTTGCGCATCAACATCAAAACGATCAACGATCAACACGCCTCCATCCTCCGACATACGGGTTTTAGCAACCGGTACGACATTTAAACGCGCCAGTACGCGCATAGTGTAGAACTCGTTAAAACCTAAATAAGGGGTATTGTCGTCAGAGCCCTTGATGATGTGACGACTGGTACGTAACGTCGGCTTTCCTGATGGATGGACAGGCTCGTCCATCACCTTCTCAGGCGCGAGAAACTTGGGCACCATGCCAGAGATAGACACACGAGCATACCGACGCACTAAACTCGCAAAATACTGCGCAGTGTTGTCGGCTTTTAATAATGATTCGACCTGAAGCGGCTCCATGTCTTCAGCAGACTCGCCCCCTTCTGGGGTGACGGTGACGCGCCCGATTCCCATTCCTCCCACCACCGTCAACAAAGAGAGATCAGTACCATCTAATAAGGGCCCGAACTCTTCGCGGATGATGCTGAGCAAATAACCTTCGGGTAAATTTTGACGAAAAAATGGATGTAGGTCGCGCGGCCAACGCCAAGCTTCTGCGCGTACTGGCATTGTCAGACTGACGAACTCTCTCTGATCCGTTTCAGGCAAATAACTGAGGACATATTCGTCACGCTCCCGATAGAGTTTGGCGACAACCTTTCCGCGCACGCGAACATCAAGCCTCACCTTTGATCATCCTGGCGCTGCTCAACAAGGATATCCTCGATCGTACGTGTGAAGCCCTGTTTGACAGGCCTGAGATCGAACCCTGTGGCCTCAAGTAGTCTCAACAGCGCTGAAACGCTCATGTCCCCTTTGGCGAGCGTCTCCATGCGTGCGACCGTTGCGCGCGAGACTCCCGCCCGCTGCGCGAGCATCTCTTGGCTCAGTCCAGCGTCTCGGCGAGCACTACGCAATAGGTCTGCAACATCTGCAAGCGTTGTCATTGTGTCTTTTGGGCATCAAAAAATACATTATTTAGATAAATTGTAGCCCATAAGACACAATAAGGCAATTTTGACTTGTATTGCTCTTGCTGACGTCTAATTTCTTACTCATACAACCTCAGCTAACAAAACCTTATGTCGACTTTCATAGGAAATAATTTTTTTTAGTTGTGAGGATTTTGATTTGAAACCACCTGTTAATATTTTTTATATTCAAAATACTGTGTTGAATGAAACGCGTCACTCATGAATCGATCGATCTTTAGGACAACGCTGTTCCTCGCAGGACTTCTATTTTCTACTCTTTGTCTCGCGCAAGCGCCTGATCCTCGATCGGTGGAGCTAGCCAAGACTGTCCCGATTGCAGACGTTCACCTCCACACCTACTCACGCAACGGCCCCAATGCGGCAGATGTTGTTGAAAAAATGAACGCCAATAACGTTCGCTGGGGAGGCGGAGTGGGCGACCTGCGAGGTGATATTGCCAATACTTTGGGTAACAGGCATATTCCTGCAGCCGGTCAGCGGGAGTTTGCTGAAGTTTTCATTCGTCAAGGTCCGGGTGCACTCGTCGCAACCGAAAATGTTTATTTTCGTGATTTATTTCGTGATGCCCATAACATGTTTGCTAAAGGCATGATTAAAGGATTTGGCGAGCTCCACACCAATAACGAGAACAGCGGACCGCAGCCCTTTCGTCGGAAAATCAAAACAGATAATCCGGTTATCCGAAAGTTTTACAGTATCGCAAATGAGTTCAATGGCTTTGTACAAATACACACGCAACACAATGAAGAGTTCACCGAAGATATTTTGAGACTATCCGCTGATTTCCCCAACACACTCACAATACTTTCGCATTGCCTGCCACTGGGACAGCCCGAGGATCTTGCCAACCTCTTTAAACAGCGGAAAAACATTATGTGTGAGCTGTCTTCGAACGGTGAGCTTCATTTTCGTCTATCACGCATCAATCGGCCTGGGCGCGCTTATAACGCAGATGGCGTGCGACCCAGATGGAAAGCTGTCATCGAAGCGTTTCCCGATCGCTTTATGTTGGGTTCAGACATGTGTTGCGGCTGGGACGCGCACTATACCGAAGCCATCACCGAAATCCGCACCAATTTTCTTCCGTATTTGCGCGCTGATGTGATTGAACTCATTGCTTATAAAAATGCGCTGCGCGTATTTAAGCTGAGTGATCTTTAAAATATTTTTTGTAAAAAATATGACCTCTCAATCAACCTGTTTTAAGCACGCGCTTTAACGTGAGCGTACCCACAACAAACAGCCCTAAGAGGATCAGCATACCCAGAGCCCAAGTGATCCAGATTGCGGGTATGAGCCAAGCCATCACCATACCCAACGTAGGTAACACGCTGGAGAAGCTCCCGAGCATGTCCTGCATTGTTTCCAAAATAGTGGTCAACGCCATGGGATCAAACCAAGCGGCAAGCCAAACAGGAATCACAACAGTACTGGTTGCCATCTCAAAGGTCATAGTGGGCTCTGCAGACATACGCTTTGCTGACCAATGGACTGCCTTGGCCAATAAAGCTGCCCCGCTGGTCCACAACAAGGCAAGGAGGGCTAAGCCTCCCCAAAGAATCGCTTTCATTTGTGCACTCCATCAGACAGCCGCACGCGGCAAATGTGTTGGAGTCAATCTTGAGCGCAGAGCAAGTTCGTATCAATCGAACTTTTTATGACTTTAATTTCGATTTTTTCGAACTTAAACTACCCATCATTGATCGCGAACTTTTACTCGCGACTGGCCTTTGCGACGTACTCAGACAAGATTTTCATCTGTTCGGGCGTCAAGCTTGAGTAAGCAGGCATTTGACCGATGCCATTTTTAAGGGCATTCATGACACGCGCTGCATCGGGCTTGAGCTCGTTCATTGAAGGGCCCACCGCACCCGCAGCGCCTGCTGCCTCAAGGGTGTGACAGATCGCACACGCTGGCGCAGCACCTTTTAAAAACAAAAGTTTTCCCTCTTCGTCATTTGCCGAGGCAACTGGCGCGAACGTTGTCGCAAAGACCAATGTAACCGCGCTGATGACCCCAGCGAAATGAGTAAAGATTTTTGTTTGCATGTATGTACCTACTTTAAGCTACATTAATTTTGACAGTGTGCGCGATCCAGCCGCTATTTAAATAGCCTGCTGCATTCTCTGTCGATGTCGCCACCTGCTCAACACCTGCCTTAGTCGTCACACGGCATGAAACATCGTACTGACCCGCTTTCAAATTCGTTGCGAGGACAAACTGGCGCCAAGCGTACTTGCCTAAGTCTGGACCGACCAAACGTGCGGCCTGCCATGTCTTACCACCATCCAGCGATACATCCACCTTGGCAACGTCTTCCAAACCGCCCATCGCCACACCCGTGATTTGCACGAGTCCGGCTTTGATCGGACCACTGTCTGGCGAGGGCGAGGTCACCCACGACTTGGCATCCATGGTCCAAACGGCGGGCTGACTGGGGTCACCTTTTTGGCCGACAGGCGACATCCGATAGCCGGTTTTTTGAATGGCCGCTTGCGTCTGCTCTTTTGTGAAAGCGAGGCGCTTGATGTATTTGATATTGTTGACACCGCTGTAGCCAGGAACGATCAGGCGCAAAGGACCACCGTGCGCGAGTGGCATCGGTTCGCCGTTCATTTCCCATGCCAGCATGGCATCTTGCATCGCTGAGAGAGGCACGGAGCGCTCGACAACTACTGCATTGGGGTCAATGCCCTCAGGGAGCTTTTCGCCACCTGTGCCGGTCATGTAGACCATACCAGCGGAAACGCCACCTAAAGATTTAATGAGTTCGCGTACAGGGATGCCTGCCCACATGACACAGCCCGCTGCACCTGTCTGCCATCTTGTGCCACTGGGTTTACCTGGAAACAGACCACGACCGTTGCCTGAACACTGCAGCACTGTTGCCATTGTTTCGTAGCCCATCTGCTTGAGATCAGCGATGGTGAAGGCTTGTGGTTTTCCAACGCCTTCAACATTAATTTTCCAGGCATTGACATCGCCGATATCTGCAGCTGAAGGTGCGGGTAGATTGTTACGGATAAATAAACGATCAGAGGGTGTGATGATGCTCGAGCCGATTGCGGAACGTTTGGTTTCAATCGTCGTTGGCGTATGGATGATCATGCTGTCAGCATGTTTCCAGCTGACATAGCTTGGTAATGGTTTTGCCGTGGAGGCGGCGGGGGCTGCTGCAGGAGCAGCGCCTGGTGCAGCCGCTTGTGCGCGCGCCAAGCTTGGGTTGAGCCCAGCAGCGGCCATCAAACCGGCGGTTGCGCCCAGCAAATTGCGGCGTGAGATTTTGATTGGATTTGTCATGATGACCTCTCTATTTGTGCACACAATAGTGCGTGTAAGCATTAGGAATAACGACTAATAATTAATTTTAACGCTTAGAGGGGCTTAAGCCCAAAAAATCTTCATTTCAGGCAAGTCCTGTATCCCTCTCTCATAGCCATACTTAATGGCTGGGGCCATGATATCGGGATCGACCACGCTCAACGTCTTTCTGCCGGGGAGCATTCCCACCACGACCAGTTTTGTGCGCGTGCCTCCAGCCTCGAGATCCTTGACCTCTTGTAGGATCGTATTAGGTAGACGATTTAAACGCAGCCCCTCTTTCTCCTGTTCGATAGTGTCAGCCAAGGCTATAACCAAAGCCCTTTTAGAGCCCGCGACAATATCGCAGTGGGTTTCAGTCGAGCCGATGCTGCCATCCATGCAAACACGGTCTTTGACCCACGTGGGTCCTGTCACACCCGGTGCCGAAGCGCTTGCAGAACAAGCGGTCGTAACGGGAACGCCAGAGTCCGGCGCAATCACTAAACGCTCAGCGGTATAACAATCAATCGTCGTGATAAACATCTTTGGAGGAATCTCTTTCATATCTCCCAAAAATATTTTCATATTCATTTCAAACTTTTCAGATGAGATCGATTTGGCCGCCATCGCGGCATGACCGATTGCCTGAATGGTATCGGGATTGCCATCCTTGGCCTCAATACCCATCTTCATGACCCGCTCTTGGCTGGGCAGGAAATTTTTAGTCGGCACAAACTTAGCCATCACCTTTGGGTAATTGGCTAATAAATTAAATTCGGCAGAAAACAAATCCAGTCGATGTCCTAACAAGGCACTTCCTAACACAGCACCCGCAGAGGTACCGACAACAATGTCCGCCAAACGTAAATTGACGCCATTGTTTAGCAGCGCATGAAAATAACCCACCAGAAATGAACTCATATACTCAGAGCCACCCCCCAAAACAATCGCTCTGTCTTTGCCGCGACCTGGGGGATTTTTATAGGGGATTGGATGGGCGAGTCCATCATTCCAACTGGCGGCACTTGCTTGAAGCTCTTTCGCTTGCAGTGACCTGACTTGATCGATTGTCGCCTTAGACAGCCCGGAACTTGCTCCGAGTCCCTGTGCACTAGCTGTCGCGGCGGTCACACTTGAGGCAGCCGTAGCCGCCACGCCTATTACGGACGACTGAAGAAATTGACGGCGGGAGGAAGCGCGCATTGTTACACCTGTACGAGATTTAATTTTGAATAGCTTAAGTCGCAGCGCCTGATTGATAGATCTGTTGCAGAATGTTTTCAGGGAGGGGCTGACTTTCGTCTGCTGCGATCATGATCTCGATGTACGACGCGCTATCGTGCTGTTGTGCGCGTTCGATGGCTGCATCGAGCTCCGCAACGGTTCTTACCCGTGCACTGAACCATGACGCACAGCCCATGGCGGCCGGCAACTGTGCGTAATTCCACTTGGCGAGATCGTCGTAGGAAGGTCCTACCTCGCTGAGCACAATCTCTACGCCATACAGACCGTTATTTAGTACAAAAATAATTGGCTTAATGCCGTACCGACCCATCACGCCAATTTCATTTGCAGTCAACTGGTGAGAGCCATCGCCTGTGATGAGAATCGTGCGACCTTTTTTATTGGCCATACAGATGCCCATCGCAGCAGGCGTTGCCCAACCAATCGAACCCCACAGTGTCTGTGTCTGAAAGCTGACACCTTCTGGCAACAGCATGGGCGTGGAATGGATGGTGCACGAACCCGTTTCAACCACGTAGACATCACCCGGCTTGAGCATCTTTTGAATACGCGGGTAGACGTTTGTCGAAGCGGTGGGCTCAGAGGACGCACCCGCCATAGGCAGAACCGCTTGTGTTGCTGAGAATGCAAGCTTAGGAACGGCGCTCAAGCGCGCGGTCAGCCCAGTGAGCATGTCCTGAAGCGCCACACCTGTAAAAATGGTGTGTCCTAGCCTGACGAAGTTATCACCAAGTGTCAGTAACTTTTGTGGGCCGACCTGGCTGGTCCAGAAGGTCGTATTAAAGTCTTCAAACACGACGCCACCAATATCAAGCAGCACATCCGCAGCCTCAAGGGCGACGTTGAGCCCAGGAGGGCTAGACCATGCCCCACTATAAATACCAAGATATTGCGGATGAGACTCTGACACAATCCCTTTATCCATGGGTGTGGTCGCAAAGGAGATTTGTGTTTGCTTGAGGAAATCCTCTAACTGACTACGCAGACCGTAATTACCCACAAGATAAGTTGGCAACGCGACAACGCTTTTAGCTGCTTTAATTTTTTCAATGACAAAATCAAGCGCGGCACTCAAGCTTGCCGGATCGCT
>CAMAYM010000036.1 GCA_945862495.1 Bordetella parapertussis | reverse complement strand
GATCATGACGGGGTTGAGGTTGGCACGTGCGGCGTAGACTGCTGCGGTGTAGCCCGCTGGACCCGAGCCTAAAATGAGAACTTTGGCATGTTTTGGCGTTGACATCAGATTTACCCCTCTATGTTGAGCAGCAAATTATAATGGCGACTATGCCTAGACCTTCCACAGCCACAACGCGGACTTCGCGATCGACCCGAAATACCCGAAATGGGCCTTCGGTGATGCAAACTCGACTACTCTCGATCCTCCGGGAGGCGCGCTGGATCGTATTCGCAGCCTTGGCCGCGTGGTTGACGCTCGTCCTTGTGACCTGGCATGGCAGCGACCCGGGTTGGTCTCATTCTTTTGGACGAGATGCAACAGAGCTCCATAATCGCGGTGGGCTGATCGGTGCCTATGTTTCAGATATCTTGTTGTATTTATTCGGCTTTTCAGCTTGGTGGCTGGTTATTTTGCTACTCCATCGGGTCCGTGCAGGTTATTTACGTCTTGCCAACCAAATTCGCACCCGTGGCGAGCCCGAAACCCTTGCGCGCGTTCGCTGGGAACAGGGCATCGGATTTTTTATGGTTTTACTCGGCTCTGTAGGTCTGGAGTCGTATCGTCTGAGCTCTTGGGGCATGCAACTGCCTGGCCGTACCGACTTCACTAGCGGTGCAGGGGGTGTCATTGGCCACGTTTGGTCAGGCTTTTTGTCTTCCTCGGTCGGATTTTCAGGTAGTACATTGATTTTATTGGCTTTAATTGTTTTTGGTTGCAGTTTGTTTTTTGGTTTTTCCTGGCTGGTTATCGCGGAAAAAGTAGGAAGTGGTCTCGAATGGATGTGGCTCAAGGTCAAGAACGGCCGCACTGCCAGACAGGATCGCCGCGCGGGTCAAGTCGCACAAGCCGTCAGGCATGAGCAAGTCGAGGCCAAGAATGAAAAAATCGCTCATGAACAACCTGTGCGCATTGAGCCGGCTATTGTGGTGGTGGAAAAGTCCGAGCGCGTGCAAAAAGAAAAGCAACAATCGCTCTTCATCGAACCTTCTGTAACGGGCGACTTACCTGCACTGAGTTTGCTAGATCAGCCCGGCGAGGCCTTTGAGACGGTTTCAGACGAAACGATTGAATACACCTCTCGCTTGATTGAGAAAAAACTGTCTGATTTCGGCGTCACCGTTCAGGTGGTTGCCGCGCAGGCGGGTCCCGTCATTACGCGCTATGAAATTGAGCCTGCGACCGGAGTCAAAGGCAGCCAGATCGTCAACTTGGCTAAAGATTTGGCGCGTGCGTTGAGCTTGGTCAGTATCCGAGTAGTCGAGACGATTCCAGGTAAAAATTTGATGGGTTTTGAGCTCCCTAATCCGCGTCGACAAATGGTCAAACTGTCGGAGATTCTAGGTTCTCAGGTCTATCACTCAAGTGCCTCTGTGGTCACCATGGCGCTCGGTAAGGACATCGCAGGCAACCCGGTGGTCGCAGACCTCGCCAAAATGCCTCACCTGCTCGTGGCAGGTACGACCGGCTCTGGAAAGTCTGTTGGTATCAATGCGATGATTTTATCTCTGCTCTACAAAGCAGATGCCTCACAGACACGTCTAATTTTGATCGATCCCAAGATGCTCGAGATGAGCGTGTATGAAGGGATACCTCACCTCTTGGCGCCTGTAGTGACTGACATGCGCCAAGCCGCGAATGCCCTCAATTGGTGTGTAGGCGAGATGGAAAAGCGTTATCGCCTCATGAGCAAGCTTGGCGTGCGCAATTTGACCGGTTACAACAACAAGATTCGTGAAGCCATTAAACGCGAGGAGCCGATCCCCAATCCGTTCTCGCTGACACCCGATGCCCCAGAGCCTCTTAAAGAGTTACCTACGATTGTGGTGGTCATCGATGAGCTGGCCGACCTGATGATGGTCGTGGGTAAGAAAATCGAAGAATTGATTGCTCGACTCGCTCAAAAAGCCCGGGCTGCCGGGATTCATCTTATTTTGGCGACACAGCGACCCAGCGTGGATGTCATTACCGGCCTTATCAAGGCCAATATACCAACCCGTATTGCTTTCCAGGTTTCGTCCAAAATTGATTCCCGTACGATCCTAGATCAAATGGGTGCAGAGGCGCTGCTGGGTCAGGGCGATATGTTGTACATGCCACCTGGCACTGGATTGCCGGTGCGCGTCCACGGTGCCTTTGTCTCGGATGAGGAAGTGCATCGCGTGGTGGAGTCTCTCAAGTCGCAAGGTGAACCAGACTACATCGATGGCTTGCTTGAGGGGAGCTCTGAGGGCGAAACTGGCGATGGCGTCAGCAGTGTGACAGGCATGGCCAATGCCGAAGCGGATCCAATGTACGACCAAGCCGTTGAGGTGGTGCTTAAGCACCGTCGCGCGTCAATTTCTCTTGTGCAACGTCATTTGCGTATCGGTTACAACCGAGCCGCTCGCCTGCTCGAACAAATGGAAAACTCCGGCTTAGTGTCAACAATGCAGTCCAATGGGAATCGTGAAATTCTCGCCCCTAACGTGCCCCGCGAGGAATAATCACGATGTTTCTTTTTTCAAAAATACCCGCCCTTATGATGTCTGGCCTGCTTGTGGTTGCGGGCTTGGGGCTTGGCGCTCCAGCGCGAGCGGACACGGCGCGCGAGCAACTTAGAGCGTTTGTTGACCAAGTGCAATCTGCTAGCGGTGAATTTTCACAATACACAGTCGGACCTCAGGGGCAAACCAAACCACCTCAGCGCGGAAGATTTTTATTCATGCGTCCGGGGCGTTTCAAGTGGGACGTGATAAAGCCCTACGAACAGCAAATTGTGTCCAATGGACGCGAGATTTATCAGTTTGATCCTGATCTCAATCAAGTCTCAGTGCGCAAAGTCGATCAGGCGCTGGGTGCCTCACCTGCCGCGATTTTGTTTGGTTCAGGATCCTTGGAGCAATCGTTTGAGGTGATGGCGCTTCCAGATCGCGAGGCGTTGGTTTGGCTCCGGGCCAAGCCCAAGCAAGCCGATGCAGGTTTTGTGCATGTCGATCTTGGTTTCAACGATGGCCTTCCGCATCGCATTATTTTGTTAGATGCCTTTGGTCAGACTACGCATGTGGAGCTCACAGCACTCATGCGCAATCCCGGTTTGTCTCCCAGTAATTTTGATTTTATTCCCCCTAAAGGGGCTGACGTCGTCAGGATGCAATGATGTCCTCCTCAGCCACGTCAGAGATCTGTTGTTGCGATGGCTGATTTATTTAAAACATCACCTAAAGCACCTCTTGCTGAGGCCCTGCGGCCTCGTACGTTAGAAGAGGTGGTTGGGCAAAAGCATTTGCTTGGACCTGGCAAACCCTTGCGCGTCGCATTCGAGTCGGGACGTCCTCACTCCATGATTTTGTGGGGTCCACCCGGTGTCGGCAAGACCACGCTTGCTCGCCTGACAGCCAATGCGTTCGACTGTGCATTTATTGCAATTTCCGCAGTATTTGCAGGCGTCAAAGAAATCCGTGCCGCGATGGATGAGGCGCAGTTGACGCTGGACCAATATCAGCGCCGGACACTCTTGTTTGTTGATGAAATTCATCGCTTTAACAAAGCGCAGCAGGATGCGTTGTTACCCTTCGTTGAGTCTGGGTTGGTCACGTTTATTGGCGCAACCACTGAAAATCCCTCTTTTGAAGTCAATGCGGCTCTACTGTCGCGTGCGCAAGTCTATGTGTTGCAGTCACTTGACGAAGCAGAGTTACGTGAGCTGTTGCTGCGCGCTCAGCAAACCGTACTCAAAGATCTCAGCGTAGAAGACGCAGCGCTAAATACCTTGATTGGTTACGCGGATGGTGATGCACGACGTTTCTTGAGTTTGCTTGAGCAAGCAAGTGTAGCGGCGGAAAATGCCGTTACAACACATATCGATGTGGATTTGGTCGAAAACGCCCTCAGCAGGAGTGCTCGTCATTTCGACAAAGGTGGTGATAATTTTTACGATCAGATTTCGGCACTGCACAAGTCAGTGCGTGGCTCAAATCCTGATGCGGCACTGTATTGGCTGACGCGTATGCTCGACGGGGGCGCAGATCCAAAATATCTCGCCAGACGCATTATTCGCATGGCGTGGGAGGATATTGGATTAGCGGACCCACGCGCCATGCAAATAGCCAACGATGCGGCATTGACCTATGAGCGTCTGGGCTCTCCGGAGGGGGAGTTGGCACTCGCACAAGCGACCTTATATTTAGCAGTGGCGGCTAAAAGTAATGCGGGCTATCAGGCTTACAATCAAGCTGTCACATTTGTTAAGCATAATGCTTCATCGATGGTACCTATGCATTTGCGCAATGCGCCCACTAAGTTAATGAAAGACCTTGGCCACGGGCACGCATATCGGTATGCGCACGACGAGCCTGATGCGTATGCGGCCGGAGAATCTTATTTGCCAGAGGGCATGCGCGAGCCACGATGGTATCAGCCCGTGCCCCGAGGTTTGGAAATAAAAATTGCTGAAAAACTCGCGTATTTGCGTGAGAAAGATCGACATGCTCGTGAGAGCAATAAGGAGTAGTGTGATGGACTGGTTAGATGCATTGACGCTCGCACGTATTCAATTTGCCTTCACGGTCAGTTTTCATATTATTTTTCCCGCCTTCTCCATCGGCTTGGCGAGCTACATGGCTGTTCTCAATGGTTTGCACCTCTGGACGGGCAAAGAGGTCTACCTCACGCTGTTCAATTATTGGAAAAAAATCTTTGCCGTTGCGTTCGGCATGGGCGTGGTGTCCGGGATCGTGATGAGTTACCAGTTCGGTACCAATTGGAGTGTGTATGCGGATAAGACGGGACCAGTCCTCGGTCCGCTGATGGGGTATGAGGTGATGTCAGCCTTTTTCCTTGAGGCAGGTTTTCTGGGCGTCATGTTATTTGGCCGGGCTCGGGTGGGTCCCAAGCTGCACTTTTTTGCTACGGCGATGGTTGCGCTGGGTACCTTTATGTCGGCATTTTGGATTTTGTCCGTCAATAGCTGGATGCAGACACCTGCAGGCTATTCCATCAACGAGGTGGGACAATTTATTGTCGAAGACTGGTTCGAGGTCATTTTTAATCCTTCATTCCCTTACCGCTTGGTGCATATGCTCTTGGCGGCCTATTTGACGACTGCGTTTGTTGTTGGAGGCGTGGCCGCGTTTCATTTGCTCAAAGAACGCAAACGAATGCAACAGCCAGGTGCCGTGCCTGCGCCAGACCGCCAAGCGGCGACGCGTGTCATGTTCTCAATGGCAATGTGGATGGCTGCGATTGTTGCACCGATCCAGATTTTTGCCGGTGATGCACACGGACTCAATACGCTGGAGTACCAGCCAGCCAAGATCGCTGCAATGGAGGGGCATACCGAGTCGTTGGGGAGGGCTCCGCTTATTTTGATTGGTATTCCAAATGCCAAAGAGTCACGCATTGATTACGCGATTTCCATTCCTTATTTGAGCAGTTTAATTTTGACCCATAGCATTGACGGAGTCGTGCCAGGCATCAATGCCACTCCGGCAGCAGATCGCCCGCCCTTAGGTATTGTATTTTTCGCCTTTCGCTCGATGGTCGGTATTGGGATGCTGATGCTGTGCGTAGGACTGTGGAGTTTGTGGCTACGCTACCGGGGTCGGCTATATGACACCCCTATGATGCATCGGTTGGTGATGGTGATGGGTCCCTCCGGTTTTATTGCTGTCTTGTCAGGCTGGATCGTCACGGAGGTTGGGCGTCAACCCTTCACTGTGTACAACTTGCTGCGAACAGCAGACTCTGCCTCGCCAATTGATGCTGCGGCCATTGGCTTTTCATTGGCTGCGTTCGTGATTGTTTATTTTGCTTTGTTTGGTGCTGGCGTTTACTACATCTTGCGTCAAATGAAGACTGCGCCCTGCACGATCTCTGGCTCAGCTGGTTTGTCTATCCATGAGCCGATACGTGCTGCAGGTATTGTGCCTGGGCCGACGATGGCGGCTAAAAGTACCCAGACAGGTTTGAACGGTGTCCAAGAGGATCGCACATGACGCTCGATTACGCATTGATTTGGGCAGGCTTGATCGCCTTCGCCGTGTTGGCCTATGTTGTTCTAGATGGTTTTGATCTTGGTGTTGGCATCTTGTTTCCCTGGGCCAAAACGGAACAAGAACGCGACTTGATGATGAATTCGGTCGCACCAGTGTGGGATGGCAATGAAACTTGGCTGGTCTTGGGTGGGGGCGGATTGTTTGCGGTCTTTCCATTGGCCTATTCCATCATCATGCCTGCTTTGTATGCACCCATCATCATCATGTTGCTCGCTTTAGTATTTCGTGGCGTAGCCTTCGAATTTCGCTGGAAGAGCAAAAATACTAAATACGTGTGGGATTGGGCGTTTGCAGGGGGCTCTATGGTCGCAACGTTTGCCCAAGGGATCGCGCTTGGTGCACTCGTGCAAGGTATTGAAGTGTCGGGTCGTGCTTATGCGGGAGGCTGGTGGGACTGGTTGTCTCCCTTTAGCTTACTGACTGGCTTAGCGTTAGTGATCGGCTATGCCTTGCTGGGGGCGACCTGGCTTGTTCTCAAAACTGACGGGCCGGTTGAGGCGCGTGCGAAACGCGCAACGGCTGGGTTAGGCATTGTGATGTTGGGTCTGATCGTTTTGGTAAGTGGTATTTCTCCCTTTTTACATGAGTATTTCATGCAAAGATGGTTTGCTTGGCCGGCGATGTTGTTTGTGGCGCCAGTACCATTACTCGTATTGGTGTGCGCCTTTGCCTTGTTCCGCGGGCTTCAGACTAGCCGTCCCCTGATGTCCTTTTTGGCGGTGCAGGGGCTGTTTGTTTTATCCTACATCGGCCTAATTATCAGTTTTTTCCCCTATATGGTGCCCTCATCCGTCACACTCTGGCAGGCGGCGGCACCCGACAATAGTTTGAAATTCCTGCTAGTAGGTGCGGTTTTCCTCATCCCAATTATCTTGGCTTATAGCGCCTACGCGTATTGGGTCTTTCGTGGCAAAGTGGGCCCCACCCACGATTACCACTAGGAGACAGTATGAAACGCTGGGGATGGTTGGTCTTGATCTGGTTGTTGAGCGTAGGGGCCTTGTCAGTCGTGGCGTGGTTGCTGCGGCGGATACAATACGCGATTCACTAGTCTTTTATTGCACAGATCATGCTTGACCCAGCGTTGTTACGTAAAGACCTCGACTCCGTCGTGCGTCGCTTAGCCAGCCGCGGCTTTGAATTTCCACTGGACGCGTTCAATAGTCTTGAAACCCGTCGTAAAGCAGTCCAGACTGAGACGGAAAACTTACAGGCACAACGCAATGCGTTTGCCAAGCAAATTGGTGCGCTCAAGTCTCGTGGCGAAGATGCTTCGGCCGTGATGGCTGAATCTCAGGCGCTTCCGGCTCGACTGAAGGCGCTTGAACAAGACCTCTCGGAGATTCAGGCCCAGCTTAACGACATGTTGATGTCGATCCCCAATATGCCCCACGAAGACGTGCCCTTGGGCGCAGACAGTGAGGGTAACGTTGAGGTGCGTCGTTGGGTGCCCAACCCCGATCCCAGCTCCGGGGATCCTAAGTCCCTTGGTTTCGAGCCAAAAGATCACGTTATGCTCGGAGAGGCGATTGGTTTAGATTTTGATGTGGCGGCCAAGCTCTCTGGTGCCCGCTTTAGCTTTATGCGCGGCTCGATGGCGCGTCTGCATCGCGCGCTTGCCCAGTTCATGCTGGACCTGCAAACAGAACAACACGGCTATACCGAGTGTTACACCCCGTATATCGTCAATGCGTCCACCCTGATGGGCACGGGACAGCTACCAAAATTTAAAAACGATATGTTCTGGGTCACGCGTGGCGGGGACGAGCCTACGCTGGATGAGCAGGGTAACGTGGTGACGGGCGAGGAGCAGTATTTGATTTCGACTTCGGAGATCACCTTGACCAGTATGGTGCGTGACACCATTGTGCCTGCTGCCGATTTGCCGATTCGCTTGACCGCCCACACCCCATGTTTCCGCTCTGAAGCAGGAAGTGGAGGACGCGATACGCGAGGTCTCATTCGTCAGCACCAGTTCGATAAGGTTGAAATGGTACAGATCGTAGCGGCCGATACTTCCTATCAGGCACTCGAAGACATGGCCGGACATGCTGAAAAAGTTTTGCAGCTGCTTGGCTTGCCCTATCGTGTCATGTTGTTGTGTACGGGAGATATGGGTTTCGGTGCCACCAAG
The DNA here is from genome assembly GCA_945862495.1 of Bordetella parapertussis. GTDB lineage: Bacteria > Pseudomonadota > Gammaproteobacteria > Burkholderiales > Burkholderiaceae_B > Zwartia > Zwartia parapertussis_G. The sequence continues at coordinate 15,473 of CAMAYM010000036.1, read as the reverse complement.
ACCTATGACTTAGAGGTGTGGTTACCGGCACAAAATACCTGGCGTGAGATTTCTTCTGTCTCTAACTGCGAAACATTCCAAGCCCGTCGCATGCAGGCCCGCACCCGCATTGAGGGCGGCAAGCCCGAGTTTGTGCATACGCTGAATGGCTCTGGTCTCGCTGTGGGTCGTGCACTCGTCGCGGTACTGGAAAACTATCAGCAAGCCGACGGTAGTATTGTGGTGCCCGAAGTGTTGCGTCCTTACATGGGTGGCCTGAGCCTGCTCAAGTCTGTCTGATTTTTCTTTCGTTTTGATGGGGTACTTACGTCATGAAGTGTTGGCCGATGAGCATAATTAAAAAACTTATAACCGCTTCAGCCTTATTGCTGTTTGGAATGTTTGCGACAAGCGGCAGTGCGTTTGCCACGCAAGGCTTTGGGCTTTATTTGCCTACGGCTCAGCAGCCCGCGCCAGCCTTTCCCTTTTTGCAAGGTGCGCTCAAAACACAAGCGGATGGCGCCTGGGATTTTTATCAAAAAACGATTGGACAACCACTGACAAATTTTGCTGCGGCAGAAATCGCTCCTAAGCCGGGTGGCACGGTGTTTTATCCGTTCTCTGGTCCTGACTTTGTGACGCTTGCGCATGCGTTTCCTAGCGCTGATCGTTATGTCATGGTGGCGATGCAGGCAGCAAATGCTCCGGTCACACTCGCTACGATGCCCGCTGCGCGCGCGCAAGGTTTTCAAGCTAAGTTTATGCGTGAATGGATGAAGTTCAGCCGACTGGCCTTTTTCCGAACAGATGATTTAAATGAAGACCAGCGCGACCAGTTTGCGCCGATCGGTGTGACGACGATTTTGTCAACGTTTGCGCTTTACTCTGGGTATGATGTCATGGACATTTTTCCCATTGTGTACGATGAACAGTCCGGCGACTTTGTTAAAAGTACAGCGGGACAATGGAAGTCAGTGCGGTTGGTGCTTAGCAAGGCGGGCAAGCCTGTTACGCTAGATTACGTTAGCTTGGACTTGTCGGATGCGAGCTTGAGTCAGAACGAACCGATGCGCAAATGGCTCGCACGCGAGGCTAAAAATCCCGTGTTGATCAAAGCCGCCTCCCATCTTTTGCAGGAAACCTATTTTTCTGTGATGCGCGATATTTTGGTGGCCAACGCCACCATGGTGGTGCAGGATGAAACAGGTCTGAACTACACCTATTTGGCTGAGATCGGGCCGGTAAATTTATATGGCGGATTCTTGTATCCCCACGAGTTGTTTAATCGTAAAAAGCAAGAGTCGCTTGCCAAAGCCTACCGTGAGTCGACAAACGTCAAGCCCTTGCCCTTTGCCTTCAGTTACAACAAAACCAACGAGCGAAGCAACGTTCAGGTTGTGCGTCGTCAAAACTAAGGAATGCTGCGCCAATTTTGGCGCGCATCATTCCATGCACATTACTCCACGCGCATCACACCACACGCTTATCTTTTACGCGCGAAGGCTTGGTGGCTAAATTTTAAAACGGCCTGATTAAAACTTTCAGGTTCGTCGACAAATAATGCGTGCCCGGCCTTGTCAAACATTGCGATGGTGATGAGATCGGGCGCACGTTTTTTTTGTAGTGCGTCTCCCTGCCCTTTGAGCCAAGGCCTGATGGCAAAGAGCACAGGCACGTTTTGTTTTTGCAGCGTTTCGCTCCAATAGGTGCGGGGGTAGGGCTGATTGAGTAGTTGGATCGCGACAGCCGGCGCAGCTTGCAGCGCAGAATCTAAGACAGCCTGTGCTAATAACGGCGGGGGCGTTTTACGATAAATGTCCTGACTAAAGGTGCGCATATATTGCTCACGCTTAACGGGATCGTTCATGGTTTGAGCAAAATTCGAACGTCGCCCAGCAGGGGGTTTGCCCTCACCAACAGAGTTATCGATCAAAATCAGACCCCGCAGACCTTTAGGGTTGTAATTGGCGACGTAATCAAGCGATTCCAGCACACCCAGTGACCAGCCGGCTAGGACAAAATCTCCTACTTTGGTGGTCTTTACAAATTCGGCGATGTCTTGAATCCGACGCTTGGGGGCGTGAGAAAGTGTGGTGACCTCCGAGAGCCCTTGCGATCTTGGATCTAGGGCTAAGACGCGATATGAGGAGGAGAGCGCTTCAAATTGTTTTTCAAATACCGCAGCGGGCATTAACCAACCAGGAATCAGCACAATTGTTTTGTCGCCACGTCCGGCTTCGATGTAGTGCAGGCGCACCCCGTCTGACGTGGTAAACGTATGGTGATGGACGGGGGCAGCTAAACCTAACGTTGGCAAGAGCGCAATCGACAGAACGCAGGCGAGTCTTTTTAATCGTTTCATGGGTAAACTCCAGCATCAAAGTCTGAAAATCAATCACACGCTGACATTATGATGGAAATCACAGGAAGTACGCGACTCTATGGCATCGTGGCCGACCCTGTCTCGCAGGTCAAAACACCGCAAACGATGCGTAAAGTCTTCGATCAAAGAGGGACGGATGGCGTATTGGTCCCCATGCATGTGACCTCAGAAAACTTGCCTGCCTTTGTGCAGGGCTTACGCGGCATTTTGAATTTTGGCGGCATGATCGCGACGGTCCCTCATAAAACAGCGATGGTCGACTTGTGCGATGACATTACCCCTGCAGCGCGTATGGTGGGAGCGGTCAATATCGTGCGCCGCAATTCAGACGGCAGTCTATCTGGCGATATTTTAGATGGCCAAGGTTTTGTCGGGGGCTTGCGTCAGCACGGCATCGAGCCCAAGGATTTGCGTGTGTTGTTGAGTGGGGCCGGTGGCGCAGCCAAGGCGATTGCTTTTGCCCTCGCGGATGCAGGTGTGGCGCGACTTGATCTCTACAACCGCACGCAGGCAAAAGCACAAGATATCATCACGCGACTGCAGGCCGTGTACCCAAAGGTCGCGATGGCGGCTGTGGGCGCAAGTCCTGTGGGCTACGATTTGGTCATCAACGCAACCTCTTTGGGCATGCGTCCAGAAGATCCATTTCCTTTTGATGTGCGTGGGTTGAGCGCAGAACAAACCGTTGCGGAAATTATCATGACACCCACTCTGACGCCCTTGCTGGCTGCGGCACAGGAAAAAGGGTGTCGCATACAGTTTGGATTGCCGATGCTTGAATGTCAGATCGAATTGATGGCGGACTTTATGGGAGTCGCAAAGTAATGGAACAGTTCGACTACGTGATTGTTGGCGGCGGCACGGCGGCCTGTGTGCTGGCGAATCGCTTGACAGCAAATGGACGCTATACCGTTCTGATGCTTGAGGCAGGCGGTGAGCCCGATAGTATGTGGATCAAAATCCCTGCGGGCTTTACTAAGCTTCTTAACGATCCGGTCTACAACTGGCGTTTCGAAACCGAACCCGAGGACAATACGCTAGGGCGCAAAATCGCAATTCCGCGTGGTAAAGGTTTGGGAGGCTCGAGTCTGATCAATGGGATGATTTATGTCCATGGGCAGCCTGAAGATTACGACCACTGGGCGGCACTTGGCGCAACGGGTTGGTCGGCGCAAGATGTTGCACCATATTTTAAAAAAATGGAAACCTATTTGCCTGGTGACGAGGCGCGCGGCAAAGGCGGGCCCATGCATATTCACCAAGTTAGTGAGCGCTACCCACTCGCACATGCGTTGTTACAAGCGGCTGAACAAGACGGACAGCCATTAAGCCAAGACTATAACGGTCGCACCCAAGAAGGGTTTGGTTATTACCAAGTCGCCCAAAAAGACGGTCAGCGCTGGAGCGTCGTGGAGGGTTATCTCAACCCCGTTCGCCAACGTAAAAACTTGACGATTCGCACGGGCGCCTTGGTCACAAAGGTCAATGTGGCGGAGGGTCGCTGTACCGGCGTGACCTATCGTAGGAAAGGCGAAGTGCATACAGTGCTTGCGCAGCGCGAGGTCATTCTCGCCGCTGGCGCCGTACAAACCCCCCAGTTGCTTGAGCTTTCGGGTATCGGCAATCCGGACTTGTTGCAGAAACTCGGTATACCTCTCGTGTATGCGGCACCGCGAGTCGGAGAGAACTACATTGATCATTTTGCGACGCGGATGAACTGGCGGGTCAAAAATACGCAGACTTTAAATGAACTTGCGCAAGGCTGGCGGTTGGGGGTAGCGGCGCTTCAATACTTTACCCGTAAAAAAGGTTTACTCACCCTCGGTACAGGTTTGGTGCATGGTTTTGTGAAAACGCAACCACAGAGTGTGACACCTGATGTGCAATATTTCTTTATGCATGCGAGTTATGCGAATGCGGCGATTCGCAAATTGGACAATGCCCCAGGGATGACGATGGGGGTAGCGGGTTTGCGACCGACTTCACAAGGAAGCATTCACTGCAAATCAAACGATCCTGCTCAAGGTCCCGCGATCCGACCTAATTTTTTAGCGACGCAAGCGGATCGTCAGACTTTGATCGATGGCATGAAAGTCGCGCGTCAAATTGTGAGTCGGCCTGCGTTATCCAATTTCATTGAGGTTGAAATGAGTCCGGGTCCGAGTGTGGAGACAGATGAACAATGGCTAGATTTCGCCCGCGCGAACGGTCAGACTATTTATCATCCAATCGGCACGTGTCGGATGGGCTCGGACGAACAGGCCGTTGTGGATGTGAGGTTGCGCTTTAAGGGCTTGCAAGGCCTGCGGATCGTGGATGCTTCCGTCATGCCTGCAATGGTATCGGGTAACACCCAGTCGCCTGTGATGATGGTCGCCGAGCGTGGTGCCGATTTGATCTTGGCGGATGCGGCTGCCACCTGAGTGCCTTAGTCTGGCAAGTGTGCGTAGTGTGCGGCGAGCGCCATAAACGCCGCGAGCTCTGGATCTCGGCCCGTTTCTTCTTGGATGATGGCACTGACTGCTGGCGCAATCGATCCCGCTAAACGCGCATCTAAAAACAGCAAGCGCGAGCGTCTTGCCAATACATCCTCAACCGTTCGCGCGTATTCGTAGCGCACAGCAAAACGCACCATAGCAGCTGTCAGACCACCTCCAAGGTGCTGTGCCGAGCCTGGGAGTGATGAGACAGCACCTGCTTCATCTCCATAGGCAGCCAGCCCAGGCGTCTCGTGCATCGCGTGCGCAACAGCTTGTCCTGATTGGGCGCCGACAAGCGCAAGCCGTTCGGTGGAGCAGGGTGCTTTGTCTTTGAGAAGCTTGGCATCAATGCAGTGCTTGAGTACATCCTGCGCCATGGCACGATAGGTCGTCCATTTGCCACCGGTAACGGTCACTAATTGGCCTGGACTGATCAGCACGGTGTGCTCTCGACTGATTTTCTTGGTATTGCCCGCTGCGTCGGTTGGGGGTTTGACTAAAGGTCGTAGTCCTACCCAGATACTTTTAATGTCCGCGCGTGCTGGTGCGCGTTGCAAGTACTTGCCGGCTTCGCGCAAAATGAACGCAAGTTCTTCTTGGAAGGGTTCAGGTTCCACGCTGAGATCTTGTCGCGGTGTGTCTGTTGTGCCAAGGATGACCTTGCCTAGCCAAGGGACGGCAAACAGGACGCGTCCATCGCTTGTGTGCGGGACGATGAGCGCATTTTCTCCCGGAAGGAACTCCCGATCTACGACCACATGTACACCCTGACTCGGTGCGACCATGGTCTGCGTCTTATCGCCACGTGCCTCATCATCCAAGTGACGGATTTCATCAACCCAGACACCTGTCGCGTTCACGACGCATTGTGCTTGAATGGTGTAGGGCAAACCCGTCTCTACGTCTTGGGCAAGAATGCCGTTAACCCGATTCTCTGTATCATGCAGGAGTTCGACGGCGCGACAGTAGTTGATGAGCATCGCCCCTTGCTGGGCGGCCGTTCGGGCAAGTGCGAGCGCGAGTCGCGCATCATCAAATTGACCATCCCAATACTGAACCGAGCCTTTGAGTCCCTGAGCGTTGATATTAGGGAGTTCAGATTGCGTCGCTGTGACACCGTGAAAACGGGTGCGTCCCAGACTGCGACGGCCAGCCAGTAGATCGTACACAAGCAAACCGATGCCATAAAACGGCTGTTCCCAAAATCGATAACAGGGCATGACAAAGGATAAGGCGCGCGCAAGATGTGGTGCATTATGCAAAAGTGTGGCGCGCTCGTGCAGGGCTTCGTAGACCAAAGAGATGTTGCCCTGCGCAAGATAGCGCACACCACCGTGCACAAGTTTGGTCGAGCGCGAGGACGTACCCTTGGCAAAGTCTGCCGCTTCTATGAGTACAACTGAATAGCCGCGCTTGGCCGCGTCAAGTGCCAAGCCCAGTCCTGTAGCCCCCCCACCGATGATGGCCAGATCAAAGGGCGTTTCGCGTTCGAGTTGAGACAACAGTGTTCGTCGCTCGGTCGCAATTGGCGCAGAGGGCGTTGCGTGGTGCGCTGAACTTTTTTGTGCATGCATCATTGAGATATTTTATTCCTCAGACCAAGACTTGGCCCGCTCGACCGCTTGATGCCAGCGCGTTCGTTTGACCGTGCGCTCTGCATGCGACCACTGTGGTTCAAAACGTCTGTCTTCTTGCCAGAGCTCAGAAATCACGTGCGTGTCCGACCAGAGGCCTACTGCCAGTCCCCCTAGATACGCGGCACCCAGTGCGGTTGTCTCAACGATTTTTGGACGGACAACTGGCACACCGAGAATATTGGCCTGCATCTGGAGTAACAAATTATTTTTTGAGGCGCCACCATCGACACGTAACTCCGTCAGGGTCAAGCCTGCATCTTTTTCCATCGCTTCAAACACATCCGCCACTTGAAGGGCAATCGCTTCAAGCGAAGCGCGGGCGATGTGTGCCTTGGTTGTCCCCCGCGTCATGCCGATCAGGGTACCTCTCGCATGTCCATCCCAATAGGGCGCACCAAGCCCGGTGAACGCAGGTACCAGATAGGTGTCCCCCACATCAGGCACGCTTTGTGCCAGTGCTTCAACTTCGGCGGCCGTTTGAATGATGTTGAGGCCATCACGTAACCATTGGATGGTGGCCCCTCCCATAAAGACTGAGGCCTCCAAACAGTATGTCGTGTGGAGTTCGGAATGCTTCGCATCCGCACGTTGCCAGCCAACAGTTGTAAGTAAATGATTGTGACTCGTGACGGGCTGAGAGCCTGTATTGAGCAACATAAAGCACCCTGTCCCATAGGTGTTTTTTGCCATACCAGGCTCAAAACATCCTTGCCCAAAGGTGGCGGCCTGCTGATCTCCGATCATTGCAGTGATCGGGATCACATGTCCTAGAACGGATGCTTCTGTTTGCGCCAATTGACCCGCACTGGGAACGACCTTAGGCAATACCTCGCGGGGGATATTCAGTATCTTTAGGAGTTCGTCATCCCAGTCTAGGGTATGCAAATTAAACAGCAGCGTGCGAGAGGCATTACTCACATCCGTGATGTGGCTACGACCTGCTGTCAAATTCCAGACGAGCCAACTGTCAATGGTGCCGAACGCGAGTTCACCACGCTCGGCGCGCAACCGCGCACCTTCGACGTTATCCAGCAGCCAAGCCAGCTTGGTCCCCGAAAAATAGGCATCAAGCACCAGTCCTGTCTTGGCTTGGATCAAGTCGGTGAGACCTTGTTGTCGCAGCGTGGCACATTGATCCGCCGTACGACGGTCCTGCCAGACGATCGCAGGTCCAACAGGTTGGCCTGTTTGTCGGTCCCATAGGACAGTAGTCTCGCGTTGGTTCGTGATCGCAAGCGCAGCAATATTTTCAGGGCTTGAACAGCGTTGGATGAGCGCTTGTGTCACCTCGCGTTGCGTTACCCAGATATCCAGCGCATCGTGTTCAACCCAACCCGGTTGGGGAAAGTGTTGCGCATACTCTTTTTGTGCCGAATCTACGATAGCGCCGTTTTCATCAAAGAGAATCGCACGCGAGCTCGTGGTGCCTTGATCAAGCGCAAGGATATATTTCACACTTGCTTTCATGATCTGAATCCTTGTTGAGAAATGACTGGTGTTAACGCTGTTTTCAATTGATTATGCATCTGCTTTCGACAAACATGAACTTTGAATTGCAATGCTAGTAATAACCCGAATACCTAAACCTTTTTGAGTTTGCACAGGGGGCAGGTCAATCGCATTCTTTGCCCAGTAGTGCTTAAATTGCAGTCAGACTAATATGACACAAATAAAAAAATACTAGGGACAACGCGCGACATCATGATGACATCAGAATATTTACCTTTCGATCCTTTGGTTGCCCCAAAGAATCGCTTACCCGCTGGTACGGTTGACTGCCATTTTCACGTGTTTGAGGATCCTGCGATCTATCCTCACACCGCCAATCGCTCTTACACACCCTCGCTCGCACCTTGGGCAGCCTTCGAGGCGATGAACAATACCATTGGTGCGGATCGTGCCGTGTTGGTTCATCCTTCTGTGTATGGTCACGATCACAGCACCTTGTACGACACGATGCGTGCACATGCCGATCGTTTGCGTGCTGTGGCCGTCCTTTCAGTCGACAGCACCGACGCTGAAATTGAGCGACTCCACCAGGCTGGCACACGCGGCACGCGGGTCAATATCTTGTTTGCTGGCGGAAGTCAGCTCAGTGATGCCGAGTCCCTGGCGCGTCGAATCAAACCGTTCGGTTGGCATATCCAGTTTTTGGTCGATGTAGCCGCTCAGCCCGACATTCCAGTTTGGGCTTCCAAGCTAGGCGTGCCAGTCGTTTTTGATCACTTTGGACACCCCTCCAAGCCTGACGTCAATGACGCAGGATTTAAAAATATGTGCGCACTCGTGCAAGAGGGAACGGCTTGGGTCAAGCTGTCGGGCGCATACCGGGTCGTGGATCCCGCCAACAAGTGGGCAGCGATTCAGCCTTTTGTTGATGCCTTGCTCAACACACGTACTGACCGTCTGGTTTGGGGAACAGACTGGCCGCACCCCAATATTCCTGCGCCAATGCCCAACGATGGCGATATTGCGGACACTGTTTTTAAATGGTTACCCACCGAGGCGCTGCGCCAACAAATTTTGGTTCAAAATCCTGAAGAGCTTTATGGATTTGAACCGTTCGTAGGTCGTTAAATTTAACTGCTGATTTTTATTTATAAGTTTCAAACTATCTAGGAGATAAAACATGAAACGTCGTCACCTCTTGGCCGCTACGGCCGTTGTAACTGCAGCTTTTGCCTTTTCCATGCCAACACTGGCCAGCGCTCAGACCGTGCTCAAACTGGGCTGGACCACGGCGGATAGCCCGACCGACCCCTATGCGGTTGGCGCGCACGCGTTTAAAGCTGCGGTTGAAAAGCTGACGAAAGGCACAGTGCAAGTGCAGCTCTATCCTAACCGTCAGCTCGGTGATGAAAAGCAAATGATGGAAGGTGTCCGTTTCGGTACAGTGGACTCAGCCATTATTACCAACGCCGTGATCGCGCAGATCGAACCCGCTTTCCAGATCAATGACTTGCCTTTCCTGTTCTCGAATGAAGCGCAAGCACAAAAGGCTTTGGACGGTAAAGTGGGTCAGGATCTGACCGCCCTGTTAGCCAAGAAAAATATCATGGTGTTGGGCTATATGGAAGGTGGTTTCCGCCAGATGATTAACAACAAAAAGCCTGTCAGCGCTCCTGCTGACGTCTCGGGTGTGAAATATCGCGTGATGCAAAATCCTGTATTCATCGATATGTTTACCTCCTTGGGCGGCGCAGCAGTGCCAATGGCTTGGGGTGAAACCTTTACCGCCGTTCAGCAAGGCACCATTGATGGCTTGGAAATCCCGATTGCTGTGATTGACAGCAGCAAGATGTATGAAGTGACAAAGTTCTTGTCGCTGACAAACCATACATACTCGGCCATTGAGCTGATTCTTTCCAAGCGTGTGTTTGACAAGCTCAATGCTGAGCAAAAAGCTGCGGTCATCGAGGCGGGTAAACAAGCAACTGCTATTCAGCGTCTGGCTGCTGGAAAGAACGAAAAAGCATTGCTGAGCGGTCTTGAAAAGAAAGGCATGAAGGTCAATACCGTGGGCGATGTTGCGGCTTTCCGTGCGTCCGTTCAGCCTATGTACGAAAAGGCTAAAAAGACCGTTGGTGCGTCTATGGTTAATCAGGCCCTTGACTCCGTTAAGTAATTTCAAAAGCAATAAGCAGGAATACAGATGCGCCGTTATTTTGATTATTTAGAAAGGGTCTTGAAGCTCACAGCTGTCACACTCGTGTTGCTGATGCTTCTCGCCCTGGCGGCGCAAGTATTTTTGCGTTACGTGTTTGGCAAGTCTCTGAGCTGGAGCGAAGAGCTTGCCTTACTCGGTTTCGCATGGCTTGTTGTGATCACAACGGCCATTGGTGTGCGACGCATGACGCATGCCAGGATGGATTTGATGTTGAACATATTGCCAGCCTCTTTGCATCAGTGGTTAGAGAAACTAATCTCTTTAATGCTGCTGGCCTTGGGTGTGTTTATTGCGTATGCAGGCTGGGGGTATTTTCAGGAAACGCGCGGCTCAACTTCAGCGGCGGTAGGTTTTCCGATTGAGTTTCTTTACGCAGCGGCCCCTACCTTTGGTGTGCTGATTGCTTTATTTTCATTTGAGAGGCTGATGCCTTGGGCGGAGTCTCTTGATGAGTAGTGTGGCGTGGTTGTTGTCCGCTGGTTTTGGTGTGTTGATGTTGCTTGGTGTGCCCTTTGCGTTTGCGATCGGTATTGTGGTGGCCCTTTCCTTGCTTGTGGCGGGCATTGAGCCATTACTGATGCCACAGTCGATCCTCGCGGGGACGCAGTCATTTTCTTTGCTGGCGATACCGTTTTTTATGTTGGCCGGTGAGTTGATGTCGGCGGGCGGTTTATCGGCGCGCTTAATCAAGGTGGCAGATGTTTTTGTTCGCCACTTGACCGGGGGTCTTGGACACGTCACGGTCTTGGCCGCAGCCATTTTCGCCGCAATTTCTGGCTCTGCGCCTGCGACCACTGCAGCGATCGGCGCGATCATGATTCCCGCGATGGCTGAACGGGGCTATGGTAAAGGGTTTGCAACGGCCTTAGCCGTGAGTGCAGGTGTGTTGGCACCGCTCATTCCACCTTCGATTGCGTTTGTCATCTGGGGCGTGATTGCTGAACAGTCCATTTCGAGACTGTTTAGTGCCGGTGTGTTGCCCGGCTTGGTGATGGCTTTTGGTCTGATGGTCGTGTGTTGGTGGCATGCCAAGCGGAACAAAATACCGACGCAGAAACGCGCGAGTCTTAAAGAAATTGGGCAAGCTTTGCGCGAGGGGATTTGGGCACTGTTAGCACCCGTGATTGTGCTGGGCGGTATTTACGGCGGGGTCTTTACACCAACCGAGGCCGCTGTAGTCAGCTGCGTGTACGCGCTGTTTGTGGGCATGGTGATTGAAAAGCAGCTTAAGTTTGCAGAGCTTTCGCCCATCATTTGGCGTTCGCTCAAAATCACTGCAATCGTGATGTCCATCATTGTCTTTTCTGCTGGCTTTGGCATTTTGATTGCACAAGAGCAGCTCGCGCCCAAGTTGGCGGCATGGCTATCGCAAAATATCCAAGAAAAGTGGGTAATGCTGCTTGTTTTGAATCTTGCCTTTTTCTTGTTGGCAGCGGTGATGGATGAAATCGCCATTATGGTGGTACTGGGTCCTCTGTTGATTGCCATTGCAAAAAGCTTTGCGATCGACCCTATTCACTTTGGCGCCATCATTGTGACAAACGTTGCGATTGGAATGGCTGCGCCGCCAATCGGCTACTGCTTGTTTGTGGGTATGGCAATCAGCGGTTTGAAGCTCGGAGAGGTAGCCTCAAAAATATGGCCTTTTATCGCCATCATGTTGGTAGTGCTGATGCTTGTGACCTACGTGCCTGAGTTCTCGTTGGCATTTCAAGCGCGATAGACCACGACTGAGCTCAGTTCATGTGCTCATTTGTGGTCGTTTAGAGAGTCGCTCGATTAGCCAGGAAATTTGAGATCAAGTGGATCATTAAGCCCAAGCTCTGAAAAGCCCTTGGCACGTAGCAAACACGAATCGCACTGCTTGCAAGGGGCGCCCTCTGGACTTGGGTCATAGCAACTCGTCGTTTCCGAGAAATCTACGCCAAGCGCCATGCCGCGACGGATGATGTCGGCCTTGGTCATCTTGACGAGCGGTGCACGAATTTTGAGGCGCTGATGGCCTTCGACCCCCGCTTTGGTCGCGAGGTTACCGAGGTGTTCAAACGCCTCGATGTACTCAGGGCGACAGTCCGGATAACCACTGTAGTCCATCGCGTTGACGCCGACAAAAATATCCTGCGCACCGAGCACCTCAGCCCAACCCAGCGCCAGACTTAAAAAGATCGTATTGCGAGCGGGCACATAGGTAATTGGAATACCCGTACTGATATCGTCGACAGAGTGTCCCTTGGGAACAGGAATATCTGCCGTCAGGGCAGAGCCCCCGAAACTGCGCAGATCCAAATCAAGGATGACATGCTTCGTGACGCCACGGGTCCGCGCAAACTCCGTTGCTTTTTCAAGCTCCACAGAGTGACGTTGCCCATAACGAAAGCTCAAGGCGAACACCTCGTAGCCTTCTTCCTGCGCGATCGCGAGCACGGTGGTCGAATCTAGACCACCGCTTAGCAAGCACACTGCTCTTTTTGTCATACCGAGTCCCGACATTACTTGGCGGTTGGCATGACAAACTCGGCACCTTTGCCGATGGTTTCAGGCCAGCGTTGCATGATGGACTTTTGCTTGGTGTAAAAACGCACACCTTCCTCGCCGTACGCATGCATATCGCCAAACAAGCTCTTTTTCCATCCGCCGAAACCATGCCAGGCCATCGGCACAGGAATCGGCACGTTGATGCCAACCATACCCACCTGGATGCGGCGACCAAACTCGCGGGCCACGTTACCGTCACGGGTATAGCAAGACACGCCATTGCCGAACTCATGTGCATTGATGAGGTCCACAGCTTGAGCAAAGTCTTTCACGCGAACGCAGCCGAGAACAGGTCCAAAAATCTCTTCTTTGTAAATACGCATTTCTGGCGTGACGTGATCAAACAGTGAGCCGCCAGTAAAGAAGCCGTTTTCGTGGCCAGGGACTTTGTGTCCGCGACCATCCACTACTAGTTTGGCGCCTTCTTTGACACCGATATCGATATAGCCCTCGATACGCTCGAGTGCCTGGCGGGTCACGATCGGACCCATCTCCGCATCAAGCTCCAGACCATTTTTGATCTTTAGTGTTTTTGCACGCTCAGCGAGCAAAGGCACAATTTTGTCAGCGACATCACCCACCAGCACTGCGACTGAAATGGCCATGCAACGTTCACCTGCCGAGCCGTAAGCTGCGCCAATCAAGCCGTCAACCGCTTGCTCGATATCCGCATCGGGCATCACGACCATATGGTTCTTTGCGCCGCCAAGGGCTTGTACGCGTTTGCCGAGGTCCGCACCGCGTTGATAAATGTATTGAGCAATCGGCGTCGAGCCAACAAAGCTGATGGCTTTGACATCGGGGTGCTCAAGCAAACCGTCAACGGCGACTTTGTCGCCCTGGACGACGTTAAAGACGCCATCGGGGAGGCCAGCTTTCTTAAACAACTCTGCCATGAAAATCGAGGCTGAAGGATCGCGTTCGCTGGGTTTGAGCACAAAACAGTTGCCCGCTGCAATCGCGACGGGGAACATCCAGCACGGCACCATGCAGGGGAAGTTAAACGGCGTAATGCCGGCAACTACGCCAAGCGGCTGGCGCAAGGTCCAGTTGTCAATGCCGGTCGAGACCTGATCGGTGAATTCGCCTTTGAGCAGTTGTGGCATGCCGCAAGCGAACTCGACAATATCAATGCCGCGCATGACTTCGCCCTGAGCGTCTGTAAATACCTTACCGTGCTCCTGTGTAATGATCGAAGCGAGCTCGTCCTTGTGGGTATTGAGCAACGCCAGAAAGTTGTTCATGATGCGCGCGCGGCGGATGGGGGGCGTATCCGACCAGGCAGGGAAGGCGGCTTTGGCGCTGGCAACAGCCTCGTTGACGGTCTCCAGGCTTGCAAGCTCGACCTTGCGGGTGGCTTGCCCTGTCGCAGGATTAAACACGTCCTGACTCCGTGCACCCGGGTGCGTCACGGCTTTACCGTGAATCCATTGCGAGGCGACAGCGGGGATAATGGGCATGGGAGGCTGCTTGGACATACGTGTTCCTTTGGCGTGAAGGCGGAATCAATCAATCCTTCATTGTAAGATGGTCAGACCGTGTCTGAGACGGATATTGGTCGCTTTTCTTGATCTTGGTTAAACTTTCGCTTTCCTTTGGAGTGAATCCCCCATTATGAGTCTGCCCCTGTCCGGTAAAGTTGCCCTAGTCACTGGAGCCGCACGCGGCATTGGTCGTGCGTGTGCCCTGAAATTGGCCTCTGCCGGTTGTGACATTGTTGCCAACTACTACAACAGCTCTGACGAAGCAGAGGCTGTCTGCGCCGAGGTCCGTGCGATGGGCAGGCGCGCGATCGCTGTTCAGGCAAGCGTGGGCGTGCCCGATAGCGTGGCTGAGATGTTCGAAATCATTACTAAAGAGTTCGGTCATCTGGATATCGTCATCAGTAACGCGGCTTCCGGGGTACTCAAACCGGCGATGGAGATGACGCTTAAGCATTTCCGCTGGTGTCTCGAGACCAATGCTTTCGCGGTGAATTTGCTCGCGCAGCACGCTGCTCCCCTGATGAAAAATGGGGGTCGTATCGTGGCAATGTCCAGTCTGGGTGCGCAGCGAGCGATGCCCCATTACGGATTTATTGGTGCGTCCAAGGCCGCACTCGAGTCGCTTGTACGGACACTGGCCCAAGAGCTCGGTCCACGCGGGATTCGCGTCAACACTGTTTCTGCCGGCGTAGTGGATACCGATGCCTTGAGTCACTTTCCCAATCGGGATCAGGTTTTGTCTGAATTTGCGGCACGTACCCCTGCTGGTCCTAGCCTGCTGCCGGCTAACGTGGCGGATGCGGTGTATCTGCTGTGCTTGCCAGAGGCTGCATGGGTCAACGGTCACACATTGGTTGTAGACGGCGGTTTCGCCATTTCGGGTTAAAAATTATGACGTTTAAATCTGGCTTATCTGGCAAAGTTGCCATTGTGACAGGCGGTTCTCGTGGAATTGGCCGTGCGATTGTTGAAACGCTCGCAGGCGAGGGCGTCAATGTGACCTTTTTTTACAAAGGCAACCAAACTGCTGCGGATGAAGTGGTTGCAGCCGTGACGGCCGCGAGTGGTCTGGCGACCGCTATGCAAGTCGATGTGAGTGATCCTGCCGCATGTGCGGCGGCGGTTGAGTCCATTGGTGAGCGTTGTGAGCGCATTGATATCTTGATCAATAACGCGGGAATTGTTCGCGATAACTTGATGGCCGCGATGGAAGATGAGGAAATCTCGTCCGTCCTCAATACCAATGTCGGTGGCGTTTTTAACGTTGCCCGGCCCGTGATCCCTTATATGATGTCCCAGCGTGCAGGC
>CAMAYM010000035.1 GCA_945862495.1 Bordetella parapertussis | reverse complement strand
GCCGAGAAACTGGCCTTACCCGCGGCACTGAACTTTATGGCCACAAGCGGTGCAGGTGTCCGCGCAACCGTTGCCAATAAAGCACTGATTTCTGGTGCACAACATTTTATGCTTTCACATGGAATTCGTACTGAAGCGCAGGCAGAACTGACTGGAAAATGGGCGTCTCAAGGCAAGACCCCAATTTACCTCGCAGTCGATGGACGACTCACCGCCATGATGGCCGTTTCTGATTCCATCAAACCAAGTGCCGCACGTGCCATCAGCGCACTAAAAAAACTTGGGATCCGAACGGTGATGATCACTGGAGACCATCCTGGCACCGCGCAAGCCGTCGCAGATCAACTTGGCATCGACGAGATACATGCACAAGTGTTACCAGAAGGTAAAGTCGATCAGCTATTAAAACTTCAAGCACAAAACCATGTTGTTGCTTTTGTCGGAGATGGCATTAATGATGCACCCGCGCTTGCAACTGCTGATGTGGGGATTGCGATTGGAACGGGCACCGATGTCGCGATTGAAGCCGCCTCGGTCGTCCTCATGTCAGACAATCTAATGGGCGTGGCGACTGCGGTCAAACTCTCTCGCAGCACGCTCAAAAATATCCATCAGAATTTATTCTGGGCCTTTGCCTATAACGTTGCACTTGTTCCGGTCGCGGCAGGCGCACTCTACCCGAGCACTGGCGTGCTGCTTTCACCCGTATTTGCCGCAGGAGCGATGGCTTGCTCGAGCGTATTTGTGGTGATGAACGCCCTCAGACTGAAACGCGTTCAAGCCGCAAACTAACGCCGCGATTTATTAGGGTTGCCAAGTCGTCGTCATGGTCGCTGGATCAGGACGCTGCGCAGGCGGTAGCTTGACACTCGGTGTCCCCACTGCCAAGAAACCAACAAAGCGATAGTCAAGCGTATCGAGTCCGAGTGCCTCAGGCACTTCATCGGTGTAAGTCCCTAAACCTGTACTCCAGTAAGTTGAGAAACCCATCATATGGGCGGCATTCTGAATATTCATCACCGCAGCCCCCATTGATAGCGTTTGCTCGATCTCGGGCACTTTTTCATTGTCATGCGAAATTTTGTAAGCAAGTCCAATCAAAAGTGGCACGGAAGAAAGCCATTTACGTGTGCTCTGCTCTTTTTGCTCCGTCACCTCGCGCCCAGAACGCCGCGTGGCGCCAATCGCCAAGTCCGTTAGGGCAGCGATATTTGGCTGCTCAATCAAAACAAATCGCCACGCCCGCAAAGCAGAATGATCGGGCGCACAAACGGCGGATGCGAGTAGTTGTTGTAACTGCTCCGTGTTTGGACCTGGTGCTTGTACGAGTTTTTGTGAGCGACGCGTTGTAAGAAACTGGACAGAAGCGGAGGTCATCTTTATTCGCTTATAGAAATAAGGGCAAGGAGATAAAAAATTTAACTAGAAAAACTCTGTCAAGAAAAAACCCTGCATCACTCACGCGATACAGGGCTTGATTGACATGCGTCTGAGTCATCAGACGCTGTCAGTGCAGAATTACAGCACTTGAATGTTAGTCGCGCTTGGGCCTTTAGCGCCCTGACCAATTTCAAAGCTGACTTTCTGATTTTCTTCGAGGGTTTTGTAACCACTCGAACGAATTTCTGAATAGTGAGCGAACAAATCTTTGCCGCCGCCGTCAGGCATAATAAAACCATAACCTTTTTCGGCGTTAAACCACTTCACGACACCAGTTGCCATTTCGAACTTCCTTGATAAATATAAAAATCGGGCAAAAACGCCCAGCGTGCTAGATGATCAAGGAAGGGATAGACACCACTGCTTACCATTAAGGGCGACAGCCTAGGTACAAAAACCGCGTCGCTTGAGAATCTTGCCTTTTGAGTGTACGTGCGAAAATCATCATAGTCAAACGTTTAATCACTGCAAACTATCAAATCACGCAATAAATCGATTTTCTCTGTCAAATTGTATGAAAAGCAACAAAAAAAGTGATTTATAGATTTTTTTATAAAAAAATCAAAAAAAAACACTAGCCATCAGACCCTAAACTTTAGATATTCACTAAAGATTAAGGCCTTCACCATGAAAGTAGTCGTTCTAGGCGCCGGAGTCATCGGTACCACCACTGCCTATTACCTCGCCAAAGCAGGTGCGGACGTCACGGTGGTCGACAGACAGCTTAGCGCAGCAAACGAAACAAGCTTTGCAAATGCAGGGCAGGTATCGCCTGGGTACTCCTCACCTTGGGCGGCTCCGGGCGTACCCCTCAAAGCGCTGAAATGGATGTTTGAAGAACATGCCCCACTTGCGATCCGACTCGATGGCAGCCTATGGCAACTAAAGTGGATGGCGAGCATGTTGCGGCAATGTACAGCAGCGCGCTATGTCATCAACAAAGAACGCATGATGCGTGTGGCGGAATACAGCCGTCATTGCCTGGACGCGCTGCGTGCAGATACAGGCATTCAATACGAACAGCGTACGTCAGGGACTTTGCAATTATTTCGTACTCAAGCGCAATTTGATGCGGCGAGTCGTGACATTGAAGTTTTAAAAGAATGCGGCGTCCCTTATGAATTACTTCGCCAACACGAACTGACGGCTGTAGAGCCCGGCTTAAAAAACGCAACGCATCTATTGGTGGGCGGCTTAAGACTACCCAATGATGAAACCGGGGACTGCAATCTTTTTACGACGCGTCTTGCCGCCCTGGCGGAATCGCTCGGCGTCAAATTCCTGTTCGGTAAAGACATTCATCAACTGATCCGCGAAGGCGATACCATCAAAGGCGTGAGAATCGGCCAGGAAACACTGGTTGCGGATCGGTATGTGGTCGCACTCGGCAGCTACTCAAGAGATTTGCTTGGGCCCTTAAATATTGATCTGCCCGTCTATCCGGTCAAGGGCTATTCCCTCACCGTTCCTCTTATTGACGAAAGCCTCGCTCCTCAGTCCACCGTACTGGACGAAAGCTACAAAGTTGCCGTCACACGCTTTGATCAGCGCATTCGTGTGGGCGGCATGGCAGAACTCAGTGGCTTTGACCTGCGGCTCAATCCAAAGCGTCGCGCCACGCTCGAAAAAGTCGTGACAGATCTGTTTCCGGGCGGTGACGTCAAAAAAGCCTCTTTCTGGACTGGCTTGCGCCCCATGACCCCCGACAGCACACCGATTATCGGTGCGAGTCCTTTGCGCAACCTCTTTATCAACACTGGACACGGCACTTTGGGCTGGACCATGGCCTGTGGGTCGGGAAAGCTGATTGCGGACATCTTGACGGGAAAGAGCCCAGAAATTAGCACCGAAGGTCTTGCGGTCAGTCGCTATCATGCAGCACACTCTGGTTTTGCTGCGCGCGCTATCGCATTACCCGCCTAGGAGCCGCACATAATCGACTGAAACTGCGACAAAAGAATGACACGACCTTCTCGAGCACTGATTGACCTAGCGGCACTCCGCCAAAACTATCTTACAGCGCAACATTTTCATCAAGGCCGGGCATTAGCGGTTGTCAAGGCCAATGCGTATGGTCACGGCGCTGTTGCATGCGCCCAAGCACTCGCAGATATAGCGGATGGCTTTGCCGTCGCACTGATGTCTGAGGCGCTTGAGCTCAGACAGGCGGGCATAACGCGCCCAATTCTCGTGCTAGAAGGCTGCTTTGATACCCAAGAACTCGAGGAATCTTGCGTCAACAACATTTGGGTGGCGGTACACCAAGCGTCTCAAATCAACATGTTTGCTCACTGCGACCTGCCGCCGGCAAGCGTACACGTTTGGCTAAAGGTTGATTCGGGTATGCATCGTGCAGGCTTTGCGCTAAACGCAGTTTCCGACGCGTACGCGCGACTCGCGGCATGTCCTGCAGTCGCCTCAATCACGCTCATGTCACATTTTGCTCGGGCTGACGAACCAGCCGAATCCGCAACGGATCAGCAAATTAAAGCCTTTGAGCGCGCAACCCATCACCTACCGGGCGCGCGCAGCTTGAGCAACTCGGCTGGGGTGCTGGCATGGCCAAGTGCCAATACGGACTGGGCACGACCCGGTATTCTTTTATATGGTGCCAACCCGCTGCCAGCCGGGTATATTGAACAGCATCCCAACCATACACTCCTTCCAGTCATGTGCCTGGAAAGTGAGGTCTTCGCCGTCAAAACGCTTCACCCTGGCGAGGCGCTTGGCTACGGCGGCACCTTTATCGCTGAACAACCGACACGGGTCGGACTGGTTGCGATCGGCTATGCAGATGGATATCCCCGTAGCGCACCCACTGGCACGCCAGTTGCCGTCGATGGCCAACAATCGCGGCTGCTCGGGCGTGTCTCAATGGACATGCTCAGCGTCGACCTGACCAGACTCCCTGAGGCGGGAATAGGCAGTCGCGTCGAACTTTGGGGACGTCAAATAGACATCAATACCGTCGCACAGCGCGCCAATACGATCGCCTATGAGCTTCTATGTAACGTAAAACGCGTCCAGCGCGTTTATATAGGTAAATAGCAGTTTAGAATCTGGCACATCGGCTCTACGCCATTTAAAACTGTGCCATGCAACTCGCTACCTGGAACGTCAACTCTCTCAAGGTTCGCCTGCCCCAAGTGCTCAACTGGCTATCTGCCAATCCAGTCGATGCACTCTGCCTGCAGGAACTCAAACTCGATCACGATAAGTTTCCACTCGAAGCGTTTACCGAGATTGGTTATCACGCCGCGTGGACCGGGCAAAAAACCTACAATGGCGTGGCCGTCATTTCTCGCCAGCCCGGCGAACATATTGTGCGCAATATCCCAGGCTTTGAGGATCCTCAGCAACGCATCGTTGCCGTGACCCTTCCTTTTGGAGAGCGCTCCATACGCGTCATTTGCGCTTACTGTCCAAATGGCCAGGCGGTGGATAGCGAAAAATACGTCTACAAACTCTCTTGGTTTAAAGCGCTTGAGCAATGGCTGGCACAAGAAAAAGCCGCGCACGATTACATCACTATTCTCGGCGACTACAACATCGCACCTGCGGATGAAGATGTGCATGATCCCGCCAAATGGGTGGGACAAATTTTAGTCTCTCCGCCTGAGCGTGCTGCACTCGACGCCCTCCTCAGCCTAGACTTTCACGATGCCTTTAGACTGTTTGATCAACCGCCAAAATCCTTTAGTTGGTGGGACTACAGAATGAATGGCTTTAAGCGCAACGCGGGAATGCGTATCGATCATGTGCTGCTCTCTGGCTCGCTGGTGCCGCACTGCACGGCATGTGTGATCGACAAAGGACCGCGTGCGCTCGAGCAACCCTCTGACCATGCACCCGTGGTGGCCACGCTCAAACTTTAATCCCCTGATTGCAAAATATGAAAACCGCCCTCCCCTTGGCACTCGATCACACGGTCATCAATGTCCACTTTGAACTGGATCGTGCCCAAGCGATTTTCGAGTCGCTAGGTTTCTCTCTTACGCCCCGTGGTCGACACTCTTTGGGCTCAATCAATCACTTGTTCGTGCTTGAGGACGATTATGTCGAAATTGTCGGGCTACCCACAGATACCGATGTATTGAGGCAAGAGGTTTTGGACAGTCCCGTCGGAATCGATGGGTTGGTATTTCAAACCAACAATGCAGACCAGACCTTCCAAGCATTTACGCGTGCCAAGCGTCCCCTCCAACCCGTGCAGGCTTTTTCGCGGCCGGTTGAACTTGATGGCGCGACCTTTGCCGCGCGCTTTCGTACCACGCGGTTTGAGGCGGGTACGTTCCCAGCGGGTCGGGTCTATTTTTGCCAGCACCTGACACCCGAGCTTGTATGGCGCAAAGAATGGCAGTCGCATGCCAACAAAGCGATTCGTACCGCCGCTTTTTTGATTGTGTCCCAGGATCCAACCGCTGAAGCCAAAAAGTATCTTGCCGCATCGGGCGGGACATTAAATAGAGGCGTCCACGGTGAATGGCGTATCCGAGCAAAAAAATATTCGCTTGTATTCGTCACACTCGCCCAATATCAGGAATGTTACGGATCACTGATCCAAGCGCATGCAACAAGAGAGCGTTTTTTCGGTGCGATCGCGCTGCAAACAACGGACCTCAAGGCAGTCAAGCAACGCGTCCTGCTCACCCAGCAACGATTTCCCGAAGTCGTGTGGCGCGAACAACCAGACCGTATTTCTATTTCGATACCTGACTTCAACACACTGATAGATTTTGTTCAATAATCACATCAACGCTCAGCCACCATTACTTTGGAAAATAAAAAATGTTAACAATCTGGGGACGCATTACCTCTATCAACGTTCGCAAGGCGGTCTGGACTGCGCAAGAGCTTGGCCTCGCGTTTGAGCGCATTGATGCCGGTGGTGCCTTTGGGATCACTAAAACGCCCGAGTACATTGCCATGAACCCAAACTCTGTCGTGCCCACACTCGTTGAGGGTGACTTTACGCTGTGGGAATCTAATGTGATTGTGCGCTACCTCTGCGCCAAGCACTCACTTGGAAACTTATATCCAAGCGATCTGCACGCGCGTTTTAACGCTGAGCGTTGGATGGATTGGCAACAAACCACGTTTGGCCCCTCCGGTCGCGATGCGTTCTGGCAACTCATTCGCATTTCTGAGCCTGACCGTGATATGAAAAAAGTAGAAGCCTCCATCGCCGGGACAGAAATCTTGCTCGACAGGTTTGAGGCACATTTGAGCACCACTGAATATGTCGCCGGAAAAACACTCTCCATGGCGGATATTCCAATGGCGTGCGAAATTCATCGTTGGTTTGGACTCAATCTGCAATCAAAATCTAGGCCGTATATTGAGGCGTGGTATGCCAAAATGCTCGCACGTCCGGGCTCTAAAAATGTCTTGACATTGCCGCTATCCTAAACACCATAGTTGCAAGAGTACAACCTTCTTCAGCGTGATTTGGTAAAGTCTGACACTGTAGAAGTTCCTTCTAATATTGGAGTCAAACTTGTCCTCAACTACCCTTAATAGCCCTGTCGCTGTTGTTACGGGCGGAGCCCGCGGAATAGGCCTTGCAGTTGCAAAATGGTTTCTCGCCCATGACTACCGTGTCGCACTGCTAGATGTTGAGGCAACTACCCTCAAAACAACAGAGGCCGAGCTTAACGCGCCCGCTCACCTGCTCGCCCTCACCTGCGATATTTCGAAACCCGACCACGTGCAAACGGCTATTGATTTAGTTGCGGCAAAATTTGGCCGTATTGACGCCCTCGTGAACAATGCAGGAGTGGCAGTGTTCAAGCCGTTGGTAGATACTTCATTTGAAGAGTTCCGCTATGTCATGGGCACCAATCTCGATGGCGCATTTTTATGTTCGCAAGCCTGTATTCCGTATATGAAAATTCAAGGCAGCGGCTCGATTGTTAACATCGCCTCCATTTCAGGTATGCGCGCCAGTACCTTGCGCGTCGCCTACGGCACGAGTAAGGCTGCGATCATCCATCTCACTAAACAGCAAGCTGTCGAACTCGGTACGCTCGGTATTCGTGCGAACGTGGTCGCCCCTGGTCCCGTAGATACTGAAATGGCCAAGCTCGTGCACAGCGTCGCCATTCGCTCCGACTATTACGATACGATCCCTATGAACCGATACGCCACAACTGAAGAAATCGCTGAGGCTGTCGGCTTTTTATGCAGTCCTGCCGCATCGTTCATTAACGGTCAATGCATCGCTGTCGATGGCGGCTTTGACGCCTCTGGCGTAGGTATTCCTACGCTGCGCAAGAGCCAAACCGGCTCGATCTAAGGAAACAAATATGAAGCAACCGTATATTGTTGGTTGGGGACATACCCCCTTCGGCAAGCTTGACAATATGGACTTTGACCAACTCATTCGTGAGGCTGCATTGCCGGCCATTGCGAGCGCAGGAATCGAGCCTAGCGACATCGACGGAATTTTTGTCGGTCACTTTAATGCAGGATTTGTGCAGCAAGACTTTAGCGCAGCCCTGATGAGCATCGCGATTCCTGAGTTTCGTCACACGCCGGCTGTCCGCATGGAAAACGCCTGCGCAACAGGCTCGGCCGCGATCTGGGCCGCGCTGGATGCGCTTGCAAGCGGACGCATCAAACGCGCGCTCGTGGTTGGCATGGAAAAAATGAATACCCTGCCCAACAAAGAGATTGGCGATATTTTGCTCAAAGCATCGTTTGTCAAAGAAGAAGGCAATACTGAAGGTGGCTTCGCTGGCGTTTTTGGTCAAATCGCGGGTCAGTACTTTGAGCGCTTCGGAGATCAGTCTGACGCGCTTGCTGCGATCTCCGCAAAAAATCACGCTAACGGCATGCACAACCCCTATGCCCATATGCGTCGGGATTTAGGATTTGATTTTTGTCGAACCCCTTCCGAGAAAAATCCTTTTGTCGCAGGACCACTGAAACGTTCAGACTGCTCACTCGTATCCGACGGTGCCGCTGCACTCGTGCTATCGAATGAGCCCTTGGCGGGCGCTAAAGTTCCAGCAGTCCGTTGGCGCTCACGCACCCATGTTAACGAATTTTTACCCCTTTCAAGGCGCGATGCGACGCGCTTTGAAGGAGCGGCATTGGCCTGGCAAAAAGGACTTTCAGACGCCGGAAATACGCTCAACGATTTGAAGTTTGTCGAAACCCATGATTGCTTCACGATCGCCGAAATGCTGGAGTACGAAGCGATGGGTCTTGCGCCTCACGGTCAGGGTGCACGTGTCATTCTTGAGGGTGTCACAACAAAGGATGGCAAGCTTCCTGTGAACCCATCTGGTGGGCTCAAGTCGCGCGGTCACCCTATCGGTGCTACTGGCGTTTCCCAACATGTGATGGCCGCCATGCAACTTTCAGGGACCGCGGGAGATATGCAAATCCCCGGGGCACATATGGGTGCAGTCTTTAATATGGGCGGCGCGGCAGTCGCTAACTATTTGAGCGTACTGGAGTCTACGTGAACGCTGCGCAGTCGATGAACTTGGGGCGGTTGCTGACGCATACTGCCCGCTTGTATCCCCAACATTCGGCACTCATCCTAGGCGAACAGACTTGGAACTGGCAACACATTAACGACCGTGTCAATGCTATGGTCAGCGCTCTGCGCGCACTCGGCATCAAAAAGGGTGACCGCATTCTATTGCAGTCTAGGAACAATCTCCAAACCTTTGAAAATAGTTGGACCGCTTTTAAACTGGGCTGTGTCTGGGTACCCACTAATTTTCGACTGACGCCACCAGAGGTCGCTTATCTCGGCGCCTCAAGCGGCGCTGTCGTGATGATTGTGGAGGATTGCTTTCACGCGCATACAGACGCGGTCAAAGCGACCTCGGACAGTTTGAAACATATTATTGTGATTGGTCAGCCTCGGCCGGGAGAGTTGTCCTACGAAGCCTTAATTGCCCAACATCTCGGGGCGACTGACGCAGAGGAAACTGTCGCCTATGACGATCCTCTTTGGTTTTTTTATACCTCGGGTACGACCGGAAAACCTAAGGCCGGTATTCTCACACATGGACAGATGGCGTTTGTCGTCAATAATCATCTAGCAGATCTCATACCTGGCACAACAGAGCAAGACTGCTCAATCGCAGTGGCTCCGCTTTCGCATGGCGCGGGCATTCATGCGCTGCTCAACGTGGCGCGAGGGGCTGCAACCGTTTTATTACTAAGCGAGAAGCTTGATCCAATCGCATTTTGGCAGGCGGTCGAACGCTATCGCGTGACGAACATGTTTACGGTTCCAACTATCATCAAAATGTTGGTCGAACACGCTGCTGTTGATATGTACGATCACAGTTCTTTACGTTATGTGATCTATGCGGGTGCGCCGATGTATCGGGCCGATCAAAAACTCGCGCTACACAAGCTCGGCAAAGTCCTTGTTCAATATTTCGGCTTAGGCGAAGTCACAGGCAATATTACCGTTCTCCCCCGTGAAATGCACAGCGAGGATGATGCGGACCCCAACGCAAATATTGGCTCTTGCGGTCGACCACGCGTGGGAATGGAAGTCGCCATCCTCAACGACAAGCTTGAGCCTGTTGCGACAGGTGAAATCGGTGAAATCTGTTGCCGTGGCCCTGCCGTCTTTGCTGGTTATCATGGCAATGCTGAAGCCACCACCAAAGCATTACGAGGCGGCTGGTTTCACACGGGCGACCTTGGCCGCATGGACGAACGCGGTTTGCTCTACATCACGGGCCGCGAATCGGATATGTACATTTCGGGTGGATCGAATGTCTATCCTCGAGAGGTGGAGGAAGTCCTCCTCACACACCCAGGGGTCGCCGAAATCGCCATCCTAGGTGTCCCAGATGAAAAATGGGGTGAAATTGGTGTGGCGGTCGTGGTAAGGCGCGAAGGTATCCCCGCTGTGGAGGCACCTGATTTGCTCGGACATCTCGAAGGGCGATGCGCGAAGTATCGCTGGCCGAGGCAATTTGTATTTTGGGAGTCGATGCCTAAATCCGGTTACGGAAAAATCGTTAAAAAAGATATCAAAGTGCTGTTAATCGAACGTGGCGAAATCACTGTCGTCGCTCCATAAACACCCTTATTTGATTGATCTTGATTCACATGCAACCTCACATTGCTTTTCTCACGCCCATGGCGGCACCGACGATTGAAGTCGTTCGCACACTCAACCCAGCAGGTTTCACCATTGCGTTTGCACAAACAAATGACACCACCGAACACCTTGAGATGGTGCGCAATGCCGATGTAATCATGGCAGCGGGAACATTTGTGACCGCCGAAATGATCGCGCAGGCCCCCCGCTTAAAACTGATTCAGAAATGGGGAATAGGCGTAGATAAAATTAATCTCGATGCGGCTCAGCGTGCTGGGGTCACTGTCGCCATTACTGCAGGCGCCACGTCTATTCCTGTCTCTGAGCACACCTTGATGCTGATGTTGGCCACCTCGCGCCGCCTGCCACTTGCACACCACAGCCTACAAGAAGGCAAATGGATCGCCTCCGACCTTCGTACCGTCTGCGCCAAGCTTGATGGAAAAACTGTCGGACTATTTGGTTTTGGCAATATTGCGCGCTTTGTCGCTAAACGTCTCAGCGGCTTTGACGTCAACATTCTTTACCATAGCCGGACACGATTAGACCCCGCGATCGAACAGCAATTTAACGTGCGCTATGTAGACTTTGACACTCTACTCGGCCAAAGCGATATTGTGAGTCTGCATGCCCCACTCACAGAACAAACTAAGCACCTCTTTAATACCCACACGTTCAACAAGATGAAACGTGGAGCAATGTTAATTAATACTGCGAGAGGCGAGCTGATTGACGAAGCTGCTTTGGTGGATGCTTTACGTTCAGGACAACTGTCGAGCGCCGGACTTGACACCTTTGAAGGCGAGCCTCCCAGTGCCGATCACCCTTTGCTACATATGGATCAGGTCGTCGCAACACCACACTCGGCGGGCAGCGTGTCTGACAACGTTCCACACATCGTTGATCATATGTTCCGTAATATAGTCCTTTATTTCAACAATCAAACGCTAGATGCCGCGGACCTCATCGTGTCACCCTCGCGCTAGGGTAAGATTTCAAGAGCAGATAAACAGGAGAGTATTGTGAGCGGCAAATTTTCTACTCAGTTTGAGCCCCTGAAAGGCAAAGTCAGCCCTGAAGAGTGGGAAACACGTGTCACCCTAGCGGCTTGCTACCGTTTGATGGACAAGTACGGCATGACCGATATGATTTACAACCATATCACCGCTCGCATTCCTGGCACAGAAGATTTGTTGATCAACCTTTATGGCTTGCTGTACAAGGAAATCACCGCATCAAGCCTAGTGCGCATTACTGTCGAGGGTGAGATTGTCCGCAAGCCCGATACGGACTACGGCATAAACAAAAGTGGTTACGTTATCCATGGGTGTATCCATACCGCTCGCCCAGACATCAGCTGTGTGATTCATACCCATACGCGTGCTGGGATGGCCGTCGCGTCAATGGAGTGTGGCTTGCTACCAATGACACAAACATCCAGTCGCTTTAACAATCACATCGGTTATCACGACTTTGCTGGCCCAGCAATTGATTTGGCTGAACGTGAGAGTCTTGTGCAAGACTTAGGTCAGCACAACGCAATGATTTTGCGTAACCATGGCTTATTGACGAGTGGTGCCTCTGTGCCCCAGGCCTTCAACTTGATGTATCAACTTGAAATGTCTTGCCGTGCCCAAGTCGATGCGATGGCGGCAGGCGCTGCCTTGTCGATTCCTCCCAAAGAAATTTTGGAGAAATCTGCACACCTGTATCAACCAGGTGTCCGTCGTCCCTATGGGGAGCTAGAGTGGCATGCCATGCTCAGATTGCTGGATGCTGAGCCTGGCGGCTTTCCTCTCTACACATCCTAAATTCACCCGGCAAACAAGTGCCCTCGCGGGCAACTTGT
The DNA here is from genome assembly GCA_945862495.1 of Bordetella parapertussis. Classification (GTDB taxonomy): domain Bacteria; phylum Pseudomonadota; class Gammaproteobacteria; order Burkholderiales; family Burkholderiaceae_B; genus Zwartia; species Zwartia parapertussis_G. The sequence goes on along the minus strand of CAMAYM010000035.1, from coordinate 11,650 downwards.
TAACGGACGTCATGAGAGTGGATTTGTAAGGCTTCCAAAAAGCGTGAAACCATGTTGTAAGCACCGATCGTCGCAGTTAACTCAACGATCAAGCGCTCACTCAGCAGTGCCTTGACACCCGCAAAAACCTCTGGAGATACATGGATCTCCTTGGTCATCGCATCTGCATACGCGAGGACAGCACGTTGTGTTGGATCAAATTGCTTGGAAGCTTTCCATTCTGCTAGATCATCGAGTTGAGCTTGTGTCACGCCTTCGCGCAAAGCGATGGGAGCATGCTGTTCTGCTTCGTATGGCGCACCATTGACAATCGCAATCCGCATAATCACCAACTCACGCAACGCACCTGGCAACGAGCTTTGCTGACGAATGGCAGTGAGATAGTTGAGCCAGCCGCTCGCCACTGGAGGACTGTGCAACAGCATTTGATAAAGATGCAAAACACTACCGCGTTCGGCGGTGATACGGTCGACCAATGGTTTTGCTTCGGGATTACTTAAGTCTGCGTAAGGAATGCGGGCCATGAAGTTGTTCTCAACAGAATAAAAAAAATAACCTACGGTTTATCAGTGTAGTTGCGGATCACGGCAGAATCATCTTGCCGACCATGACCATGACTACTCGCCTCGATAAACTGCAAAAACGCAGCGTGCGCCATCGAGGCAGGAAACGTCGACTGACGCGCGCTATCCAAAACAAGGCTAAGATCTTTGACAAAAATATCGACTGCAGAAGCGACATCATCAAAAGACTCTGTCACCATTCGAGGACCGCGATCGGCCAACATCCAACTCGAAGCCGCTCCACTTTTAAGAATCTCAAGTGAGGTGTCAAGAGGCAATCCATTCCGCTTTGCCATGGCCAGCGCTTCTGCAGCGGCGGCAATGTGCACGCCACAGAGCAACTGATTGATCACTTTCATCTGGCTGCCTTTACCTGCTTCGCTGCCGAGCGAAAAAATGTTGCCACCAAAACTCGACAATACGGGTTTTACACGCTCACAAATAGCAGAATCACCTGCCATCATCACCGTCAACGTCCCATTTAAGGCGCCATTCTTGCCACCACTGACGGGGGCATCCAAGAGGTGAATCTTTAATTTTGCTAACCTTTCTGAGAGGTCTTTGACATACTTGGGCGGCATGGTGCTACAGGCGATAAACACCGAGTCGGGTTTCATTGTGGCTGCGAGACCTTGTTCCCCAAACAAGACATCCTCGGTTTGCGCATCATTGACGACAAAACTCACAATCACGTCGCACTCGCTTGTCATGGCGACCGGGGTCTGGGCAATATGACCACCGATTGAGGTGAGCCAAGTCAATGACTCCGGATTGACATCACGACCCAACAGTTTAAAGCCACTCTTAATAATATTGAGCGCAACGCCCCGCCCCATCACACCCAATCCGACTAAACCAACGGAGGCGCCGCTCTTGATGCTGGATTGACTCATGGATCTATGTACTCCGCTAATGATGGGTTAGGTTAAGTTGGGGTTTGATCTGGGGTCGTATTCTCTTGCGTTCGCGCTTTCTCAGCAGCCATTGCACGCTCATGCGCCGCTAAACGTGCCGCAACCTTTGCGTCATGCTTGACTTGACGCCTCTCTACCCAGGTTTGAATTTCAACAAAAAAGACCGGCACCAGCGCCACGGCCAAACATGTCGAAGCAATCATTCCGCTAAATACGGTGATACCGATAGATACCCGTGCAGCGGCCCCAGCACCAGAAGCCGTGAGCAGCGGTACAACACCTAAAATAAACGCAATCGAGGTCATCACAATCGGACGGAAACGTTCGTGCGACGCTTTCAGGGCTGCCTCAACGGCACTTAAGCCTTTTTTCTGTTCTTCGAGAGCAACCTCTACGATCAAAATCGCATTTTTGGAGGCGAGCGCAATCATCAGTACCAAACCAATCTGCACATAAATGTTGTTGGCCAACCCTGTGGCCATGAGGGCAAGTACCGTGCCGACCAACGCCAACGGAACAGCCAAAATGACGGAGATCGGCGCAGCCCAAGACTCGTACTGCGCGGCCAGCACCAAGTACACCAGCAAAATGGAGAGTGCGAACACCAATACGACCGTATTACCGACGAGTTTCTCTTGATAAGACATCGCGGTCCACTCAAAGCTCGCGGACTCTGGCAGCGTGCTGCGGGCCAAATCCTCAAGTGCTGTAATCACCTGCCCCGAGCTAAATCCGTCAGCTGCAGCGCCCAAGATCGCGGCAGTAGGATAGATGTTGTACTGAGAGGCAATGGCGGGTCCCGTTGTCTCGCTAATATCAATAAAAGACCCCATCGGAACCATATTGCCAGATTTGTTTTTAACGTACAGGCGCGAGATCTGATCCGCACTCATCCTATTCTTGCCGTCAGCCTGAATAAAAACCTGATATGTCTGACCGTATCTAAAAAACTGATTGACGTAAGTCGAGCCCACAGAGGACTGCAGAACGTCATAGGCGTCTCCCAAAGACACGCCCAACGTTTCCGCTCTGGAAGGGTTAAAGGTCAGCTTTAACTGGGGGACGTTATTTCTGAAAGGGGTGAAAATCGCCGTGATTTCAGGACGTTTACGCGCCTCAGCCAGAAAATCCTCAGTGATTTTTTCAAGCTTTTTAAAATCATTACTGCCATCAGTGAGTTGTAACTGCATCTGAAATCCGCCAGATAAGCCCAGACCGGGAATCGCGGGGGGCAACAGCACATTGGCGGTGACTTCTTGAATAGATTTCAGGGATTGGGCCATCCCGAGGTAAATAGACTTGAGGTCCTCGCCTTTACCGCGTTCTTCCCAAGGCCTCAAAATCACATACATGACGCCGGTGTTGGACTGTGAGCTGTTATTGCTCAGCGCATTGACTCCACCGATCGACACCACTTGCTTGACGCCAGGCACCTTTTCAACGGCGGTGACTACTTTTGCCATTCCTGCCTGTGTACGTGATAACGCAGCCGCATCAGGCAACTGAACGGCAACGACCAGATAGCCTTGATCTTCGTTTGGAATAAAGCCGGTCGGCAAGCGAATCAAACCGATGATGGCGCCGACAATCAGCACCAGTCCCACGATGGACGTGACTTTCCGGTTATTCATTAAGTGGCGCATCAGCCTGGCATACCACGCTGATATCTTTTCGAACACTTGATCAAACTTAACAAAAAACCAGTTCTTTTTTGCGCCGGGGAGCTTGGGAGTAATAAATTGAGCCGCCTGCGTGGGCTTAAGTGTCACCGCATTGATGCCGCTGATGAGTGCCGTCGCTGCAATCACCAAAGCAAACTGACGGTACATCTGTCCGGTAATACCTGCAATGAAGGATGCGGGCAAAAACACCGCCATCAACACCAAGGTAATGCCAATAATCGGACCCAGCAACTCCGTCATCGCATTGATTGCACCTTGACGTGGCGTTTGTCCTAGCTCGACTTTTTTGGCTACTCCTTCTACCACCACGATCGCATCATCCACCACAATACCGATACACAGCACGATCGCAAAGAGTGTCAAAAGATTGATCGAAAAACCCATACCCGCCATACAAGCAAACGCCCCAATGATTGTCACGGGAACCGTTGTTGCAGGCACTAGCGTCGCACGCCAATCTTGTAAAAACAGCATGATGACCAACAGCACCAAGATACCCGCCTCGAAAAGCGTGTGATACACCTCAGTAATAGAAGCCGTCACGAACATCGTCGTGTCAAAGGGAATCTCCCACTTAATTTCTTTGGGGAAGGTTTTGGAAATTTTCTCCATTTCTGCTTTGACGGCCTTAGCAACATCAATCGCATTGGCGGCTGGAAGCTGATAGATCGCAATCCCGCCGGCAGGCTTGTCGCCTAAGCGGAAAAACTGACTGTAGTTTTGACTGCCCATTTCAACACGGGCAACATCTTTTAGACGCGTCAACTCGCCCTGATCATTTGTCTTTAGCAAAATCTGTTCAAACTGCTCTGGCGTTTCCAACGCACTTGTGACGTTAAGTGTCAGTTGAAAGTCCTGCCCCATAGGAACTGGAGGCGCCCCCACCTGACCAGCGGCCAACATCACGTTTTGACGACTGATCGCCGTCGAGACATCGGTTGGCGTCAAGTTGCGCATTTTTAGTTGCGCGGGATCCAACCAGATCCGCATGCTGTAGTTACCGACACCAAATACGTTTGCCGCCGCGACGCCCGGAATACGCGCTAGACGGTTTTGTAATTGCAAATTGGCAAAATTACTGAGGAAAAGGGCATCGTGGTCGGGGTTACTCGAGGTCAACGTGACAAACTGCAAAATAGACGTTGACTGAACCTTGGTTGTCACACCTTGCTTTTGCACGGCGAGTGGTAAAGAGGCTAGCGCGATCGCCACACGGTTTTGAACCGTGACCTGCGCCATATTTGGGTCCGTACCCACTTCGAAGGTCACTGTCAGCGTATAGCGTCCATCGTTGGTCGAATCAGACTGCATGTAGAGCATATTCTCAACACCGTTGACCTGATTTTCGATATTACTGGCGACTAATTGCTGGACGATACTTGCGCTTGCTCCAGGCCACATCGTCGTGACCTGCACCGTGGGTGGCGTCATGGGCGGGTATTGTGCGATCGGCAAACCAAAAATAGAAACAGCGCCGATCAACATCGTGATCAACGCAATCACATTGCCAAGAACGGGGCGTTCAATGAAGAATTTAGAGAGCATGAATAGTCCTGTTGCCTGACTCTATTAACGTGCAGGCAACGGCGCAACGGTCGAGAGTTCTGGATTGACAACCAAGCCATCTCTTACGTTGATAAACCCGTTGATAATGACCGTATCGGTCGCGGCTAAACCACTCGTCACCTCGACCAGTGGCGCAAACCTTTGGCCACGCTTTATGTTGCGCCGCGTAGCTTTTTTTGCATCATCTATGACAAAGACGTAATCGCCTTGCTGATCGGTCAGTACGCTCGTATTGGGAATCAAGACCGCTAAACGAGGCTCACCATATTCGACACGTACTTTTGCGTAGAGGCCAGGCAACAAACTAGCATTTTTGTTAGGCAACTCAGCGCGCAACTGCAAGGAACCCGTACTGGTACTTAACAGATTAGCCGCAAAGTCCAGCGTGCCGGTATGGGGATAGCCCTCCTCACCCTGAAGCTGAACATGAATGGGTAATTTATTGACTTGAGATTTACGTTCATTTTCTGTGCCATAGCGTTTCTGATATTTCAGGAGATCTCGCTCGTTAATTGAAAAGTAAACATAAATAGGATCAATTTTTTGTATCGTCGCAAGCTTGACACCCTGAGGACTTGAACCAAGATAGTTGCCAACGTCAATGAGATGTCGCCCCATCAACCCATCAAAAGGGGCACGCACTTCGGTGTAGCCATAATTGATCTGAGCCAGTTTGAGATTGGCTTTAGCCTGAAGGTAAACAGACATCGCTTTGTCCACAGCAGCCTGGGAGGTAGCATTATCTTTTAACAGGGCTTTCTGGCGCGTAATTTCAATCTTAGCTTCTTGAAAAACAGCCCGCGTCAAATTGACCTGTTGCGCATACTGGTCCTGCTCTATGACAAACAACAACTGATCTTTTTTGACATAGGCACCATCATCAAAGGCGATCTTTGTCAGAAAGCCTGGGATACGCGCCTCAAGATCCACTGAGAGATAGGCTGCAACGTTGCCATCAAAAATTTCAAAACTACGGACATCCTGTGCGACAGGTTTAGCAACCGTCACAGAGGGGGGAGGACTGACTTTCGGTGCGGCTTTTTTATCGCATGCGCTCAAAAGAACGACTGCACTTAAAGCGATAAACGCCCCCAACACCTGTCTTGCCATCTTGTTGTTCATCATCGTGCTCATTGAATCGTCTCGCTTGACTTCACTAATCTTGGCTCGTCAGGATTAACTAGGGCATCACCCCAATTGGTTCTTGCCTGCATTTGCTGAACCATCGCAGCGGGCAAGGCAGGTACGACAAACTCACCAGACCATCCTCCACCGAGCGCTTTGAAGGCGGCGACGTAACCAAGCAAATTATTGGTTTGAGTTTGGACCAAGCTATTTTGAACTTGCAAAAGCTGCTGCTGCGCCACAATGACGGTGTTGTAGTCGTTCTGTCCCGCTTTATAGCGATCAAGTGCGAGTGAAGCGGCGCGCTGCGCGGCAGCCACTGACTTTTTAAGATCAACGGTTGAGCTTCGAGTAGTTGAAATAGCAACAATCGCCTGCTCGACCTCTTTTTGGGCTTGCAAGACCTGATTTTGATAAGCCAGCACACTGCTTTGGAAGACCGCATCCTGAACACGAATCTGGTCAACAATCGCGCCACGATAAAACAACGGGAACATAAAGCTGCCACCAATAGAGCTGGTACGATTATCCCAAGAAAATAAACTCGATTGGCTCACATTGTTGACGGAGACATTTTGAAATCCGAAATAGCCACTTAAAGAAAAACTCGGATACAGCGCGGCCGCGTTCACCCCAATCAGTGCCGACTGCGCTGCCGCAGCATATTCAGCCTGCAACACATCGGGGCGACGTCGCAACAAGTCCTTGGGGATACCCGTTTGAAGAGAGTTGGGCGGCTGCAAACTTGCACTGGATTGACCGAAGTTTTTTTCGTAAAAATCTGGAGGTTCCCCAAGCAAAATACTCATCGCATACTCGGAATTTTTGAGTGCTGAGATTAAGGCTGGGATTTCAGACTTTGTCTGCTCATACTGTGACTCAGCCTGACTTAAATCTAGCTGCGAAGTCGCGCCATTTTTAAAGCGGGACGTGGCGATACGCAAACTTTCAGCCTGAAGTGCCAAGTTGGCGCGCGCCACGCGTATCAAAGACTGATAATTGCGAATCGTAATGTAAGTATTGGCCACATCCGCTGCGAGGGAGACATCCGCCGCATAATAGGCCGCTGTGGTGGACAATAAAGAAGAAACGGTACTTTCGATTCCGCGTCTGTATTTTCCCCAAAAATCTATTTCCCAGTTGGCCTGGACCACCAAGTTCTGCGTGGTCGAAAGAGATGAGACGTTGAGAAACTGCGTCAGCGCATTGGGTTGATCATTGCGAACGGCACTGCCTGACAATGCAACCGTTGGCAACAGACTGGCATCTGCAACACCGATTTGAGAGCGCGCCTGATAAATGCGAATGGCTGCGCGCTGAAGAGACAAATTATCTCTCGCTGCCCTTGCCAGCAAATCGTTTAGGGTCGGATCATTAAAGTCTGCCCACCATCGCACCGGATTCAGTGTTTTTTCGATGGTAGTAGGAACAATGTCGGTGAACTCTGTTTTTTTCGGCTCGCTATACGAGGATTGCAGCTTGGCTTCGGGGGTCCTAAAGTCGGGACCGACCATGCAACCGGAAACAGAAATGGCTCCAAAAACTATTAAAAAGCGTCTGAGGAGCCACAATTTACACAAAGCGGAATGAGTTGAATGCATCCACGGATTCTAAAGCACTTTTACCTACTCCGTCGATGCCAAATCAACCGATGTTCAATCCACTTTAGCGCCAGAAATTTTCACAATCTCAGCCCAATTTTTCATGTCTTCTTGGTGAATACGTGCAAACGCTGCTGGGCTAGGGTCTGCGGCAGGCGTAATACCCTGGGTGTCTGTGAGCCATGTTTTAAACGCAGGTGTCGAGACAATTTTGACCACTTCAGCACTCATTTTGTTTGCAATGTCGGCCGGAAGCTTCGCTGGGCCAAATAATCCGTACCAGGTCGTGCTCACAAAACCTGGCAAATTACAGGCCTCAGCAACAGTCGGAACGTCAGGCAGTGCAGCCAAACGCGTTGGGCTGGTCACGGCCAACGCGATGGTCCGCCCGCCTTTGACAGAAGCAATGGCGGGTGCGCTCTGATTAAAAAACACCTCCACGTCTCCACCCAATAAAGCCGTCATCGCCGGTCCCTGACCACGATAAGGAATATGGGCGATATCGACTTTAGCTGCATTCGCAAACTGCGCACCCGCTAAATGCGTGGAGGCGCCATTGCCGGTCGAGCCGTAATTCAATGCACCAGGCTTATCCCGCATCAGCTTAAGCAAGTCTGCACAGGTTTTGACTTGAGGTAGCTTGCTTGGATTGATCAAGAGAACGTTGGGCACGTCACCCAAAATTGCGATGCGGGTAAAGTCTTTTTCCACATCAAAACTAAGTTTTTTATAGAGTGCAGGATTGATCGCGTGTGTACCTGCTGTCCCAAACAAATAGGTATAACCGTCTGGCTGGGCGCGCGCGACTAAATCAGAGGCAATATTGCCGCCTGCACCTGTTTTAGCTTCAACAACCACAGGCACATTCCAGGCCGCAGTGATCGCCTCGCCTAATTTGCGAGCGTAAATATCGATGCCAGAACCGTTTGGAAAGCCACCCACGATCGTGATGGCGCGTGTCGGCCACTTATTATCTGCCTGCGCAAGCGCTAGGTTACAGGCAGATGCCGCGATGAGTGCTACAGAAAGTTGTGTAAGTTTTTGACGCATGGTGATCTCCTTAACGCAATGTGCCCTGCCCCGAAATTCGGCGGCAGTGGTTTAAAGATGCTTCGATGAGGTTGTCGCTTGCCTCGGGTGTTCGGAAGGCTGAATGCGCTGAAAGCGTGACATTTTCAATCTTAGTACACGGATGATCTTTTGGAAGTGGTTCTATTTCAAAAACATCCAAACCTGCATGCGAAATTTTGCCTGAACGCAAGGCATCCACCATCGCCTGCTCATTGATCACGGCACCCCGGGCGGTATTGACCAAGATCACGCCATCTTTCATTTGCGCTATGCGCTCACGTGAAATGAAACCCTTGGTTTCATCATTGAGCAACAAATGTAAAGAAATGACCTGACTTTGAGCCAAAAGCTCGTCTAAGGTGACAAATTTAACGCCCGGATAAGACTTAGGCGTACGATTCCAAGCAATGACCTGCATGCCTGCGCCAAGTGCCAAACGGGCCATTTCAGCCGCAATTCCACCAAAACCAATCAAACCGAGTGTTTTTCCAGTCAGCTGAACGGCTTCGGTACGCAGCCAATTACCAACGCGCATTTCACGATCCATGCGGGCAAAACCTTTGGCTGAGGCCCACATCAGCGCAAAGGCGCACTCGGCTACTGCCGTATCGCCATAACCTTTAATAATATGCACCTCAATACCAATTGCCGCTAACTCCTCAGGATTCATATAGGAGCGCGCGCCGGTACCGAGAAAAACGACGTGCTTGAGCCCCTTGCATTGCTTGGCAATGTCTGTGGGCACGGCGGTGTGGTCCACAATCAATATCTCAGCATCACCCATGACTGCCGGGATTTGTTCAGGTGTGATGTCTACCTGACGATTGACCACTAGCGCGATATCGTCGGCACGGTGCAAACGCTCTGCCACATCACCTAACGTGGCACTTGCATCTATAAATACAGCTTTCATTAAAATCAACTCCCGGGTCAAAAGCCCTTTTGAGCACATCAAGGGCGTCAATTAAAAAATAGATCATACCGAAGTGTCTACAGACGCGAACAGCCCTTGATGCTACGATGGATCGATCACAAATCCCAAATAACTTTAGGCTATAAACTTTTTACCTGTCATCACGACTACTATGCCGCAAACAGATCACATTGTCATTATCGGGGCGGGCATTATTGGAGCAACCAGTGCCTACCAATGCCTCAATGCTGGCTTACGCGTCACCTTGATCGAGCCAGATCGTCCAGGAGACGAACAGGCCGCGAGCTTTGGCAACGCGGGTTGGCTTTCTTCTCACTCGGTATTGCCAGCAGCGACGCCTGGCGCATGGAAAAACGTACCGAAATGGCTTGCCGATCCGCTAGGCCCACTTGCGATCCGTTGGAGGTACTTCCCGCGCGCACTCCCATGGTTGGCGCGCTACCTAAACGCGGCCTCTAATTACACAAAAATAGCGCACACAGCCGTTGCCCTGCGCAGTCTGCTAGCCGGTGCGCCTGCCCTACATCAAGAAATGGCCGAGCAAGCGGGCGTGAGTCATTTGATTGTGCGCACAGGGCTTTTACACGCCTATCTCTCTCGGTCTCACTTTTTGCAGGATGCAAAAGCGTGGGACATCCGTCGAAAAGAAGGCATTACGTGGCAAGAGCTTGACGCCTCCGCACTTGCCGCGCTCGAACCTGATCTCGATCGTCGCTACACCTTTGGTGTACTCGTCCCAGAGACAGGAAGTTGCCGCAATCCTGGGGCCTACACGGCCGCACTCATTGCACATGCTCAACAGCGAGGGGCGCAATTCATGCATGCCCGAGCCATTGGATTTCGGATCGAACACGGTCATCTCAAGTCTGTGCTGACCGACCAGGGTGAGGTCATCTGCGATAAAGCCGTGATCGCAATCGGGGCAAGATCTAAAGAACTGGCTCGCTTAGCTGGCGACCGCGTCTCAATTGAGTCTGAGCGTGGCTACCACGCTGTCATCAGCGCGCCAGAAGCGGGCCCTCGTATTCCCACGATGTTTGCGGACCGCAAAGTCATTGTGACCGGAATGGAACAGGGGCTGCGCGTGGCGGGTCAGGTTGAAATTGCCGAAAAAGATGACATACCCGATTGGCGACGCGCTGAAATTTTACGCAAACACCTAGTGGCGATTTACCCAAAGCTGCCTCAAGATTTGTCTACCGACCGCATCAAAATCTGGATGGGACGTCGCCCGAGCACACCTGATGGACTTCCCTGTATTGGTCTTGCCTCGGGCTGTCGGGATATTATTCACGCGTATGGACATGGCCACGTCGGGTTGGTGGGCTCTGCGCGCACTGGCCGACTGGTTGCACAACTGGCTTCAGGCACTGAGCCAGAAATTGATCTCGCGCCCTTTAGCCCCCAGCGATTTAAACCTTTTTACCAATGACTTTAAGCTCAACAAGGTAACGCGAATGAAACTATCTGATCTCCACGACGACAGTGAGGATACAGCGTTCACCGTAGAACAACGTGCCACCGCCGCAAACACAAGCACGTGGGTCAGCGTATTCGTCAACATCGCGTTGTCCGTGACCCAAATTGTGGTGGGTATTTTTGCAAAGTCTCAAGCCTTGATCGCAGATGGTGTGCATTCTTTGTCTGATTTAGTGAGCGATTTTGTTGTGCTCTTTGCCAGCCATCACAGCAAAAAAGACGCTGACGAAGACCATCCCTATGGTCACCAGCGCTTTGAAACTGCTGCATCCATGGTGATAGGTGTATTGTTAATCATCGTTGCGCTCGGTATGCTTTGGGCTGCCTTTGAAAAGCTCAAGAATCCCGAAGATATTCCGGTCGTTCATGGTGCTGCACTTTGGATCGTTGGACTGGCACTCGTCTCCAAAGAGCTTTTATTTCGTTACATGCTAAAAATCGCCAAACGCGTCAAATCAAGCATGCTGGTCGCAAATGCTTGGCATGCTCGCTCTGATGCGGCCTCCTCCCTTGTTGTCGCAATCGGCATTATCGGCAACCTCGCGGGGTACCCCATTTTGGATCCAATTGCGGCCCTATTTGTTGGCTTGATGGTTGGCAAAATGGGCTGGACCTTTGGTTCGAGTGCCTTTAACGACTTGATGGATCATTCTGCCGACGAACAGGAAGTCGCCGCGATTACGGCCACACTTTTACAAACACCAGGTGTGCTGGG
>CAMAYM010000034.1 GCA_945862495.1 Bordetella parapertussis | reverse complement strand
AGGCTCGTCCACCAATACTTTTTGAAAGCGACGCTCAAGCGCAGCATCCTTTTCAATATATTTACGATATTCGTCGAGCGTTGTCGCACCGATACAATGCAGCTCGCCTCGTGCTAGCGCGGGCTTGAGCATATTGCCAGCATCCATCGCACCCTCTGCCTTGCCGGCGCCGACCATCGTATGAATTTCATCGATAAAAATGATGTAACTACCGTCGTCCTGCGCAAGCTCTTTGAGCACGGATTTAAGGCGTTCCTCAAACTCACCGCGAAACTTTGCACCTGCGAGCAAGCTCGCCAAATCAAGCGACAGCACGCGTTTGCCCCGCAAGGACTCAGGCACCTCATCATTGACGATCCGTTGGGCTAAGCCCTCAACGATCGCAGTTTTACCCACACCAGGCTCACCGATTAGAACGGGATTATTTTTGGTCCGACGCTGCAAAATTTGAATCGCGCGACGAATCTCGTCATCACGACCAATGACAGGGTCGAGTTTGCCCTGACGGGCCCGCTCCGTGAGATCGGTGGTGTATTTGGAGAGTGCTTCACGATTAGACTCACCGTCCTGATCTTGCATAGAGGAACCGCCGCGCACAGCATCAATGGCTGCGTCAAGCGCCTGGCGCTGCAAACCCGTCTCTTTGAGTGCGCGGCCGACATCGCCCTTGTCCTCGGAGAGCGCCAAGAGGAATAATTCGCTGGGAATATACGTATCGCCACGTTTAGCGGCTTCTTTGTCGACGCGCGTAAAAACGGACTGTAAGTCTCGGCTGACTTGAATATTGCCATCGCCACCTTTTACTTGAGGTAGCCCTTTAACGATGGCATCCAAGGCAGGCTGAAGGCGATTAATCGCGACACCAGCCCGGGCAAGCAGGCTCCCAGCGCCACTCTCACTATCAGCAAGTAGTGCCGACAGCACATGGGCAGGCTCTATATAAGGATGATCATTGCGGGCAGCCAAGCTCTGAGCGTCGGCGAGTGCCTGTTGAAACTTTGTCGTTAATTTGTCAAAACGCATGGTGTTGCTCCTAACATTGTGAGTAGCTTGTGGCCAATATCTGTTGAATGTTACATAGGGGCGTTTTGCCATATTTCAATGGCTTATACCTAATTTTGCTGTTATCAGCCCTTAGGCTAACTTAAGTCACAAGACTTGGACATGACTTAAATCAAGAGAATCCTGCTGGAGATATACAATGTGACAGAAATGTAAGTATTAAATTTGTATTAGTAGTCGCACAAGGAGTCCAAGACTCATGCTTAAACGTGTACCGGTCACAGCAGAATCAACGCATTGTTCAACGTGCATGATGGGAAGCGTGTGCCTACCTGTTGGAATGCCTTCAAACGAAGTCGCCAAGCTTGATGACCTTGTCAAAGAGCGACTACGCGTTGAAAAGGGGCAACCTCTTTTTCAATTTGGGACGCCACTAGATGCACTGTTTGGGCTGCGTACTGGTTCAATCAAAACTCAAATTATCGAAGCATCCGGCCAACAACAAATTACGGGGTTTTTCCTTCCAGGTGAAATTGTGGGTTTGGATGGCATGCTGGATGGTATCCACAGTTCGACCGCGGTTGCAATGGAGGATTCTGAGGTGTGTGTCGTCAAACTAGACGATATCGATGAGATTAGCCGTTACGTTCCATCTCTTCAGCATCAAGTTAGGCGCTTGATGAGCAAGGAAATCGCAAGATCCCATCAAGTTCTGTTGGCGCTCGGTTCGATGCGTTCGGAGCAGCGACTCGCAGCATTTTTAATCAACCTATCTCAGCGCCTCAGCGCTCTTGGTTACTCTTCGACTGATTTCATCATGAGAATGAGTCGAGAAGAAATTGGTAACTATCTCGGCCTCACCTTAGAAACGGTCAGCCGACTGTTTTCAAGGTTTGCAAGAGATGGCGTGATTCGCGTCAGTCAACGTGAAATCAAAATTTTAGACATGCTCGCCCTCAATGAACTCGTCGGCAAACCCTGTTAAAGCAGGGTTGCCTGATGAGCGTCTCTGTACTTAGCGCTTAACCTCTAAAAACAGCTCGGATCGCACGAAGTCTAGCGTGTTCTGTTTGCAAGCCAAGACCTCTCGACCAAGCTGCTCAGCCCAATACGACTGCCCCCCGCCCACACGCGCCCACTCATTGAGCCTGCGCGTGAATAACTGCAAATCGTACTCCTGCGTCACACCAATCGCGCCATGCACCGCGTGCGCGACAGCCGACACTCGCGCGACAGCGTGACTGGTCTGGGACTTAGCCAAGGCGGCCAGCATCGGCGTTGGCTTCCAGTCTTGACTACGACAAGCCATTTCCGTTGCCATACGCGCACCAAACACTAACTCAGCGACTTCGCTGATCTGTTGTTGTAAGGCCTGAAAACGTCCGATGGGCTTACCGAACTGTTCGCGCTGGTTCGCATGTGCAAGCGTCATCTCGAACACTCGGTCAGCTGCGCCTGCAATCAAAACCGCCACAGACAAGGCCAACAGGTGACGAAATTGAGGTTCATCCCAAGTGGCAAGTTGTGAGCGTTGTACAACGGCCTCTGACCACGTTAAATTTGCATCAAGTGTGCCGTGACCACCGGAAGGTGTCACGATGGCTTCGGCCGCCGGCAACAGCCAGACTTGCTTGCCATGTTGGACCAATACCCACTCAGCCACCAGTCCGAAACTCACAGCATGTGCCGTCAACCCAACACGATCTGTCGAGACTTGAAAGGGAGCAAAAGTCAAAGTCCCTTCAGGAATCGCTTGGGCGTGCTGACTTAACCAAGCGCGCGCTAGCATCGTGTGCGCATACGGCAGGGGCAAGACATGTCGTCCCATGCAAAACATGATCGGCCAAGCATCATTTAATGTCAGGCCGGCCCCCCCTGCACTTTCTGGAAGCAACCCATCCGCAAAGCCAGCGGATAAAAGTATTTCCCAGAGCGGTTTGGGGTCGCTCCCCTGTTCAATGAGGCGGAGCTGCGCAGGTGTGCACTCTTGGGCAAAGAAACGGTCAGCAGAGTCATAGAAAGAATTTTGCATGATGATTATCTCAAACCCAAACCGCGGGCGATGATGCCACGCAAAATTTCACGCGTACCGCCTCGCAGTGAAAACGTCACTCCCATTTGCTCTAAATACCCAAGAGTCTGCAATAAGTCTGCACTCGCAACAAAATCAGGATGGGCCCCCAGCCAAGCGCTAATCTGCCTAATCAGCTTTTGCTCGTAATCAGTGCCGTAGTCTTTGACGACAGAAGCATCTGTGGCAGGACTCTCACCATCTACAAGCTTTTGTGTCACAGCAAGTGAGAGCGCACGCAAAACAGCCATTTCAGCTACTAAAGACCCAACTAAGGCGCACGTTTCGGGATCGTTCACATTTTGCTCGCGCAAACAGTCCATCCAACTATCTAACAGGGCAATGCTGGAGTAGATTCTCTCCGGGCCACTTCGTTCAAAAGCGAGTTCAGCCGTGCATTGATCCCAGCCCTGCCCCTCCACCCCAACGAGTGCCTCAGGGGCGAGTGAGACGTTATCGAAAAATACCTCAGAAAAATGCGCATCTCCCGCCATGTCCCGAATTGGACGCACGGTCACTCCGGGTAGCTTGAGGTCGATGATGACCTGCGACAAGCCCTTTTGGCGGTCTGAGGTTTCCCCTGAGGTTCGGACCAACGCAATCATGTAATCACAACCGTGGGCGTTAGTCGTCCATATCTTGCTGCCATTCAACAACCATCCCTCTGGGGTCTTAGTCGCGCGCGTGCGAATACTGGCTAAATCCGAACCAGAACTGGGCTCGCTCATACCAATACAAAAAAACGCCTCTCCACGACAGATTCTGGGAATATAAAAACGCCGTTGCGCTTCGGTGCCAAAATTTAAGATCAACGGACCACTCTGACGATCTGCAATCCAGTGAGAGGCGACAGGCGCCCCAGCAATCAATAGCTCCTCAGACAAGACAAAACGCGAGAAAAACCCCTTGCCAGAGCCTCCATATTCTTTGGGAATCGTCAGTCCTAACCAGCCTTTTTTTGCCAGGCTTTTGCTAAAAGAATCACTCACGCCCATCCATGAGCGTGCTTTGATGTGATTGGGTACGCCTTGCATTTCCTCATTTAGAAATGCACGAATTTCTGCGCGGAAGGCGAGTTCATCGTCTGGAACTTCTGTAAATTCAAGTGCTGTCAGCATGTTTAACCTGTCTGGATGAGGCGGCAGGATATGACTGCTGCACCTCGGTTACGGCGATTTAAGATCGTCTTATACTATCGAGATTGTATTTGTTTGACACGATAACAGCCAATTCGCAGAGGAAGACATGACAGAAACTAAGCTTTTAGGGTCAGGATACATCTGGCAAGAACTGGCTGTCGGTCAAAAATTCAGAACCTATCGTCGTACGGTCACTGAAACGGACATTATTAATTTCATCAGCGTCACAGGGATGCTCGAAACAATCTTTATCGACAAAACGTTTTCTCATGGTGCCATGCAGGGTCGGCCAGTCCCAGGAGGCCTAACTTATGGACTGATCGAGGGGTTGTTGATGCAGGGTATGGTTCAGGGCACTGGGCTAGCGCTGCTTGAGGTACACAAAAAAGTACTCAAGCCCGTCCTTGCAGGCGATACGATCTGGGCCGAGGTGGAGGTCACTGCAATCAAGCCAACATCCAAAAACAATCGCGCAGTCGTGACTTCACGTGTCGATGTTAAAAACCAGGATGGTGTGGACGTCATGACGTACACAGCGGTCAGGATGCTCGCCGGAGAAAGGCATTAACAGTCAATGGAGGGCAATCACAAATTGCCCTCCACTTAAAAATTAATTTCATCCATCTCTTTATCGTTTTTGGGCCTCATATACAGGGTCAAAAAACTCGACAACCCTGCAATCGTCCAAAAAAAGAAAAATCCAGCGGCATATAAAAGCTCACGCTCTGGACGGATATAACCAAAAATTGCCACATCCAAGGGATCCACCAGCGCAAAGACAACTGCACTGGCCACCCCAGACATCAAAAATGAAGGCCACAATATCCACATCAATGAATGCCACTTCATCGTAGCTCCCTTGATGAACGTGCTTCAGTTGATGGGGACTTGGCGGGCAGCTTTTCCACCACTAAACCGCGCTTCATGCCCCCCTCGATAATCGGCTGGTCCGAGAAGCTGTTAAGAGCCAATACAATCGTAATCGCACATCCCACAATTGCCAAAGCGGGACCCGCCATCAAAAGCCATGGCCAAGGCTCTCGCCACCAAGGCGTCGGGCGCGTTATTTGTATCTGTTGTTGTGCTCTGTTCATGGCGTCTCCTTAGTTTGGAAAAATAAAGCTAGAAGCTTCATTAATTTCTGTCAGCACGGCACCGTCTGAGCCGAGGGACTTTGTGACAAACCTAATTGGCTGAGTACCCAGTTTGCCCGCTTCAGCAGGGGCGCGCACGACGACCGCAATCAGCCGATTTGATGCGCTAGGCACTTGAATACGCGAGGCAGACTGAATAGGCTCGTCTTGCTTGACCCCGGCCAACGGGACTGAGCCGCGATCAGCGAGTGCGACAGTCATGCCTGGCAACCCTTCTACACCAAGTGACAACACAAGCGCCTGTTCCGATGCATTAATTAACTGTATCCGATATACATTCTCGATCAAACCACCTGCGACCTCCCTGCCCAGCATGCCTCGGTCACGGATCACATCCACGCGCAGTGTCGTACGCGTCGCCAGTGCACCAATAAAAACAGCGACCAGAATCAACATGAGTGTGGAGTAAATGAGTACGCGAGGCCGGAACACATTTCTCCTAATTTCTTTAGGTGAAAGTTTTTCCAAAATTCCTTTTTCGGAGGTGTAGCGAATCAACCCTTTGGGGTACTCCAACTTGTCCATCACTTGATCACAGGCATCCACGCAAGCGCCACAACCGATGCACATGTATTGAAGTCCCTGACGGATATCAATGCCCGTCGGACAGACTTGGACACAGATACTGCAATCGACACAGTCACCCATTCCTTGCGCGCGATGATCTATCTTGCGTGAGCGCGCGCCACGTGGCTCGCCACGGGTCGCATCATAAGTCACGACGAGAGTATCGCGATCGACCATCACGCTCTGAAAGCGTGCATAAGGACACATATACTTGCAGACTTGTTCGCGCAAAAACCCTGCATTCCCCCAAGTCGCAAAGCTATAAAACACCAACCAAAACCATTGCCACGGTCCAAGTGTCAATGCCAATAAATCATGGGCTAATCCGCGTATGGGGGCAAAATATCCAATAAATGAAAAGCCTGTCCAAAATGCGACGATTAGCCAAAGCGCATGTTTTGTCGCTTTGATTCGCACCTTGCGAACGGAAAGTGGCGATTCATCTAAACGGATGCGCGCGACACGATCACCCTCGACCTTGCGCTCAATCCACATAAAAATTTCTGTATAGACCGTCTGAGGACAGGCATAACCGCAAAATAGTCGGCCTGCGATCGCCGTAAACAGAAATAATCCCAGAGCAGAAATGATGAGCAGCAGAGTCAGATAAATGACATCCTGAGGCCAAAGTACCATATCAAAGATATAGAACTTACGTGCACCCAGATCAAACAAAACCGCTTGTCGCCCATTCCAGTTCAACCATGGCAAACCATAGAAAAGAGCTTGAGTGAGCAACACCAATGCGATGCGCCAACGCGCAAAAACGCCCATGACAGAACGGGCATAAATTTTTTGCCGAACATCCGCGAGAGTCTGTTCGAGCACCTCAACACCGGGAGGCAAAGGTTTGCTGCCAAGAGGACGCCAAGCTAGGGGCGCGACTTCATCTGACGGTGGAGTCTTGTTGTCAGAGGTCATTCGCATCCCCTTTTGTCGTTGACATTTTTCACTTGGCAGAATTACCCGACATTGCTGCTGAAGCAGTCACATCCTTGCCACCAGACAAACCCCAAACCCATGCCGTCAACAAACGAATTTGCTCGGGCGTTAATACATGCTCTTGTGCGGGCATCCTATTGTTACGACCATTCAAAATAGTTTGCACAATCGTTGCCTCTGAACTGCCATAGAGCCACACATCATCAGTCAAGTTGGGCGCGCCGAGCGCCTTATTACCCTTGCCATCCGCACCATGACAAGCCGCGCAGTTGTTTAGGTATTCGCGCTTACCTGGAATCACACGAATTTGATCGTGGGCCAATCCAGACATTGATCGGACATACTGCGCAATCTCACCCGCGGTTTTGGGGTTGACCGTAGCACTCATAGGAGGCATCACACCATTGCGTCCTTTGGCAATAGAAGTCTGTAACGCCTCTGGTGTGCGTCCATACATCGAATCGCCTTGCGCAAGGTTTGGAAAACTGATTGCACCTCGCGCATCTGAACCGTGGCACTGGGCGCAGTTATTCAAAAACAAACGCTGTCCAATAACACGCGCATCAGGATCTGCGGCAACTTCAGGAATGCTCATTGCCGCAAAGCGAGCATAAACAGGTTTGACCTCTTCATTGAGTTTGGTTTGGTCATCCTTGACTTCAATTGCAGTCGTGTAACCAAGAATGCCTTGATAGGCACCCAAGCCGGGATACAGCACTAAGTAACCCAAACCGACCACACACATGAGCATGTACATGTATGTCCACCATCTTGGGACGGGGTTATTTAATTCACGCAGATCGCCATCCCAGACATGTCCAGTATCCTCGACAACACCCGGCTTTTTATTGATGAGCCACTTACGCTGAGAAAACAGCAACCACAGGCACCAAACAATTCCGCCCACCGCGATGATTGCGATGTAATAACTCCAAAAACTATTAAAAAAATCGCTCATGGACGTGGCTCCTCTTTCTGCTCTTTGGCGCCTTCATCAGGTAATACAAATGGAAGATTGGCTGCTTCTTCATTTGCTTTTTTACGTCCCTTAGAAAAGGCCCACCAAATAATTCCGAAAAATGTCAGCATCGCCAAGACTGTGGCAATTGCATTTAGATAAGCCATCATCATTGACCCCCTGCTGGTGGACGAGCCTGATTCGCTTGGGCAGCCTTACGTACACCCGTGCCCAGAGCTTGCAGATAGGCAATCATGGCATCCTCTTCAGTCTTACCCTTTAGGGCTGCCGGAGCGCTCTCGATCTGGTCATCTGTATAAGGAACACCCAAGAACTTAAGAGCATTCATGCGGTCTTTAATATCGGTATCCACCAACTGTCTCTTTGCAAGCCAAGGATACCCAGGCATATTGGACTCAGGCACGACTGACCTTGGGTTACGTAAGTGAACACGATGCCACTCATCTGAGTAACGCTCACCGACTCGAGCAAGGTCAGGTCCTGTGCGCTTTGAGCCCCATAAAAAAGGGCGATCAAACACAGATTCGCCTGCCAAGGAATAAGAGCCGTATCGCTGCACCTCGGCGCGTAGCATCCGAATCTGCTGGGAATGGCATCCTACACAACCCTCGCGTATATAGAGATCACGACCCATCAGCCTGAGCGGATCATAGGGCTCAACACCCGCAGTAGGCTTCGTTAAAGAATGTTGGAAAAACAAGGGAACGATTTGCACTAAACCAGCGAACAAAACGACCACAATGCTACAAACAATCATCCAACCAATATTTTTTTCTAATGTCTGATGCGAGAAGAAACGATGCTGTTCATTTGCCATGATTTCCTCCTAGGCGTTTGCCGCTGATACAGCTGGCGCAGGGTGAGCGATGTCTTTTGGTATCGTTGGATTAACTGGCGTTTCACCAGCAATTGTTTTAATCACGTTGTAAGCCATCACAAACATTCCACACAAATACAAGAATCCACCTAACAAACGTATCGCATAAAAAGGACCCGTTGACTTGACTGACTCAACGAAACTGTACGTGAGCGAACCGTCGGGTTCCGTCGCACGCCACATCAGACCCTGCATCACACCGGCAATCCACATCGAGGCGATATACAACACCACGCCGATCGTTGCGATCCAGAAATGCACCTCAATCAATTTGGTGCTGTACATCTTGTCGCGCCCCCACAGCCTTGGAATTAAGTAATACAGCATGCCAAACGTGATCATCGCCACCCAACCCAGCGCACCGGAATGCACGTGCCCAATCGTCCAATCGGTGTAATGCGACAAGGCATTCACCGTACGGATGGACATCATTGAGCCTTCGAAGGTCGACATGCCATAGAAAGACAGCGATACCACCATGAATTTCAAAATAGGATCGGTGCGTAATTTGTACCAAGCACCTGACAACGTCATGATGCCGTTAATCATGCCACCCCAAGACGGTGCCAATAAAATCAGCGAGAACACCATGCCGAGCGACTGCGTCCAATCAGGCAATGAGGTGTAAAGAAGATGATGAGGACCTGCCCACATATAAGTGAATGCCAGCGCCCAAAAGTGAACAATCGACAAGCGATAGGAATAAATGGGTCGTTCCGCCTGCTTGGGAATGAAGTAATACATCATGCCCAGGAAGCTCGTGGTCAAAAAGAAACCGACAGCATTGTGACCGTACCACCACTGCACCATCGCATCCTGAACGCCTGCATAAGCAGAGTAGGATTTCCACATCGTTGCGGGCATCTCAATGTTGTTGACAATGTGCAAAATAGCAATAGTCAGGATGTAGGAACCAAAGAACCAGTTCGCGACGTAGATATGCTTACTCTTGCGTTTGACGATCGTTCCGAAAAACACAATCGCATACGCCACCCAAACAAGCGTAATCAAAATATCGATTGGCCACTCGAGCTCGGCATATTCTTTACTGGTCGTAATACCAAGTGGCAAAGTGATCGCCGCTGCAACAATAATGAGTTGCCAGCCCCAAAAAGTGAAGGGGATGAGAAATCCACCAAACAACCGTGCCTGACAAGTCCGCTGCACAACATAGTAGGAAGCCGCAAACAATGCACTACCACCAAACGCAAAAATGACTGCATTGGTATGAAGTGGTCTTAGTCGACCGTAAGACAACCAAGGGATGTCTAGATTGAGTTCAGGCCAAAGTAGTTGAGCTGCGATAATGACGCCAACCAACATACCTGCGATTCCCCAGACAACCGTCATGATGGCAAATTGCCTCACAACACCGTAGTTGAATGTCTCGGCCGTAACGGCGCTTGAGCGAGCCATGTTATTTCCTTATTAGATATATTTCCCGACCGTGCCATCATGCCAAAACAAAACAGACTGGCATTTGATCCAAATCAAATCCGACTAAATTTTGATCGAACTAAATTAGGTGCGATCTGGCTTTGACAAGTTTGCAATAACATCGGTCGTCCGATCGTCATCGAGTAAAATCGACTGACTCCCCGCATCGGGATCGTCATACTGGCCCGAAAAAACAGCCCACCACAACATGCCGCCCACTAGCGCAATGATGGCTAGTGACAGAGGAAGGAGCATATAAAGAATTTCCAAAGCAACGCCCGCCACTAAGTATTAGGTTGAAATACTCGGGGAATTTGAGCCTGGTCAGCATCCGCGGGAATCGCATACAGGCGCCATGCATTGATCACAACAGCCATAGAAGAAATAAACATCAACAATGCTGCCAACCAAGGTGTGACCCATCCGACTGCGGCTAAAGGCATAGTCAGCACATGCCAACCCAGCGAACCGTAAAGATTCTGCCGTGTCACACGGCGAGTACGGACAAACAGTGCATGACGTTGAGCATCAGACATATTTGGATAAGCGGCCAAACTAACATGCGTCGCCGCAAAGGACATCGGGGCAGCAAGTGCAAGCGCGCACGGGCAACTCATCACAAGCAAGGCCACCAACACAGACAGTGCATGCTCAGGTTGCGTCTGCCACCAATACAAGGAAATCAGAAATGCGAACCCCAACTGAACCAGAATAAACACAGTCGCAACGCGATCGGATTGAACCATTAAAGGTCGACAATATGCATCGAGTTGTGCGCCACCCTGTGCCGCTTCAACAGACTGTTTCGCACGCGTTTCAAAATAACGCGCCGTCAACAGAAAAGCGATAAACATGGTCACGGAATCAAAATACACCTCGCCATGACCGGATAGGGTTGCGATCGCACTTGGAATAAAAGCAGCCACCATACTCGTTGCAACGGGGATATCCATCGTGACACGGCGCTCAGAGAACGCGCGCCCTACACCTTGCCACACTGGCCAAGCTGCATACATCACCACTGGCACAGTGAGCGCCAAGCTAGCCCAGTTCATCAGAAAAATGGCCCAATCCAACACCTCGAGGCTATCGTTCGGGCCCGCTTCAATCCTCAAATATCCTGGTAACGCAAACATCATGACTTGCATCATGGCGAGCCAGGCCAAGCCCAATCGGACAAGGCTGCGCCTGCGATCACTCATTTCGGTGGGTGTCAAAGGTCGATTGAGTGCGAAAATTGATTTGGCCATAGTGAACAAATTCTAGGCGGTGTAGGTGTATCAACGCCTTGATTTAGATCAACTAGGTAAAATCGAGTTTATTTTCTTGTTGTTATCTGATGAAGCTGCCACAGCGCGATCTACCTCTTGGTCAGGATGTTGCCTATCCAACAGTTTATGACCCGACACTTCTTTTCCCGATTGCACGAGCAGAGGCACGCCTACAGCTCGGCATTCAGTCGGGAACCTTGCCTTTTATGGGCTGGGATTTGTGGAACGCCTACGAGATGTCTTGGCTCACCCCTCAGGGGATGCCTCAGGTTGCCATATTGCGGCTAAAAGTCGACTGTCAAAGCCCCAACATTATTGAGTCCAAATCACTGAAACTGTACTTAAACAGTTTCAACCAAGCCGCCTTTGCTTCAACTGAACGCATGCTTGACACACTGCGCCTTGACTTGTCTCACGCTGCAGGTGCTCAGGTTGACGTGGAGCTGATTCTCCCTAAGGATTTTGCAGCCTTGCAAATCAAAGAGTTTGACGGGATTGATTTGGACTCGCAGTCACTCACGATCGATTGCTACGAGCCGAATGCAAATCTGCTTTCTCTGGCCCTCAATCAATCTGGGATACCTCACATCGTCGTCGAATCCCTTTTTTCCAGACTGCTCAAGTCTAACTGTCCGGTGACATCCCAGCCCGACTGGGCCTGCGTCAAAATTGACTATACCGGCCATCAAATTGATCATGCAGGGCTGTTGAAATATATCGTTTCTTTCCGGATGCACAATGGGTTTCACGAGCAATGTGTTGAGACGATTTTTCAGGACATTATGGCAAAGTGCAAGCCGCAAAAGCTATCGGTTTATGCGCGCTACACCCGTCGTGGAGGCTTAGACATCAACCCTTGGCGTGCGACACCAGGAATGCCGGCACCCGCCCTTCAGAGAAGCGCGCAGCAATAGGTCACTGATGGGGAAATAACCTGGGAAAGAACAACCCAGGCTTTAATCTTTTGCGGTCTTTTCGCGGATCACAGGCCATGCACGCCTGAGGTAGTACAACATCGACCAGACAGTCAAAATCGCTGCGATAACAATCAACACACGACCGATCGCAGCAAAAGGTATGCCAGCAAGCGTATCGTAATAAAGCAAACAAGGAATCGCAATCATCTGAGCAGCTGTCTTGAATTTTCCAAGCCAATGCACGGCCACACTTGCGCTCGCGCCAATCTGCGCCATCCATTCGCGCAAAGCCGAAATCGTGATTTCGCGACCGATAATGATCAACGCAATCATGACGTCGACGCGATCAAGATTCAGCAAGACGAGCAGCGCAGCAGACACCATCAGTTTGTCTGCGACGGGATCCAAAAAAGCTCCGAATGACGAGGTCTGGTTCCAACGGCGCGCAAGCCAACCATCAAACCAGTCGGTTAAGGCAGCAAAAATAAAAGCCAGACTTGCCGTGGTGTCACGCGCAGCAACGCTCATCCAAGCCTCGGGCAAGTAGTAAAGCCCGACGAGGAGCGGAATCATGGCGATGCGCAGCCATGTCAGGATGATGGGGATATTTATAGGCATACGCTATGCTAACCCAGTTAGCGAAGAGAAAAGTAGATACGCTCTGCCAACTCAGGGGAGATCCCTTCCACCGAGGCTAAGTCTTCGATGCTGGCATTGGCAACGCCACTAAACCCGCCAAAGCGTGCCAAGAGCCGCTGACGGCGCTTCGCCCCAATTCCATCAATATCCTCTAAGCGCGACACATTGCGTGCTTTCGCGCGTTTGGCGCGCATTCCAGTAATGGCAAAGCGATGCGCCTCATCTCGAATTTGCGCAATCAGCATCAAGGCGGCAGAAGCCTCACCTAACACGAGCGGAGCGCGATCATCCGGGAAAATCAAGGTTTCCAGTCCAACCTTACGACGATCACCTTTCGCAACCCCAACTAACACCTCAGTATCCAACCCCAGCTCAGCAAACACCTGACGGGCGATTTCAACCTGCCCTTTGCCACCGTCGATCAACACCAAACCTGGCATTTGGGCTTCTCCGTCCGCGACTTTGCCAAACCTTCGGGTGAGTACCTGCCGCATCGCCGCATAATCATCACCGGGAGTAATACCCGCAATGTTATAGCGGCGATAGAGTGAGGGCTGCATGACGTGACTTGAATAGATGACACAGGAGGCTTGCGTTGCTTCGCCTGCGGTGTGACTAATATCAAAGCATTCAATATGCAGGGCCTCGAGCGCAACAGGATCCGTATCAAGATCAAGCGCCTCAGCGAGCGCCAAGGTGCGCGCGCTTCGTGCACCTGTCTCTAACAACGCACTCCCAAGTGCCATTTCTGCATTGCGCGTCGCCTGTTCTAGCCACGCTCTACGCACCCCCTGAGGGCGACTTATAAAGCGAGACTTCGTTGATTTGGACTCCGCAAT
Organism: Bordetella parapertussis; assembly: GCA_945862495.1. Classification (GTDB taxonomy): domain Bacteria; phylum Pseudomonadota; class Gammaproteobacteria; order Burkholderiales; family Burkholderiaceae_B; genus Zwartia; species Zwartia parapertussis_G. The sequence continues at coordinate 11,299 of CAMAYM010000034.1, read as the reverse complement.
GAGATCAATCAACGCTGCATCTGGTAACGCATGCGACCCGACGATGGCTGCGGGTAAAGGATGATCCACATAGTGTTGCGCAATAAAAATCTCCAGCACCTCTGCGCTGGAGTCACCATCGGTATGGGTCGGGAAAAAAGCGCGGTCTCCTAAATGCCGCCCACCCCGCACCATGGCGAGGTTGACACACACTTTGCCACCAGACGATGCCACCACTATGATATCTGTGTCGCTCTGGTCTGAGTCCTCCATCGTCTGCTGATGCAAAACTTTTGCAAGCGCGCCCATTTGATCACGCAGTAAAGCAGCCTGTTCAAACTCAAGCGCCTCAGCGGCACTTTGCATCCGCTGCTCGATATCGCCCATAATTTCTTGCGTTTCACCATTTAAAAATCGTGCAGCACGCGTCGCATCTGCGGCATAATCCTCTGGTGAAATTTCATCGACGCAAGGCGCAGAACAACGACCAATCTGATGCAGCAGACAAGGCCTGGAACGGTTGGCGTAAACAGTGTCTTCACACGTCCGAAGGCGAAACACTTTTTGCAAAATTTGGATGGTTTCACGCACGGCCCACGCACTCGGATAGGGTCCAAAAAACTGCCCTTTTTTTTGCGTGGAGCCTCGGTAATACGCAATGCGCGGGGCCACATGACCAGACAGCATCAAATAAGGATAAGACTTGTCATCTCGAAACAAGATGTTGTAACGAGGGCGTAAAGACTTGATGAGATTGTTTTCTAAAATCAGCGCCTCAGCCTCAGAGCGCGTGACGGTGACTTCTATGCGGACAACACGCGCCACCATATGGCCAATACGCGGACTGGAGGGTGTCTTTTGAAAATAGGACGACACCCTCTTTTTTAAGTCGCGTGCTTTACCGACGTACAGGACCTCGTCTGACGCATCAATATGCCGATAAACACCAGGCAAATGCGGCAGTTGCGCGAGAAACGCCTTAATATCAAAAGCGCTGGACTCAGGCTCGCTCATGCAGCGCTTGTACCGATTTCAAGGCCTCAAGATAAGCCAATTGCTTTTGAAGAGACTTCCAGTCTGGGGCATCTGTTTTGGGCATCAAACGCTCAATACGTGCAAGCGAGTCACGTGTTGACTTCCAATTGAGACGCGAAAGTAGATCATCCGCCAAATCAGGGCGATTACAGACCAACGCCATGTCACAACCTGCATTCAGTGCCGCACGCGCACGCGCCAGAATGTCCCCCGCAACCGCTGCGCCCTCCATGGTGAGATCGTCTGAAAAAACCACACCGTTATAACGGAGTTTGTTACGCAAAATCTCCTTTATCCACTTTGCCGAAAATCCAGCTGGCATAGGATCTACTTTTGTGTAAATGACATGCGCAGGCATGACAGAAGGGATAACTTGGTCGCCAAGCCACTCATAGGGTGCCGCATCATGCTCTAAGATTTTTTTCAGTGGGCGTGTATCGCGTGGAACGGCATGATGAGAATCTGCCGCAACGGCACCATGACCTGGAAAGTGTTTGCCACACGCCCCCATTCCAGCTTGGGCGAGTCCTTGGGACAGGGCACGCGCGAGCATTGCAACGACACGCGGATCTCCATCAAAAGCGCGATCCCCGATGACGCTGCTCACACCAAAATCCAAATCGAGGACGGGCGTAAAGCTTAAGTCGACACCACAGGCACGCAATTCGGCACCCAACACATAGCCAACATCTGTTGCCATGCGCATCGCGTTCATGGGATCCTTGAGCCACGCAACGCCTAGGCTTCGCATTGAAGGCAATGTCGTAAAGCCATCTGTAAGAAATCGCTGCACACGACCGCCTTCATGATCGACCGCAATCAATAAGCTTGGCATGCGAAGATCATGAATCCGCTTAGTCAAGGCGACGAGCTGTTTACGTGAGGTGAAATTGCGCGTAAAAAGAATGACGCCACCCACTAGCGGATGAAGCAATCGCGCCTCTTCTGCGGCCGTCATGACAGTTCCTGCGACATCGACCACCAAAGGGCCTCGAGGAATAGAGGGTCTGCTTGCTTCAGTCATCATCATTACTCTCCGGAAATATTTGTATTGAGTGACGCATCTTGACGGGTTTCAACTACTACGTAAGCTGCGCCATACTCTGATTCGTCTGTAAGCGACACATGGGCGGGTCCAAAACGCGACGCATACCATAGGGCTAACGGCCCCGATAGCACAACAGTCGGTCGTCCACCCTTCACATTTAAAGTTTGCATACGCGTCCACCACATAGGCATCCGCATCCCAAGACCCACTGCTTTTGAAAAGGCTTCCTTGGCAGCAAAACGTGTCGCCAAGTATCGGACACCACGGCTACGATCACGAGCAGCGCGTGCTTTAAACACGCGCAACTCATCCTCACCCAAAATTTTTTCTGGAAATCGTTCGGGATGACGCAGCCAAGCCCGATCGATACGATCCATCTTGACCAGATCCATGCCAATGCCTGCGATTGCACCCAAGTCGACCTACCTTTAATTTTTAAGCGTTGGCAACGAGATACCTCGTTGTGCGTTTAATCTTGCCTCAATCATGCATGCTTTGAAGTTACGGATGGTGTTTTCCCAGCCATCAAATATTGCTTGGGCTACGATGGCATGGCCAATATTGAGTTCAGCAATACCAGGGAGTGCAGCGATCGGCGCGACATTACCAAAATGCAATCCATGGCCTGCATTCGTGCGCAAACCCTGAGAAACCGCCACCGCAATGGCTTTTTGCAAACGGATGACCTCGGCCGCAGCCTGTTCTTTGGTTTTAGCCTCTGCATACGCACCCGTATGGAGTTCGATCACGGTCGCACCTGTGTCAACCGCAGCCGCGATCTGTCGCGCATCCGGATCAATAAACAAAGACACGCGAATGCCGCTTGCCTGAAGCTGCTCGACAGCCGCTTTCACGGTCGCAAACCCGCCCACCACATCTAACCCACCTTCAGTAGTCAGCTCAGTACGCTTTTCGGGCACGAGACAGACATCTTGCGGGACCACTTTGCACGCAATCGCCAACATTTCAGGCGTAATCGCACACTCCAGATTCATACGCGTGCGCAACTGCGGCCGCAGAGCGAACACATCCGCGTCCTGAATATGGCGCCTGTCCTCACGCAAATGTAGGGTAATGAGATCGGCACCAGCATCCTCGGCAAGCAAGGCCGCTTTGATTGGGTCGGGATAAATCGTGTGACGCTGTTGTCGCAGCGTTGCGACGTGATCAATATTGACGCCAAGATCAATCATGGTGAAATTCTCTAAAGTGTTGTGCGGTTGACTGCGCAATAGGGTGGAGGCGATAACCGACTCTATATGAGATTATCACGCGCACTGTGCTCAATCATCACTCCGCGCATAAGGTTGATTTAAAGTGTGGGATTCAGTGGGAGAGATTTTACTGAACCAACGGACGGGCTACTTTTGAAAATGCGTGCGTGAAAGTGACTGCTTGTTTGGTCGCAGCTTGCAAATTCGTATAAATGGGCGGATTGGCAATAATCTCTGGCGCAATGGCGCCTGGCTTGGCACCTCGCAGGATCCGCAGCGTCAAACGGCCCGCCGCTGACCCAATATCTTTATCGGTCAAGTCTACCGCGGCAACGGCGCCCGCACGCACATCACTGATATCCCATCCAACAAGCGGAAGCCGAGCATCGTTGGCGACCTGAACGAGTGAGGAATAAGCTTGGTTCACCGTCCGGTCTGTTAATGTCTGAAAAACATCAACCTTTTCGATCAAACTTCGGGCAGCGGATCCCACATCGAGCGGTCGCAGCACGGTGAGTTCAATCGCAATCAAACCCGATCCGCTCAAGCTTTCCTGAAATTCACGTACCTGTGCTACCGAGCTTGCATCGGTCGGGTTATACAGCACGCCTACGCGGCGCGCCTTAGGAAAAAGCTGCTTAATTAAAGCCACCCTCTTTTGTATCGTCAAGATATCCGACACACCAGTGATGTTGGTGCCTGAGGGCCCCATACTTGGGACCACCTCGCTGGCGACAGGATCTGTGATGCCGGCAAACACTAAAGGGATTTGTTTGGTATACAAAACAACCGCCTGCGTGGCAGGTAAAGACAAACTCACGATGACATCTGGCCGACCCTTGACCATTTCTAATGCCAGTTGCTGCGCTTTTTCAGGTTCACCTTGCGCATCAAACACTCTGAGTTTGAGATTGCGTCCATCTTGAAAACCAGCGCTTTTCAGCACCTCGCGTAGGCCGTCAATCATTTCTGCGGAGGACTCGTCCTTCTGGTAGGACAAAATCGATATGGATTTTGTTTGTGCAAAGGCCTCACTATCGCCAAGTAGCAGCCCCAACGCCAACCAACATACACCTGCTATACGTATTTTCATCAAAATTTATATCAGTCAAACGATCAATATGCCGTCTTTGGAGCGCCCATGCATGGAACGCACCCATTTTTTTGCGGGCAAACCATATTGTGACTCAACCACCTCAGCACGGGCGAGTAATTGTGCAATGGTGACTTCAATCGGCGGTCCCTTAAAGGCCAATACGACTTGATTGCCGGCATCAATCTGAGGCAAGCTCAGCAATCGTCCCCCAAAGGCCTCGCTTAAACGTCGAATGTTTTTTTCAAAACTTGCATGCGCGCCAAAAAGATTGATGGTCACCATCCCCACCTCTCCGAGCACGCTGTGGCAGTGCTGATAAAACGCAAGCGAATCACGAACGGGACCCGCCGCCTCCCCGTCATAGAGATCCACCATCAGTACTTCGCATGACGCACGATTGTGGGCCTCGGCCACCCAAGCGCCTGCATCAAGGTGTTCAATCAACATGCGATTGGGTCTAGGGAGTTTGAAATACATCTCACACGCAGAGGTCACAAGTGGATTCCACTCGACCACCCGGAGCGTGCTGTTCGTATGTTTTAGGCAAAAGCGTGCCAAAGACCCTGCCCCCAAACCCAATAAGCCGACGGCCTGCTGGCGAGGCGGAGCCAGAAACAGAAGCCACGCCATCATTTGAGCGGTGTATTCAAGGACGAGTTCGGCAGGTTTAGACACCCACATTGCCCCTTGCACCCATTCGGTCCCAAAGTGCAAGTACCGAATGCCACCGCCCTCTGAAATGGTGGGCACTTCGTGAGAAGGCACTGTATTTTTTTTCCAAGCCATTGTTAAAAAACACCTTTTTTGCTATTGCCCGATTGCAGCATAGCATTGTCGCATTGCGAAATCCTGTGTTTACCTGTAGAATAGTGGACTAAGCTAAGGATACGTGGCTATAGCGGATATAGCTGGCGACCCGTTCAACCCAAAGGATTTAAAATGAAAGACGAGATTCACCCAAATTACCGCGACGTAGTGTTTGTTGACCTGCAAACTGGCAACAAATTCATTACCCGCTCGACACTCAACAGCCGCGAAACAATTGAAATGGATGGCAAAACCTACCCATTGTTCAAGTGCGACGTGACGTCTGAATCTCACCCTTTCTACACTGGTGCGCAAACACGTATCGTCGAAACGGGTCGCGTTGAAAAGTTCCGTGCCCGTTTTGCTCGTACCTCCGGCACCAAAAAGGCGTCTGCCTGATCTGTTTTTTAGATCAGTGTTCGCGAAAAGAGGCGGCCTCCAGGCTGCCTTTTTTTTGGTAACTTAGTCTCACATTTTCCAATTTTAAGATTTGAGTCTGCGCGTGTCGCCCTCCTCTACCCAATCCACTCCGGCAAGACTGACTGCCAATGCCTCCGCCAAACTGCCCAGGCTGGTGCTGCTCGTGCTCGCCATTGCCTACGTTTTAGCAGGTTTGTACGGCCGCGACCCTTGGAAAACAGACGATGTGCTGAGCTTGGCCGCGATGCTCTCTGCGCTTCAGTCTCAAGGCACAGATTGGCTGGTCCCACACCTCGGCGACCTCACACTCACCCAGGATGGTCCACTCTCGATTTGGGTGGGCGCCATTCTGATTCACGTGTTTAGTCCGTTACTCGGAGAGATTGCCGCATCCCGACTTATTAACTTGCTGTGGTTTGGCATCACCCTGAGTTGTGTCTGGTATGGCACTTACTTGCTTGGACGCCGTACCGAAGCACAGCCCCTCGCATTGCCTTTTGGTGGAGAACCTACTGTCAAGGACTACGGTCGGCTGATCGCAGACGTTGCAACACTTCTGTTTCTTGCTACGGGTGGCGTGCTGTTGCGCTTTCATGAAATCTCTAATGTGCCCGCGAATCTTGCGTTTCAGGCCATGGGTTTCTACGCACTCGCACGTATGATGGACAAGCCAAAAATGGGTATGTGCATGCTGACGCTTGCGCTCACGGGTGCATTTTTAACCCGCGCCTGGCCCGGTCTTATTCCACTTTTACTCGCACTACCGATTGCCTTTCAAAGACGCTCGGTACTGTGGCCCTCGCGATACCACGCGTTGGCTGCAATTGTGTTGGCAAGCGTGTTGATTGCAAGTTGGTGGATTCCGACCATGCGTCTTCATCCTGAGTGGATGAAGGCGTGGCTGTACTGGAACCAGCTCAGTTTTGGTTTACCCGAGTATGAAAATGCCGTGCGTCCTCTGCGTGATTTGCCATGGTTTCTCTGGCCAACATGGCCTCTGGCGTTTTTAGCGCTCTGGCAATGGCGACGCTGGACCACAGCACCCCACATTTGGACTCCACTCTCGCTCGTCTTGGCTGCGATTCTGTCCCTGATGATTTCACCTCAATCCGATGAGGCTGAGTACGTTTTATTTGTGTGTCCTCTCGCCGTTCTGGCCGCATTTGCGATTCCCACGATGCGCCGAGGTGTCATCAATACGCTAGATTGGTTTGCCCTAATGTGCTTTTCCGTCACGGTGGCGTGTGTATGGATTGGCTGGTTTGCGCTCCACTTCGGCATCCCCAAACAAATATCTCTGAACATTGCCCGTCTAACTGTCGGCTACGAGCCGCAAATCGTTTGGTGGGCGGTTGTTCTTGCAATAGTCTGCACGCTTTGCTGGTGCGCAATGATCCTATGGCGGATCAGAGCAAACCCAAATGCGTTGTGGCGGGGCTCTCTTTTGGCGGCGGGTGGCTTGACCATAACTTGGATCATGCTGATATTACTCTGGCTTCCTGCCGTGGACTACGTTCGTAGCTATCGACCGATGTCAGCAGAAATTCGACAAACGCTTGAAGGATTGTCTGCAACGCCCGGCGAGCTGGCATGTTTGCGAGAGCAAGGCCTCGCGCTCGGCCCGCGTGCTTCGCTGTACGTATTTGATCAAATTGAGTTGGTTTACGACACGAAATGTCCATTTGTTTTGCAGCAAACAACGCAGAAAAAACTTGAAAATGGTGAGGCCGGCTTTAGCGATAACGCCGAGGTCTTGTGGCAAGGCTCACGCGGCGCTGACCGTTTTGATCGCTACCGCATTCTGCGTCTTTCCAAGCAATGAGCGTTGTCGACACTTCACCACGCTCTTTTGGTGCCACGCTGCGCGCCATTTTTAAGCAGGCTTGGCCAATCTTAATCAGCCAGTGGGCCAGCATGGCCTTTGGTGTACTAGACACTGCGATGACAGGCCATGCAGGCCCCATTGATCTCGCCACGATGGCATTGTCTATTTCGATTTACATCACGGTATTTATCGGACTTACTGGTGTCATGCATGCGCTGATTCCCATCCAGGCGCAATTTGTTGGCGCAGGCCAACTTGAACGTGTCGGGCAAACATGGGGTCAAGGTATCTGGGTTTCGCTACTGCTCTCTGTGGTCGGTGGTGCTGTGCTGCTGTTTCCAGATGTCTGGTTGAGTTTTTCCGGCGATATCGATCCCCTTGTTCGCGCAAACATCAAAAGTTACCTGCTTGCCTTGACCTGCGCCTTACCCGCCGCGCTGATGTTTCGAACGGTCTACTCCCTCGCGAACGCAGTATCTCGTCCTAAGCTCATCATGGCGATCAACTTAGTCGGCATTGCTCTCAAAATACTGTTCAACTGGTTACTGATTTTTGGCAATTGGGGCTTACCGGCTTTGGGTGCCACTGGAGCAGGGATTTCCTCCGCGATTGTGTTTTGGATCAATCTTGCAATCGGACTGTGGATCGTGACACGTACGCCTTTTTTCAAACAGTTTCACTTAAAGTTGGGACGTCCTCAATGGACAGAACTCTGGAGCATTTTGCGCCTCGGTATCCCGATGGGGGCCTCTTACCTTGTTGAAGTGAGCGCTTTTACCTTTATGGCTCTGTTGGTCGCCCAAGAAGGCACTGCGGTTATTGGGGGCCATCAGATTACCTCTAACCTCGCGGCGCTTGCTTATATGATGCCAATGGCAATTGGTGTGGCAACAGCCGCTTTAGCCGCACAGGCGATTGGAGCGGGACAAATGCACCAAGCACATCGCATCAGTATGATGGGCTTAGTGATTGGTCTGGGTGGTGCGCTCATTACCGCGTGCGGTCTTTACTTTGGACGCGATACGATCGTGGCGCTCTACACCACGGATCCTGCTGTTGCCACGATCGCGTTATCGTTGCTAGCACTGCTCCCCTTCTTTCACGTGGTCGATGCGATGCAATGTATCAATAGTTATCTGTTGCGTGCACATAAAGTTGCCGTCGTCCCGCTGTGCTTGCAGACGTTTGCCTTAATGGTCGTCGGACTGCTCGGAGGCTGGTGGCTAGGCTTTGGTCCGGGCAAGGGCCTCATCGAACCCCTGCGTAATCAGCTATTGGCCGGCTCTCCCGTCGGAGCAGGCAGTATGTGGCTGATGGCCACGATTGGTCTCGCTATATCCGCTGTCTTATTGCAGGGCTGGTACCGCCACATCATCAAAGGCTTTAAGCGAGTTTGATGAACGTCTCACGGTAATACTTGAGCTCATCGATGGACTCATAAATGTCAGCAAGTGCTTCGTGCTTGCTGCGTTTTTCAAAGCCTTTCAATAACTCGGGTCGCCAACGGCGAGCGAGCTCTTTGATGGTGCTCACGTCCACTGTTCTGTAGTGAAAAAACTGCTCGAGTTTTGGCATGTAATTAAACATAAAACGTCGATCTTGACTGACCGTATTGCCGCAAAGTGGAGACTTACCAGCAGGCACATGCTGGGCGAGAAACGCAATGAGTTGGTCCTCGGCTTGTGCTTCGGTCAACGTAGACGCTTTCACCTTATCTGTCAGGCCGCTTTTGCCATGGGTGGAGCGATTCCAGCTATCCATCGCATCAAGCAACGCGTCCGGCTGATGAATGACCAGTACCGGTCCCTCTGCCACAATCGTCAAGTCAGGCTCCGTGACCACAACAGCGACTTCGATAATGCGCTCTTTCTCAGGATCCAGCCCGGTCATTTCCATGTCGAGCCACACGAGGCGGAACTCATTAAGGACTGTTTTTGGAGTTTGGGGAGATGCTTTCTGAGAGGAGGGGTTAGCCATATAATCAATCCAATTAAAACGTGATTTTCTCACATGCTGTCATAAGGCCCACCTGACCCATGCTTACGATACTTTTTATTGCTTTTTTACTTGCAACGATCGGCACCCGTCTGTGGCTGGCGAGCCGCCAGCTTAGGCATGTTGTCAGTCATCGCGCAGAGGTTCCGCCCGAGTTTGCCTCACGTATTGGACTGACCAGCCACCAGCGCGCGGCAGACTACACTGCCGCTAAGGTACGCTTGGGAATGATTGAGCTGGTGTTTGACGCCCTCATTCTAGTGGGGCTGACTTTGCTCGGAGGACTACAGCACATCGATCTGTGGGTCAGCGCACTCACAACACATGACTTATTGCGTCAGGTGCTCTTGATTGTGGCGGTCATATCCTTGCTTGGCGCGCTAGGCCTACCCTTTTCCATTTACCGTCAATTCAAGCTTGAGGCGCAGTTTGGTTTTAACCGCATGACACCCAAGCTCTTTGTCGCGGACTCCATCAAAGGCATTTTGATCGGCGCCATACTCGGCTTACCTCTGATCGCTGCAGTGCTATGGCTGATGGCTGAGGCAGGTGATTTCTGGTGGGCATGGGCGTGGGGACTCTGGTCAGTGTTTAACCTCTTGGTTCTGTTCATCTTCCCCACTTGGATTGCACCGCTTTTCAACAAATTTACCCCCCTCGAAGACCAGGTGCTTGCACAACAAATTCAGGCACTGGCACAGCGTTGTGGATTCTCTCTGAACGGTCTGTTTGTGATGGATGGTTCCAAGCGATCCGCCCACGGCAATGCTTATTTCACGGGCTTTGGTCGCGCCCGTCGCATTGTATTTTTCGACACCTTACTCGCCCGCTTGAGCGCAGATGAAATCATCGCTGTGTTGGCACACGAGTTAGGTCATTTCAAACACAATCACATCTTTAAGCGTCTGGCACTCAACTTTGCTGGATCACTGATCTTTTTTGCCATTCTTGGTTGGCTCGCGCAGCAAGTCTGGTTCTACACAGACCTTGGCGTTGTGCCACAACTAGGCGGACGTAATGACGCCATGGCGCTTATTTTGTTCTTTATGGTGGTACCCGTTTTTACCTTTGGTCTCACGCCATTGTTTAGCTGGTTTTCACGCAAAGATGAATTTGAAGCGGATCGCTTTGCCAGCGATCAAAGCTCAGCTGATCAGCTTGTATCCGCACTGATCAAGCTCGTGGACGACAATGCGTCAACCCTCACGCCCGATCCTCTTCACTCGGCTTTTTACGACAGCCATCCACCCGTTGCGATGCGTATTCGTCAACTGTTGGCGTCATGACAGAACGTCTGCATGGGCGCGTCATCGCAGCCCACGGTCGGCACTACAGCGTTGAAGTCGAGGGAGGCACTTTAATCAAGTGCTTTCCCAGAGGTAAAAAAAATGATGCGGCCGTGGGTGACTATGTCGCGATTTCCCGGCAAGGTCAGGACGAAGGTGCGCTTGAATCGATTCTGGAGCGCAAAAATCTTTTATACCGCTCCGACGAATCACGCAGCAAGCAGTTTGCCGCGAATGTCGATCAAATATTGATTGTTATCGCAGTTGAGCCGGCCTTTTCGGATGATTTACTCGGTCGCACTTTGGCTGGCGCGTGGTCTGCCGACATCGCTCCCGTCATCCTACTGAACAAAGTCGATCTGCTCGCCGGTATGCCTGCGGCGCAAGAAAGGCTTGCACCCTTTCGTTTACTTGGCGTGCCGATCATTGAAATTTGCGCGCGCGATCCTGTCAGTGTTTTGACGCAAGTATTGCCGCTACTTAAAAACAAAACTTCTCTGCTGCTTGGTCAGAGCGCCATGGGCAAATCGACCTTACTCAACACACTCGCGCCTTTAGCTCAAGCTGCGACGCAAGAGCATTCGGTTGCGCTAG
>CAMAYM010000033.1 GCA_945862495.1 Bordetella parapertussis | reverse complement strand
GCAGTGAACTATTGGCACATGACCCGGAATATTCTTGCGCGTGAAAAAGCGCTGTACGAAGGTCATGCGATTGCGGCTGTTGCGGCAACGACGGCCGCGATCGCCGCTGAAGCGATCGCCCTGATCGAAGTTGACTACGAAGTCTTGCCCCACGTCATTGATGTGGATGAGGCCATGCACCCTGATGCGCCTGTGCTGTTCGAAGACATGATCACGCGCGGCGTCGAACCCGCGCCGACTAAGCCTTCCAACATCACAAAGCGCCTTGAGTTTAAAGTTGGTGATTTAGATGCGGGCTTCGCAGAGGCCGATGAAATCGTTGAGATGAGCTTCAAAACGGCCGCCGTGCACCAAGGATATATCGAGCCGCACTCCTGCTTGGCACGCTATGGAGCCGATGGTCAGTGTGAGTTGTGGTCGGCCAGTCAAGGTCACTTTGTGGTGCGTGCTTACACAGCCAAGCTGTTGGGCATGGAGATCGGTAACTTGGTGGTGCATCCCGCAGAAATCGGTGGCGGCTTTGGTGGCAAGACTGTGGTCTATGTCGAACCTATTGCTGTGGCGCTCTCGCGCAAGACGGGTCATCCCGTCAAAATTATGATGAGCCGTGAAGATGTGTTCAAGGCCACAGGTCCGACCTCTGGCGGATCAATGACTGTCAAGATCGGCGTTAAAAAAGACGGTACGCTCGTGGCGGCAGATGGCGTGTTTAAGCTTCAGGCGGGTGCCTTTCCGGGCTCCCCTGTGATGAATGCTGCCATGTGCGCATTTGCGCCTTACATTATCCCCAACGTGCGCTCTGTGGGTTTTGATGTTGTCAGTAATCGTCCAAAATCTGCTGCATATCGCGCACCAGGTTCACCTATTTCTGCGTTCGGCGTTGAAAGCGTCCTGGATATTTTGGCGCAGAAAATCGGCATGGATCCTTTAAAGCTTCGCCTGAAAAACGCAGTCAAAGCGGGGTCGCCAACGCCCTACGGTCCCAAGCATTCGCACGATGGCTTTGCTGAGACAATTCAGGTATTGCTTGACCATCCTGATTACAACAAACCCTTAGGCAAAAATCAGGGACGTGGTGTCGCTTCTGGTTTCTGGTTCAACGGTGGTGGCGAATCGACTGCGTCGATCCATATCAACGAAGATGGCACTGTTGTGCTTGCAACAGGCAGCATGGACGTGGGTGGTTCGCGTGCTTCGATGGCCTTGATGGCTGCCGAGACCTTAGGTGTGCCTTACGCTTCTGTGCGCTCAACAGTGGCAGATACCGCCTCGATTGGTTACAACCATGTCACTGGTGGGTCACGTGTGACGTTTGCGACCGGTCTTGCCGTGGTTGAAGCCTGCAACAAAATTATTGAACAGTTGCGACTGCGTGCCTCTATTATGTGGGACGTTGATGTCAAAGGCGTGGTCTGGGAAGACGGTTTTGCCAAGCCTGCTGACAAGAGTGTGGGCGAGTTTGAGCCCTTGTCTCTCAAAGCAATCGCTGCCAAGCGTGCTGTGACGGGTGGACCGATCGTGACCGAAGCGGCTGTCAATGCCGGCGGTCAGGCGCCTGGCTTTTCGACACAATTTTGCGATGTCGAAGTTGATCCGGAAACAGGCGCTGTCAAGATCTTACGCTTTGTTGCCGCCCAAGACGTCGGTCGCGCCATTCATCCAAAGTACTGCGAAGGCCAAATCCATGGCGGCGTGGTGCAGGGGATCGGTTGGGCACTGAATGAGGAATATATCTACGACAAACAAGGTCGACTAGCGAACGCTGGTTTCCTCGATTACCGTATTCCTGTTGCCTCAGACCTGCCGATGATTGAAGCGATCCTTGTTGAGGTGCCTAACCCGAATCACCCGTATGGTGTCAAAGGTGTTGGCGAAGCAAACATCGTGCCTCCTATGGCTGCGATTGCGAATGCGATTCAGCAAGCAACAGGCAAGCGTCTGACTGAATTGCCGATGGCACCTCACAAAGTGCTCGCGGCGATTGATGCAGTCTAAGACTGAGGCGCAAGCGTAGGCTCAAGTGGAAACCGACACGCAAGCCGTTGCACCTCAAACCGTCCGGGTCATGTTGACCGGCGGTTTTAGTCGGCGTTATACCGACGGCATACGTGAGTTTGAAATTGCAGCACGAACGGTTCGTGGCGTGATTAGCGCCATGGACCGTTTATATCCTGGTTTAGGTGAGCACCTCGAAGAGGAAACTTCACTGGCCGTCAATGGCGTCATCCACGAAGTGGTTTACACGCAGATTATTCCTGCAGATGCTGAAGTGTTTTTCATACCTCGAATCGAGGGCGGTTAATTCCCCATGAAGATAGAACAAACGAATCAGGCTGTGGCGCAACTGCTGCCTGCCTGGCAAGGACACGCACGCATCGATGGTCTGGCACCTCAGTGTCGTCCGACGAGCCGCACAGAGGGCTATCAGATTCAACGCGCGCTGTTTGAGGCGACAGGTGAATCTGCACTCGGCTGGAAAATCGCCGCCACCAGTCTGGCAGGCCAACAACATATTGGTGTAAGCGGACCGTTGGCCGGACGCTTGTCCGCTTCCCGTTGTTTGGCGGATAACAGCGAGCTACCTCTCGCGCACAATTACATGTCCGTGATCGAAGCAGAGTTTGCGTTTTTAATGGGACGCGATGTGGGTCGAGAGCTTGCAACTGTTGCGGGTCGTGCAGATCAGCCCCTCACCCTGTCACAGGTGATGGAGTGTGTCGATGGCTTACATATCGCGATCGAGGTACCTAACTCTCGCTATATCGATTTTGTGGGTGCGGGTGAAGCACAGCTCATCGCTGATTTTGCTTGTGCCTGCTACGTGGTGTTGGGACCGCGCGCGCCCGATCAATGGCGTGATACAGACTTGAGTCAACGTGCGGTGACTGTCCGCCGTGGCAACAAAATTGTGGCGACCGGAAGCGGTGCCAACGTCCTAGGAGACCCACGCATAGCATTGACCTGGCTCGCCAATGAATTGTTATCTCAAGGACAACAGCTCAAAGCCGGCGAGGTGGTCATGACGGGTACTTGCGTGGTACCGGTTCCCGTTGCGGCAGGTGACACGATGACCGCAGATTTTGGTCCGTTCGGTCAAGTCTACGCGCGCTTCAAAGCTTAGAGCCGATAAGAAGCTCGACTCTACCCAGACCTCAAGCTGAATCCTTGAGGTCTTTTTATATTTACGCAACAACAGGCGCCTTTTGTGCACCCCGAACAAGCTTGCCCGGTAAGTTTCCTGTGGGTGTTCCATCTTTGTAAGTCACTACACCTGACACGATGGTGGCGCGGAAACCCTCAGCTGTCTGACCCAAACGCCTGCCGCCTGCAGGTAAGTCGTAAACGATCTTAGGTGCGTGAAGCTTAAGTCCTTCAAAATCAATAATGTTGACGTCAGCCTTGTAACCTGGACGCAAGATGCCACGGTCGTTCAGTCCAACGGTTGCGGCGGTGTCCTGCGATTGCCATTTCACCAAGAGCTCGAGTGGCATTCTCTCTCCGCGGCTACGATCTCGCGCCCAATGCGTCAGCAGATAGGTTGGAAAACTCGCATCGCAGATATATCCGTAATGCGCGCCGCCATCACTCAGGCCGGGCACCGTATCACGATCCATCAGCATTTCTCGTAACACTTCGTGGTCGCGATCCGCGTAGTTATAGAGCGGGCGATAAAGCATTGCTGTGCCATCGTTTTCTAGTAAATAGTCATAAGCGAAAGCGGTGGGATCCACGCCTGCGCGCTCCGCACGTGCTGCGATGCTGTCCTCTGGCTTGGGCTCGTAGTCTGGTGGATCACCAAGTGGGTAGAGGTTGTCAAAATTCGCCACGCGGCGCTTGTACATGGCCTCGCCATGCTCTTCGGACAAAATCTTGGCGCGAACCTGCGGGTCACGCAGTTTTTTCAGACGCTCCTCGGGGCTCAGGTCGCGCAAGGCTTCAAAGCTCGGCAGTTGCGTGAAAGGGCAGAGTGAAAGCGCAAAGCTCAGAATCAAGGCGACCGGACGGGCACCCACCTGAGCCTTCATTTTTAAACCTGCATCGGTCGCGGCATGCATATGTTCCATCACACGCCGCCAGCGATCGGGTAAATGCTCGTGTTGTAGAAGCGTAAGTGAAAGTGGACGACCCGAGGTGTCGACAATTCGGCGCAACATGGCAAACTCTTCGTCGACATCATCAAAGTCAGTGACGAGCTGAAGCACGCCAAGACCCGCCTCGCCAAGACCTTTCGCGATGGCGGTCAGTTCACCCTCAGCGGCACCCAGTGAAGGCGTAGGATTTCCATCACTGCTTCGATGCAAAATGGTTCTGGAGGTTGTAAACCCTAAGGCACCGGCCTTGATCGCTTCGACGGCCAGTGCAGTCATCTGAGCACGATCAGCTTCGGTCGAGGGCTCACGCTTGGCGCCTCGATCGCCCATGACGTTAATACGCAGTGGCGCATGGCCGATTTGTGTAGCCACATCAATGTCAAACGCGCGCGCTTCCAACGCATCGAGATACTCTGGAAATGTATTCCAATTCCAAGGCAGGCCTTCTTGCAGCACCACACCCGGAATGTCCTCGACACCTTCCATGAGTTTCATGGTGATGTCGCGATCTTCTGGTTTGCAGGGGGCGAAACCCACACCGCAGTTTCCCATCACAACAGTGGTCACACCTAGCTGCGAAGAGGAGGCCACCTTGTTGCTCCAAGTCACCTGACCATCATAATGGGTGTGAATGTCGACGAAACCAGGCGTCACGAGCATGCCCTTGGCATCAATCTCTTGGTCGGCTCTGCCCGTCACTTGACCAACTTCTGTGATCAGACCATCGACGATTTTGATGTCACCAACGAACGGCTTGCCGCCTGTGCCATCGACAATGGTGCCGTGACGAATAATGAGGGAACCTGTGTGTGCCATGAGAAGGTATATGCAGTGTGATGAGACAAGTCTCAGTTGTACTCACCACACGAAGGCATGTCAAGCCAGCCGTTTATGCATTGACCAGGCAACAAATATTGCAGGTCACCACTACTCCTTATCGCTCAGGCACCTGGGCGATGACCTGTGCCACAGCAGCCGTGAGTTTCTTGGCATAGGGGACATGCAGAAACTCATTGGGCCCGTGCGCATTAGACTGCGGTCCGAGTACGCCGCAGACCATCATTTGTGCTTTGGGAAAGCCCGTGCTGAGCAGTTTCATCAACGGGATCGTGCCACCTTGACCAATAAAGCCGACAGGGGCTTTAAAGTGTGCCAGGCTGGCATCATTGAGCGCCTGCTCAAACCAGGGAGCCGTACCTGGCGCATTCCAACCACTTGATGTGCTTTCTGAATGGAAGGTGACCTTAGCTTGATAGGGGGCATTATCCTCAAGCAGTGTTTTGAGTTCTGCTACGGCCGCCGCCGCATCGATCAGTGGAGGCAGTCTTAGGCTGAGTTTAAAGGCGGTGTAGGGACGCAGCACGTTGCCAGCATCTTTGAGTGCTGGAAAGCCTTCTGCACCCGTAACACTCAAGGTCGGTTTCCAAGTGCGACGAATCAGCGCTTCGACCGGGTCGAGTGTTGTAGGGAGCGCCACCAAACTTGAGCCACCACAATCATGATGGGCCCAGGGAAAGCGTTTGTAGATGGCATCACCCAAGATGTCTGCCGTTGCTTGCGCTTGAGCCAGACGCTCGGCTGGGATCTCGCAATGAAAGCTCTTGGGTAGCAGTCGACCCGTCTCACTGTCTTCTAGACGATCCAGCACATGGCGCATAATTCGAAAACTAGAGGGCACCAGACCAGACGCGTCGCCTGAGTGGATCCCTTCAGTCAAAATCTCCACCTTCAGTACACCGGCCGCCATGCCGCGTAAGCTTGTCGTGAGCCAGAGTTGGTCGTAATTCCCTGCACCACTATCCAGGCAAATCACCAGCCCAACATCGCCCAGCCGTGTTTTCAACACATCGATGTAGGGCAGCAGATCTGGTGAGCCACTTTCTTCGCAGGTTTCAATCAAACCCACGATACGCGGGTGGGCAAGCTTTTGTTCTTTGAGTGCCTGGATGGCTGTGATAGCAGCATAAGCTGCGTAGCCATCATCCGCACCACCACGGCCATATAACTTGCCATCAATATACTTGGGTGTCCAAGGGCCGAGGCCATTGCGCCAGCCATCAAACTCCGGTTGTTTATCCAGATGACCATACATCAAGACCGTCTGACTATTCGCACTTTGCGAGCGCGTAGACGCCACCTCAAAAAACAGGACGGGTGTGCGACCAGGCAGTCGAATAATCTCCAGCTTGAGACCCGCGACTTTTTGCGCCTCGATCCAGGCGGCCGTACGCTCAATGACCTTGTCCAAATAACCTGCCTGTGCCCAGTTGGTATCAAAGGCGGGTGATTTGGCGGGAATCTCGATATAGTCGCTGAGTTGACCCACCAGATCGTCGTCCCACGCTTGACTCACAGAGGTCAGGACTTGAGCGGTATCGAGCATCGGGACGGGAGCGTTCATTGTTTTTCCTTGACCTTGAGGCGCCATGCATGCAGCAGAGGTTCTGTGTAGCCGCTCGGTTGCTCGAGACCCTTGAAGACCAAGTCACGTGCGGCACGATAGGCGTAGGAGTTTTCAAAATTTGGTGCCATCGGCTGATAGAGAGGATCTCCGGCGTTTTGACCATCCACGACTTTGGCCATGCGCTGCAAGGTCTCGTGCACTTGGGCTTCAGTCGCAATGCCGTGTAACAGCCAGTTGGCGATATGCTGACTGGAAATGCGCAGCGTCGCGCGGTCTTCCATCAGTCCTACGTTATGAATGTCGGGGACTTTTGAGCAGCCCACACCTTGATCGATCCAGCGCACCACATAGCCCAGAATACCTTGCGCGTTGTTATCCAACTCTTGCTGAATCTCAGCTGCACTCCAGTTGGGTTTGACGGCCACGGGGACTTGCAAAATGTCATTCAGCAGTCGATCGATTTCAGCAGGCGCGTCGATTTTTTCAAGTTCGCTTTGTACATCTGCTACGCTAACTTGATGGTAGTGCAGGGCATGCAAAGTCGCGGCAGTTGGGGAGGGAACCCAGGCAGTATTCGCACCGGCTTTGGGGTGGGCGATTTTCTGTTCCAGCATCGCTGCCATCAGATCTGGCATCGCCCACATCCCTTTACCGATCTGCGCACGTCCACGCAGTCCGCAGGCTAAGCCTGTCAATACGTTGCTGCGTTCATAAGCCGACAACCAAGCGCTGGATTTCATGTCGCCTTTGCGAATCATCGGACCCGCATGCATCGCGGTATGCATTTCGTCACCAGTACGGTCCAAAAAGCCTGTATTGATAAAGGCGACACGCGCAGGTGCTTGATTGATACATGCCTTGAGATTGACGCTCGTGCGGCGCTCCTCGTCCATGATGCCAAGCTTGACGGTATTGGGCGCCAGACCGAGCATGCCCTCTACGCGACCAAAGAGTTGGTTGGCAAAAGCGACTTCGGCAGGACCATGCATTTTTGGTTTGACGATGTAGACAGAGCCTGTGCGTGAGTTACCATATTTATGCGCTTGATTGCGTTTGAGATCATGCAGCGCAATCGTGACAGTCACCACGGCATCCAGGATACCTTCGAAAATCTCCTGACCGTTACCATCGAGAATGGCGGGATTGGTCATCAAGTGTCCCACGTTACGCAGAAACAGCAAGGAGCGGCCATGCAAGGTTACTACGCCATCTTTGGCGTGCTTGGCGCCCGCAGCCGCTGTGTAATGACGATCCTGATTGAGGGTGCGATCAAACGTCTTGCCACCTTTGGTGACACTTTCAACGAGCGTGCCTTTCAGGATGCCGAGCCAGTTGCGATAGGCAAGCACCTTGTCGTCAGCATCGACGACGGCGACGGAATCTTCGAGATCGAGAATGGTGGAGAGTGCGGATTCGAGCACGATGTCGTTGACACCTGCGGGGTCGTCTTTGCCAATCCCTTTGCTTGCATCGATCTGAATATCGATATGCAAGCCGTTGTTGATGAGCAAAATAGAGGAGGGTGCGGTCGCAGCGCCTTGGTAGCCGACAAACTTTTCTGGCGTCGCCAGGGCCGTGACAGAGCCGTCCTTAAGCGTGACAACGAGTTGCCCATCTTTGACGGTGTAAGACTTCGCGTCTGCGTGCGAGCCTTTCGCGAGTTTGGCGGATTGATCGAGAAACTGTCGACCAAAGGCGATCACTTTGGCGCCACGAATCGGGTTATAGCCGCCTGCTCGGGTGGCGCCGTCTGTCTCTGCAATCGCATCCGTGCCGTACAGTGCGTCGTAAAGGGATCCCCAACGGGCATTCGCGGCATTCAAGGCATAACGTGCGTTGAGCACCGGCACTACAAGTTGCGGGCCGGCCTGAAGCGCCAACTCTGCATCGACGTTTGTCGTAGTGGCTTGAGCGTGAGCCGGCACAGGCGCCAGGTAACCGATGTCTGTCAGGAAGGCACGATAGGCCTGCATGTCTTGAATCGGTCCGGGGTGGGTGCGGTGCCAGCTGTCCATCTCTGTTTGCAGACGATCACGCTCTGCCAACAGAGCAGTATTGATAGGTGTCAGGTCATGCACCAGTGCATCAAAGCCCTTCCAAAAACTCGCACTGTCGACTCCCGAGCCTGGCAGCACCTCTGTTTCGATAAATTGATACAAAGGTGTTGCGACGTTCAGACGATGGCAAACAGTACGAGCAGTCATATTGGCGAGACCTCAGAGAAATTCAGTTTGTAAAAACAGTTCACATAGTTTACCGATTTCTTACGCAAAAGATCGTACGGCGCCCTTGATAACCTCTCGAGAAATGCCGAGCGCCCAAGCGGCAGCGATTGAGGCTAACACTTCACCGGTTGAGGATGCGTTTTGAGGATTTTCTGAAAGCTTGAGGTCTGATAGGGATGCAAGAGGTTGCTGCGACGCACCATCGGCAAGTACAACAAGGTTTTGCTCAAGAAAAACAGCGCGCTTACCCTCGGCGCG
Organism: Bordetella parapertussis; assembly: GCA_945862495.1. Classification (GTDB taxonomy): domain Bacteria; phylum Pseudomonadota; class Gammaproteobacteria; order Burkholderiales; family Burkholderiaceae_B; genus Zwartia; species Zwartia parapertussis_G. The sequence goes on along the minus strand of CAMAYM010000033.1, from coordinate 16,166 downwards.
ATGCGCAGCGACCACGGGCGAGTCAGAATGCACGCTATAAAAAGTGATGGTGCCATCGCAGTATTGCGCCATGGTCGCAACGTTGGCATCGTCCGCATTGAGAATCCCCACACCATGCGGCCAGACCACATCGATTTGGCAGCGGTATACCTTAATCAAATCTTCAGCTGTTTCAAAGGCGTGATAGGCCACCTCGGGTTGCTTAAATACGCCCGAGTAAGCGATGTCCGTCACAACCCCGACTGAACAACGGTCATAGGCAAGTCCTGTTGTCAGGATTTCCATCCCGTCGTTTTCAATCACAGCGGCTTCAACTTCGCGGTTCAGCAGCAAGCGTCTGGCCTGGTGCCAATTTGCAGCATTGCCTTTGAAAAGCTGACGTGTGCCCACAGAGAGTCCCTCGGTGTTTGCCAAGCCCGTACGCCAACCATGTGCATTCAGAATATGCTGAGTTAAGCGTGCAATGCGGGTTGTCCCGTGACTACCGGTGACGCCAACTAAAGGAATAATGCCGTTTTCGTGCGCAGGAAAAATATGATCGATGATCGCCTGACCGACGGGTCGAGAGAGGCCCTCTGCAGGCTTGAGATGCATGAGTAAGCCAGGACCTGCATTGACTTCAACAATCGCACCGCCTTGCGCATGGAGGGGTTTCGAGATATCTTCTGCAACCAAATCAATACCTGCGATATCAAGCCCGACCGCTTTAGCTGCTAAAGCAGCCATCGCAATCACGTCAGGATGGACCTCGTCGGTGCAGTCAAACGCCACGTTACCATTGCGTTGAATCAGGACCTCACGGCCGAGCGGGATGACGCTCTTGGCATCAAAGCCTTGTCGGGTCAATTCAAGCCGTGCGGCAGAGTCGATCCGAACAGGGTTGAGCGGTTGATCTTCACCGCGGCCCCGACGTGGATCGGAGTTGATTTGGCTGGCAATCAGTTCCAATACAGTTTGTTTGCCGTCCCCAACCACGCTTGCGGTTTGTCCCTTTGCCGCGGCGGCGAGTTTGCCTCCGACAATCAACAGTCGGTGTTCGTTACCACGAATAAAGCGTTCAACTAACACGCCGGATCCTTCGTCCACAGCAACGTCGTAGGCGGCCTCGATCTCTAAGCGGGTCTCAAGGTTTATAAACACTCCACGTCCATGATTGCCATCAACGGGTTTGACCACCACGGGTAAACCGAGATCTTGCGCAGCCTCCCAAGCATCCGCAGCGCTGTCGACGGCTCTGCCATTTGGAATGGGCACGCCACACGTTTCGAGAATCTCTTTGGTGAGACCCTTGTCACGTGAAATAGTCTCCGCGATTGCGCTGGTCTGATCCGTTTCAGCAGTCCAGATCCTTCGTTGTTTGGCGCCGTAGCCAAATTGCACCAGGTTGCCCTGGCTTAGCCGAATGGCAGGGATTGTGCGTTCGTCCGCGGCGAGCACCATCGACGCGGTACTTGGACCCAGACAAAGATCTTGTGCAAGATCTCTGAGTTTTTCAAGCTCACCCTCAAGGTCATAGGGCAGATCATCAATCGCGGCCATTACGAGATCGCGACCCATGTAGAGTGCGGCGAGCGTGACCTTTTCCTCCCAGCCGCTGACCATGACTTTATAGACGCCACGCTCTTCTGTTTCACGAGCGCGACCAAAGCCATAGCCAGGTACACCTGCCAGATCTTGAAGGGCAAGCGTGACGTGCTCCAAAATGTGGCAAGGCCACGTACCTTCTTTGAGGCGCATCAAAAATCCGCCTCGCACCCCCGGGCTGCATCGGTGCTCGACCAAACTTGGTAGCCAGTCTGTCAAACGTTCGTAGAGACCTGGAACGGTATTGGAGGGGCTGTCTTCGAGATCACCGATATCGATGACCGCTTCGATAATGGCGCAGTAGGTCCAGATGTTCGGACCACGCAAATAGGTGGTACTTTTAATAACGATATCGCGCGTGTTCATGTGCAAGAAACCTTGATGACCAAGCGCTCATTATCACCGCAAAACAGGTCTCCAGTCAGTCTGGTGACCTGTCTAACGGCGCCAAGAAGAGGCTTAACGCGGTTTGCGGCCTTTAATGGGATATTGAGGATCCACAAAACCATGCGTGGACGCATAGCCAGGGGGCACCAGTTGATCGACGAGGGCCTCATCCTCCGGCAGGAGTTTGACCTCCAGTGCTGCAATATAGTCCTTCCACTGATCAAGCGTGCGCGGTCCGCCTATGACGCCGCTTAACAGACGATTATTTAATGCCCAGGCGATGGCAAATTGTGTCGGACTCAAGCCACGACTCTGAGCATGCGCTTTGAGCGCGTTGGCGATTTCCAGCGATTCAGGACGAAACTCAGTCTGGTGCATACGGCGATCGCCCCGTCCGGCACGGCTCTCGGGATCTGGCTTGATGCTTGGATCGTACTTGCCTGTCAGCACACCACGCGCAAGAGGGCTATAGGCTACAACGCCTACGCCATAATGATCACAAGCCGGGATCACTTCTGTTTCGATCAATCGCGTCACGGCACTGTAAGGGGGTTGGCAGACGATAGGTTGAGGGATGCCCATGCGACGCGCTGTTTCAACCATACGTGCCACACGCCAGCCCCTGAAATTAGAAATGCCGTAGTAACGGATTTTTCCCATCTCGATCAGGCGGGCAAAACTCGAGAGCGTTTCTTCAATCGGAGTCGTTTCATCATCTTTGTGCATGTAATACACATCGATCCAGTCGGTATTCAGACGTTTCAGACTATTGTCGACCTCTTGCATAATCCAGCGGCGCGATAAACCCTTGTCGTTGGGTTCCTTGCCAATAGGATTGGCGACCTTGGTCGCGAGCACCCAGCGTGAGCGATCTTGAGCAATGAGTTTTCCAACAATACGCTCGGACTCGCCGCCTGCGTAGTTGTCTGCACTGTCAATGGCATTGAGGCCCGCATCACGGGTGACGGCGACCATTTCTCGCGCCACTGTTTCGTCCGTTTGGTCGCCAAACATCATTGAGCCTAGCCACAGACGTGGAACCATTAAGCCACTATTGCCCAATGGGCTGTATTGAGGTGTGTTGTGCGCCATTTGTATTGTTACCGTTAAAATTTAAAAAATAATAAGAGACCGAATATCCAGTGCAGAGTATGCGTTCAGTTGGATCGCATCAGCGCGCTAATCTGACGAATATCCTTGACGTTTTCAAGTGCATTGAGCGTATCGAAAAGGGGGCGGATCAGGGGGGCGTCCAAGGACCGTTGCGCGCAGTCAGAAAACTTTTCCCAAAGCTCTTCAGTCGAAAGTGGGTTATCTCCCCCTCTACCAATCAGGCTATTGACTCTTCTAGCAAGCTGAACGCCCGACTTGAGCGTGATGATAACTTCGGCACCAAATTGTTCAGGAGAGTCATCTGGCATATCAGGATGCTCGCGGGCAATCGTTTTTGCCATGAGCTTGCGAACTTCCGGATCAAAATGCGCAGTGCCTTCAAAGTCGTTGAGCTTGGGCGCGCCTTTTAGTAACGCTAAACACACCGCATATTGAACAGAAAATTTTGCGGCAAGTGGACTTTGCGGATCAGGATTATCGGTGTGAGGCAGTCGCCGTTTATGCGGCAGAATTTCGATCTTTTCAATATTGGTGATTTCCACGGGTTCCTCATGACGCAGTTGTAACGCCATGGCGACCGCAGGTATAGCGCTTCCACAGCAAGGAAACTGTTTGAGACCCATGCTTGGGCTGAGGACCTCTAGTGGGTGGGCCCAGTCTTTAAAAATCAGATCTGCATTGAAATTGCCCGGACCGTTAAAGGCGTTAAAAAATCCCTGTTTGTGCTCAAGGGCAGCAGGGTTGGCGTCGTAGCCAACTTGGGCCATCAAGGTGGCCAACAGACCATTGCGAGCGCATTGACCGACATGTAAAGGTTTCACCATGGTGCCAAAGTTTGCTTTTAATCCTGATGCAAACGAAGCCGCAATCGCCATCGCTGTCGTGACTTGTTGAGGATTTAACCCAAGCAGATGAGCGCTTGCTGCCGCCGCACCAAACACCCCCAACGTCGCGGTGGGATGCCAGCCTTTATCGTAATGATAAAAATTAACCGCACGCGCCAAACGAATCTCTGTTTCGATGCCAACGATGTAGGACTGCAGGAGTTGCAGACCTGACAGGCCGCGCTCTTCTGCAAGCGCCATGAGTGGAGCGACTAAAGGCGCGGATTGATGACCTCCCATCGGCTGACTGAAGTCGTCATAATCTAATGCGTGGGACGCTGTGCCATTGATGAAGGTCGCGTCAAGGGCAGAGGTCTGAAGGCGCGTACCTAAAATCGAGCAAGTCCCGGGTGCCGAGGCAACGCCTGGGGTATCTAGAAGCAGGGTGGTGCAAGGTTCAGACACGCCTGCAATCGTGACACCAAGAGTATCGATGATCGCTGTTTTTGCCAAGCGGTAGGCTTCTGGCGAAATAGCGGATAAATCAAAGCCGCATATTTTTGCGGCTATTTGCTCAAGAATCGAGTCCTGAGAGGTTGCTGCGGTCATGCCAAATTCCTCAGTTTTGCGGGCTGTTCAGATGCCCTTATGCAAAAACGCCTCAGACCTTGCAATAAGTGTCTGAGGCGCAGTCAAGAAAGTGTTGCAGCTAACGAAGGTGAGTGCAAGAGATTAAAGTTCAATCTTTGCAGTTTTGGCAACGACGCGCCATTTTTCGATTTCTGAGCGGACGTACTTTTTGAACTCATCAGGCGTACTGCCGACTGGAATGGCTCCCATCCCTTCGAGTTGTTTACGGACCTCTGGAGAGCTGAAAATCTCAGTGAGCGCTTTTGAAAGCGTACTGATGATTTCTGGTGGGGTGCCTTTAGGGGCGAACAAGCCACTCCATGAGCTCACTTCAAAGTCTTTAAAGCCGAGCTCTTCAAGCGTCGGTACATTAGGCAGTTGTGGCAAGCGTGTACTGCTGGCAATGGCAATCGGTCTGAGACGACCCGCTTGGATAGTGCTGGTCACGCCAGAGGCTGTTTTGAAACCCATCGAAACCGTGCCGCCCATGACATCGTTCATTGCGGGGGCCGCACCTTTATATGGGATGTGCAGGGCATCAATTCCCGCACGCTGTTTCAGCATTTCGCCGGCCAAATGTGGTGAACCCCCTGCGCCTGAAGACGCATAGGACAATTTGCCTGGGTTGGCTTTTGCGTAAGCAATGAGCTCGGCCAAGTTTTTAACGGGCAGGTCGTTATTGACGACAAGCACGCTTGGCGATGAAACGAGTTGGCTTATTGGAATGAAATCCCGTTCAGTGTCGTAACTTAGATTTTTGTAAACAGACATATTGGTCGCGTTGGCGATTGTGCCCAAGAACAGCGTATAGCCGTCGGGTTTAGCACGGGCGGCTTCCGCCGAGGCGATATTTGAGCCTCCGCCGGGCTTGTTTTCGACAATCACCGGTTGGCCGAGGACTTTTTCCAAGCGGGCGCCAACAAATCTCGCCACGATGTCGGTTGGGCCGCCTGCAGCGAAGCCAACGATGACTTTGATGGGCTTATCAGGATATTTGGCTTGGGCGAATGCATTTGTTCCCAACCCTGTCGTTAAAACAAGTGCGCCTAATAATGCGCGTCGAGTGAGTTTAATTGTAAAGGTCATGTCAAGAACTCCTTATTTTTTGGCACGATACCATGTCAGCAAAGCTCTGTGGAAAATTTGATATACCAGCGCGATTATCCATCAATCATTAATGGCGCAGCGTCTTCGTCAGACCTTCGCGGGGCGCCTTGGGTTATATTTATCCGGTTATGCGCGGGCCTGCTTGAGCCATCCCGCCAATCGTCTACTTTTCTGGAGTTAACCATGAGTGCAGCGTTACTTTCGCCCCGAATGTCATTAGTCAAACCTTCGCCCACACTGGCGATTACAGATAATGCAAAGGCGATGAAGGCGCGAGGGATGGACGTGATTGCGTTGGCGCAGGGTGAGCCAGATATGGACACGCCCGCCAATATTTGCGAGGCTGCCATCCGGGCGATTAAGGGCGGTCAAACGCGTTACACCGCGGTCAATGGCACCGTGGAGCTCAAGCGCGCGATCGCCAGGAAATTTCTCCGTGATCACGCGATGACCATCAATCCAGATGACGTGATTGTTTGCACGGGTGGGAAACAGGTGTTGTTTAACGCGCTGGTCGCCACAATTGGTGAGGGTGATGAGGTGCTTATTCCGGCACCTTATTGGGTGAGCTATCCGGATATGGTGTTGCTAGCGGGCGGAAAGTCCGTATCTGTCGAATGCGATGCCTCTGTTGGTTTCAAGTTAACACCTGAGTTGCTTAAAAAATCTATCACACCTCGCACCAAATGGTTGATCCTAAATTCTCCATCCAACCCAACGGGCTCGGTCTACACTGCTGCCGACTTAAAAGCGCTCGGACAGGTCCTCAAAGCACATCCTAACGTGCTCGTGATGGTGGATGATATGTATGAAAAGCTCTTGTTTGATGGCGCACAGTTCGCGACGTTGGCGCAGGTAGCTCCAGATATTGCTGACCGAGTCTTGACGATCAATGGCGTATCAAAAGCGTATTGCATGACGGGCTGGCGCATTGGCTATGGTCATGGACCGAGCTGGTTGATTGGCGCCATGTCCGCCATTCAGTCCCAGTCGACTTCCAATCCATCCTCAATCAGCCAAGCCGCAGCACTCGAGGCGCTTGACGGTCCTCAAGATTTCATCGCGGATCATAATGTTATTTTCCAGCGTCGCAGAGATATGGTTGTAGGCTTGCTCAATGAATGTGAGGGCATCACGTGTATGAAGCCACAGGGCGCGTTTTATGTCTACCCAAGCTGTGCAGGCACCCTTGGTAAGACCACACCGAAGGGTGTCAACATCAACAGTGATTTTGATTTCGCCAATGCGCTTTTAGATGAAAAAATGGTTGCTGTCGTACCAGGCTCTGCGTTTGGGTTAGCCCCCTATTTCCGTATTTCTTACGCAACCTCTGACGACATTTTGAAAGATGCTTGCGAGCGTATCAAGGCGTTTTGCGCTTCTCTCAAGGGCTGATTGGACGCAGCCTTTGCCACAGTCATTCCATTAACGTGGGGGCTTAAAGGCCCCCATTTCTTCGAGTATCTCCTGGATGAGATCCAGACGTAAGCGCGGGTTTTCCATCGATAAAAGATGCTGTTTTTGTGAGGCAGGGATGTTGAGCAGCTCTGCCCATCGATTCGCGACCCAGCCGCAGTCATTCAGACGAAACGGCTCATAAAAGGGTCTTTCTGCAGGGTCGACTTCTTGCTCATCAAAAGACGTGATCAGGCGCGCGAGTGCTTGAGATGTTGGCGTGAGTTCGGGAGGAATATCAACTTCCGGATCATCATCCATCAACTCAATCTCAGCGGACCATGCGCCATTGGGACCGACATTACGTTCTAAAATTTTGAAGCGTCTGGTACCGCGGCAGCGCAGCATAAACAAGCTAGGTTGAACCGCATCAAACTCCGTGATGTGCGCGAGCGTACCGGTATCTGCAAATGCAATGTCTTGACCCGGCACGCGCACTTCAGGTCCTTCGGTCAGACTCACCACGCCAAAGGGACTTTGCTGCTTAAAACACGTTTTGGTCATATCTAAGTAGCGAACTTCAAAGATTTTGAGTGCCAATAAACCATCTGGAAATAGCGTTGAGCCGAGCGGAAATAGGGGAATATTCATGTGCGTTGCCTGTCGTTTGATTCGACCATTATCACCCCAATGGTTATAGCGCGGATTTACCGCGCAGAGCCTTAGTTTCGGAATGTTTACGTTTTGTGTCGAGTCGTCGCTGCCGAGAACCAAACGTAGGCTTAGTGGCATGGCGCGTTTTTGGGGCGCGCGCGACACTATTGACCAAATCGTGCAGTCTAGCAAAGGCATCGGTACGGTTGAGGTCCTGACTGCGGTAAGCCTGAGCTTTGATGACGACGGCACCATCTCTGTTAATTCGAGAATCTCTCAGCGCAAGCAGTCGAACCTTGACCTCTGCGGGTAGGCTTGAATTTGGAATATGGAAACGCAAGTGAATTGCACTTGAAACTTTGTTGACGTTTTGACCGCCTGCACCTTGCGCGCGCACAGCGGAGACCTCAACTTCGGATTCTGGAACATACAGTATGGTGAGCATTGGGTTTTTTGCTGAGAGACCTGTACACTAGTTTATCGTTAATTTATCGGAGAATGATCATGGCTAAGGGCCAGCAAAAAACCAACAAAGAAGCTAAAAAACCTAAAAAAGACACCTCAACGCCCAAGCTAGCGTCTGGACTAAGTGAACCTGTACGTGCGACAGTTGTGAATACGGTCTACACAAAGATCAAGCAAAAAGACCGTTAATCCGATGGCGTCAATGGGTAAAGAGGTATCAGCTGTCGATGCCATGAAAGCGCACGGCAGGTTTCAAGAGGCGCTTGCCTTGCATCAGCAAGGTGAGCTCAAAGAGGCGCGCGTTTTGTATGAGCGGGCTCTCAAATGGCAGCCCAATCATTTCGACGCCTGTCATATGCTCGCCACGCTCCTGTATCAAACGGGACAGCTCGACCGCGCCGAGGCGCTGTTCATCAAAGCGCTCAAAATTGACCCTGAGGCGACACAAGCACTCAATAATTATGGCAATTTGCTTCAAGACCTAAAAAAATACAAATCTGCGCTTGTTTGCTTTGACAAGGCCTTGGCGATTGACCCGCATTATGTCGAGGTACATAACAATCGCGGAGATCTCCTTCAGCAAGTAGGTCGTTGGTCAGAGGCGCTTGAATGTTATGAGCGCGCGATCCGCTTATCTCCAAAATATGCTGCTGCCCACTACAACCGGGGAAATGCTTTAGGAATGATGGGACGATTTGAGGAGGCCGTTGCTAGTCATACTGCTGCGATTGAGATTGATCCTCAGTATGCTCAAGCCTATATGAATCGTGGTAACGCTCAAAACGAGCTCGGGCAGCATGCACAAGCCGTGGAAAGCTTTGATCGTGCGATTGCGCTGGCTCCAGACATTCCCTATCTGCTCGGTACGCGTCTGCATGTCAATATGCAGATGTGCGATTGGTGCCACTATCAAGAGCAACTCGCGGCGTTAGTAGCGGCCGTTAAAAATGATCAACCGGCGAGCCTTCCTTTTCCACTGCTTGCGCTGACCGCTGATCCTGCCTTGCAGCAGCGCGCTGCACAGAATTGGATTCGCACCGTTCATCCATCCCCCAAACAGACGTTGCCGTTTGCTAAGTATGCGACTAAGGACCGTTTGCGGATCGGATATTTTTCAGCTGACTTTAGACATCATCCTGTTGCGCAACTGATTGCGGGTTTATTCGAGGCGCACGATCGATCGAAGTTTGAAATCTATGCCTTTTCCTCTGGCCCAAATACGGGGGATGAAATGCGGCTGCGTCTGGAGCGGAGCTTTGAACATTTTATTGATGTCAAAGCTGAAACGGATGCCCAGGTTGTCGCGCGCGCGCGAGCGCTTGAGCTCGATATCGCCGTTGACTTAAGCGGGTTGACGACAGGATGTCGACCCAGCGTTTTTGCCGCACGCGTCGCACCCACTCAGATCAACTACCTCGGTCACCCCGGCACGATGGGTGCACCGTACATGGATTACATCCTCGCAGATACAACCATCATTACGCCAGAGTCCGAGCCGTATTTTTCTGAAAAAGCGATTTATTTACCTCACAGTTATCAACCGAACGATCGCCGTCGAGCAGTATCCTCTCAGGTTTTTACACGTGCTGAGGTTGGTTTGCCAGCAGACGCCTTCGTCTTTTGCTGCTTTAACAATAATTTCAAAATCACGCCTGAAACATTTGATCACTGGATGTCGATCTTGCATGCTGTTCCGGGAAGTGTCTTGTGGCTGTTAAAGGCGAGTGCGCAAACTGAGGAAAATCTTCGCCGTGAAGCCACCAATCGAGGCGTGCGTGCAGATAGACTCTTCTTTGCTCCCAAGTTACCGATGGATCAACACTTGGCTCGCCAGAAATGTGCAGATCTGTTGTTGGATACGCTGCCTTACAACGCACACACTACGACGAGTGACGCATTGTGGGTCGGTCTTCCGGTTCTGACATGTATGGGTGAGGCGTTTGCGAGTCGTGTCGCAGCCAGCCTGTTGCGTGCGATTGATTTGCCAGAGTTGATCACGGTGGACGGTCAAGCGTTCGAAGCACGTGCGATTGAGTTAGCGACCAATCCAGTTCAACTCAAGGCATTGCGCGATCGACTCGCCGTCAATCGCATGCACGCACCCTTGTTTGATATTGAGCATTTGGCGCGGTCAATCGAAAGTGCTTATGAGCAGGTCCATGCGCGTCGGCAGGCGGGGCAGTCACCTGTGGCGCTTTACGTTGCCGACACACATTGAACGAACCTTAGATGGCCTCTGGAAAGGGCAGGGTTTTACCCTCTGGAATGGGTTCTTCGCCCAGACTCAGCAGCATGGCAATCGTCACATAGGTCCCGCTCACAGCGATCAAATCAACGAGTTGCTGTTCGCCAAGTACTTTTTTGGCATGTTGAAATAGTTCTTCACTGATTTTGTGATGTTTACTCATATTCATACAGACATCATAGACAGCATCTTCGTCAGGCTGCATATTGCGGGGGCGAATGTTTTGCTTTAGATCATCTGCAACATGTGCGGGCAAGTCATGACGCAAGGCGATGGGATAATGCGCCACCCATTCCACTTGCGAACTCCAGAGACGAGCCTGGATCAAAATAGCAAACTCACTCAGACGCATAGGCAGCGAGTTATTGAATCTAAGATAGTCGAGTAAGCGCTTCATGCGATCTGCAAATATTGGACTGCGCAACATCACGTTGTAGGGGCCTGCCAGACCAAGACTGGAAATATCCAAAATTTCTTGTGCGAGTCCGCGAGAATCTTGTGGCAATGTCTCAAGTGTGACTTGGGGAAATCTTTTTTGTTTTACGTTTGACATATGAAATCCTAAGTGATGTGGAACTTAAAGGTAGTCTAGCCCGGTCGAGCTAATTTAGTCATGCACGCAGAGTACAGCAGGTTTTATAGCCTAGTTTTGATGACAGATCCATCAGCTTAGCAAAGTCGGGCGGATGGCGGGACACGCGTGATGCCAAGCCATGTCGCATTGATACGCGTCTGGAATTTTAAGGATGATACTTTCTTCGAAGGGTTTTCCCACCAGTTGAAATGCTAAAGGCATTTTGCGTGTTGAAAAGCCAGCGGGCACACTCATCGCAGGAAGTCCTAAATAATTAATCGCCCGATTTGTATAGGTCAGTTGACTGATAGACTGAAGAACATTGTCGAGATCGCCTGAAGTTGTTGCAGCGATTGTGGGCATATGTGCCCGTGCAACGGGGATATGCAAAGCATCACAGTCTCCGAAACACAAATGCATGTACTCTTTCAAGAATTGATCTTTGGCGTGCAGCGCTTCGACATATGTAATGCCGGATTGTTGAAAACCTGGAGCCGCCATCTCAGGCTCCAGATTTTCACGATAAAAATCTTGTGGGACGCCAATTTTTATCCCCTTCAAGTCTCCCGTTAAGGCAAGCTCATAATCCTCATTTGGATGCAACGTGCACCATGGATCATTTGGATTAGGGCGGCTGATACGCGTGAGCAGACGTGCGCAGTCGCGAGCAGATTGTGCAAGGAGTCAAACTAGCCATTAAAGCCTGTTGGACTCATTGCAAATTCTGCCATATCCAGGCTGCCCAGATTGACTTGACCTGTAGCATTGAGTTCATCAATGACCCAAGCGTTTTTTTTTTGCGATGTTGCCTTGTAAAATTTTTGAACCGGCATGCATCTCTTTGTTTTCGCACGAACAAGGTCTAGATGCTCAAACTGACTCATGAAGTCTTTCCTGTTGGGTTGTAGTGTTTCGAGTCAAATCTTTGGTTTAAATATAAACGTTACCGATAAGCATAACGCCGAAATGAGGTCTTGAGCGATAGAGTTCCTCTATGTGGTAGATCATTCAAATGGTAGATCAGACTGTTGACTTTTGAAGCTTGCCACCAGAGACGTAATGGGCAATAAACTGCCTGCCCGCACGCCGAGCAGTCGTATTCTTTGCTCAAGCGGCACGCGGCGTAAACACTCTGTTGCAGCGTTTCGAATAGAAGCTCCATCATGTAGCGCTGCAGGCACAGTCAAATCTCGGGTGATGACTTGAAAATCGGCATATTTGACTTTTATTCCGATCGTTTTTGCCGCATAGCCTTTACGTGAAAGATCATCCGCAAGGCGATGACAAAGATCTGTAAAGACATCCGATAAACGTGCGCGATCTTGCTTGGCGTGCAAGTCACGCTCAAAGGTGGTTTCTCGACTGAGTGACTTTGGTTCTGGTGACGTGACAACCGGTCGATCGTCGACACCATGGGCCGCTTGATGCAGCCAATGTCCCGTTGATCGACCAAAATGTTCGATCAATATCTCTGGAGCGGCCATTGCAAGCTCGCCAATCGTATGGATACCTAACTTACCGAGTTTCTCATTCGCTTTTGGACCAATTCCGTTGATCTTTTTGGCAGCCAAGGGCCAGATTCTTGTGGAAAGCTCCGAGGGGTTCAAAATGGTGATGCCATTTGGCTTGTCCAAGTCGGAACAAATTTTTGACAATAATTTGTTTGGGCTCACGCCTATCGAACAGCTCAGTCCTGTGGCTTGATTTACTGCATCTTTGATGCGTTTGGCGAGTGATTTAGTTTCTTCGTCAATGTCAGTAAGATCGATATAAATCTCATCGATCCCTCGATCTTCAATTAAAGGTGCAATACTGGCAACGGTTGCCTTAAATAGTCTTGAGTAATGACGATAGGCATCAAAATTTGCAGGAAGAAGAATGGCGTTAGGTGCGAGAACGGCAGATTTCATTAAGCCCATTCCGGAAAATACACCCAACGCCCGGGCTTCGTAGGTTGAGGTTGTAATCACGCCTCGGCCGACATAATCCCTGAGTCGAGCGTATGTTCTAAGTCCTTGCGCGTTAATGGTGGGTGCCTCAGTGCTTTTGCCGCCTACAACAACGGGATGCCCCTTGAGTTCTGGGTAACTCAATAATTCAACAGATGCAAAAAATGCATCCATATCGAGGTGAGCAATTCGGCGGTTGGGGAGCATTTTTTAAGTGTATTTGAAACTTACAGGTTTTGAGAGGAGTGCCCAGATCAAATGTCTTAAACTAATAAGTTAATCCTATTCGCCGCTTATTGCTGGCACATAACCTGACTCTGAACATCATGAATTCTGCTTCTTCTGAATCTTCAACTGAAAATCTGCATGTTGATGGTTTTCTTGCGATGCCTACACCGCAACAACTCCATGAGCAGTTGCCGCTTAGCGCAAAGGCTGCTAAGACTATTGAAGTCGGTCGCGAATCGCTCAATAAAATTTTGCGTGGCGAAGATAAACGTCGATTTGTCGTGGTGGGTCCGTGTTCGATTCATGATCAGATCGCTGGCATGGAGTATGCCCGCCGTTTGAAGGTCTTGGCAGACGAGGTCGCTGATGTTTTATTGATTGTGATGCGGGTGTACTTTGAAAAGCCACGTACAACTGTCGGTTGGAAAGGCTATATCAATGATCCGCACATGGATGACTCTTTCCGGATTGACGAAGGGATGTCCTTGGCTCGCAAGTTTTTACTCGAAGTCAATGAGCTGGGTTTGCCGGCGGGGTCCGAAGCCCTTGACCCAATTTCTCCTCAGTATTTGGGTGATCTGATCGCATGGAATGCCATCGGTGCGCGGACGACGGAATCGCAAACGCATCGCGAAATGTCCTCGGGTTTATCCACTCCGGTGGGTTTTAAAAATGCAACGAATGGCGACACCATGGTTGCCGTTAATGCTATTTTGTCCTCAGCCAGACCGCATCGTTTTTTAGGTATCAGCGCCCAAGGGCAGGTGTCAATTGTCCACACGACAGGTAACCCTTATGGGCATTTAGTCCTGCGCGGTGGTGACGGTCGTCCTAACTATGACACGGTTTCGATTTCTTTGGCCGAGCAGTCAATGATCAAGGCAAAAATTCAACCCAATATTGTGGTTGACTGTTCGCACGCCAACAGTTTTAAAAAGCCTGAGTTACAGCCGTTAGTGATGTCAGACGTTGTGAGTCAAATAGTTGCAGGTAATCGTTCGATTGTCGGCATGATGATTGAGTCAAACCTTGTGGCGGGCAATCAGTCCATTCAGGCAGACCACAGCAAAATGACCTATGGTTGCTCTGTTACAGATGGATGTGTCGACTGGACGACCACTGAAACCATGCTCAAAGAGGCTGCGCAGCGATTGCGGCCTGTTTTGGTCTAATGCCCAAACCCGTAAAGTTGTGCGGGATTGTGCACTAATATTTTTTCGATGATGTCTTGATGCGGGGTCCAATTACGTAAGCGATCTAGCATTTTTGCATCATCTGGTTTGTGTGCTTCGGTAGGGTGTGGCCAGTCGCTGCCCCAAACGAGCCGATCTGGTGCTTGGGCGATCCAATGGCGAGCCACGGCATCGACATCATTAAAATCACCTGACTCTCCAACTTGGCTGTCCAAGTACGCACCGGACAGTTTGATCCAGGTATTTCCTTTACTCAGTAGTACCTCAATCAGTTTCACAGCGGGATGATTCAACCCAAGGGGTTGCGGTAATCTTCCCATATGATCAAGTACCAATGAGCAGGGCAGTCGCTTTAGCATTTCTGCGTGTTCAACAAATTGATCAGCGGTCCAATGTAATTGCAGATGCCAGCCAAGTCGATGAATGCGGTTTGCCAGTGATTCGACCATATCAAAACTGGCTGCCGCATTTTTAGGTGTGTAGAGAGAAAATCGAAGCCCTCGTATGCCGGCACGATCAAGTTCATCGATGGTTTGATCTGTCGCATCGCTACGCAAAACTGCGACACCACGCGCATGTTTTAGGCCTAATTGAGCAATCGCATCTACAGTGACTTGATTATCCGTCCCGTAACTCCGTGGGGTCACAATGACGGCGCGAGTTGTGCCCAGGCGTTTTTGCAAGAGTCGATATTCATTGACAGTGGCAAGCTCTAGCCCAGCTGCTGCATCGACTGCTTGTGGAAATCGGTCATCATAAATATGAAGGTGGGCATCGCATGCATTTTTTGGAACACAAAAACTTGGGCCCTTAGTACCCGCACTATTGGGAACAGTCATGCGAGTCAGCGCTGCATTGATATTTGTCATGCGATCAATCTTTATAGTTTCTTCTTACGTAGACGAAGCCTATTCGCTTCTGCCTCAATGAGTGAAGTATGTTGGCCGAGCGTGGGTGCTGCAAAGGGCTCGGGACCAGGCGTACGCTCAAAACGTACGCCGCGCTTGAGGCCTCGATACTGTCCGACCACAGGATGCTGATAGGTAGCAATCATCCCTTGGCTCTGCACTTGAGGATGATCGAACATGTCTTCCACGGAACGCGCAGCTGCACAGGGCACTTCTTCTCCAAATAAAGTCTCCCATTCAAGAGCGGTTTTTTTGGCAAGCGCTTGGTGTAGGGTGGGCACTATTTCTGGTTGATGCAAGGCACGTTTACGAACAGTGTCGTAACGCTCATTTCCCAAAAATTCTGTCATTCCTGTTTTTTCACACAAGGCATTCCAGAAATGTGGCGTGTTGGCGGAAATGTAGAGGTAGCCTTCTTTGGTGGGGTGAATGCCAGTAATACCACCAGAACGCATGTCGCGACCAACCTCTCGGCCTTCATTTTCTGCCCAAACTAGACGACCCGTTTGAAGCGTCATCGCAGCAGCCAAGAGTGATACGCCTACAAATTGTCCCAAGCCAGAGCATTCGCGCTCATACAGTGCTGAAGAAATCGCACCGGCCACAAGCGCGGAGGCATAGTAGTCAACAATCGATCCATATAAAATTTCAGGCGGTCCTTCTTTTTTTCCCTGCAGGGTTGCCATTCCCGTCATGGTTTGTAAAACCTGATCAAACCCTGCTTTGTCTTTTAAGGGACCCGATTCACCATAACCACTCACTGCACAATAAATGAGTCGTGGATTTCGCGCTTGTAATTGTTCGTAGCCAATTCCAATGCGCGGAGCAACCGTGGGTCGAAAGTTGTGCACGAGCACATCAGCACTTTCAACCAGAGTAAGAAGTGTGTCGAGATCCTCTGGTTTTTTAA
>CAMAYM010000032.1 GCA_945862495.1 Bordetella parapertussis | reverse complement strand
TGTGAACCTTTTCGTATGGATTGGCATTGCGCTGCACGCTATCAACGCGTCAAAAGGCTTGCCTTAAGCGAGCACCTTGATACAGCAAAACCTGAAGGCTGGGTGTCAGAGTTTACGGATCTTGAGCATGGTGTATTACGCTGGCATGTTGCAAGTGCTGCAACCGCGTTTAAACCAGTTGCAGTTACGACACCTCTAAAAAAATGGATCAGTTATTTGCAAAGTGTGGCACCACTCTTTGATTCTATCCAAATCGGAGCAGGATCACTTATTTCAATGACCGCACCGCTCGGTAGAGAAGGCATACCCCTAGCGCGTCCTCCTCAATTAAAGCCACTGACGCGAAGACACATTGCGATCAAGGGGCCTTTGCGTTCATTGTCTGCATTAAAAGGGCTGCCTATCCCTGTCCGTTGGCGCGGATTACAACTTGAGTTAGATGCGCCAGTCGGGCAGGGCATTAGTCGAAGTACGTTAACAGTAAGTCTGACGGGAGAAATATTTGAAACAACTGAATAAACGATATGCAGTATGTTCCTTGAGCATGACCGTGCTGACTGCCCAGGGATGGATCCCTACACAGGCTCAGTCGCAGGTGCCTAATGTCGTTGAGGAGTTGCTACAGCTCGACACACAGGCTGCGTTATTGGCTGCGCGTAAAAAAATCGTAGGCCCCTTGGATGTGCCTGGTCCGGTGGTGACGCATGCTAGAGAAAATATTTTGCTCGCCATTTATGGCGTGGGTCCGTCATTAAGCGCTGAGGTACTGATTGATGCTGAGCCTCATATTTTCAAAAATAGGCACCCTCAGGCGATTTCTGGGCGTTCAGCTTCCTATACTTTGGAGCGAATCTCTCCGCCATGTATCTATCTAAAAAGAGATGAGCATCCAGAGACGCTTTGTTTAGGGCAGATTCTGCCATGAGTGCCATATTCAAGCGCACATTGGAGCGGATGCCGTTGGAAATAAGAACACAAAGCGAGCTTGATCAACTGACCCCGCCTCTGTTACGAACACTAGGAAAAGATCTCGAGGTGCTGAGTCTCGTTGCCCGCATGTGTCCTGTCTTGTTTGCAGATGGGTCTGCAGGGGTGTTTGTTTTGGGCGAGTTTTATCATGACGATCAGACCGCAGCTCTCGTGCAACTTCTGAAAAAGCGGAACTTTCGACTCCATTCAACGCCAGTGTTTGTATTGTCTCCCACATTGTTGATTACTGTAACAAAGACGGTGCGACCCTCTTCGATGAGTTCAGCCCACTCTGCAGAACCTGTCCCCCATGGAGGGGCGCTTGTACAAGCTATGAATGCAATTCTTTTATGGGCGCTTCGCCATCGCGCGAGTGATGTTCACTTTAATGTCAAGCGTGTGCAGAGCGATTCAACCGTGATGTTTACGATAGATGGACGCTATGTATGCCCTGACCGCTATGCCCATCTTCCAACTGCAACGATGCTTGCAATGCTGGCCGTGACATGGATGGATGTTGTAGGCGGGAATGGCGCAGTCTTTGATCCAACGGTGGAGCAGCAGGGTCGTGTGACACGAGAATTAGATGGGCAGAGGGTTTGCTTGCGATGGGCCTCGCTTGCGACCGATCAAGGATGTTCGGTATGTTTGCGCTTGTTGGTGTTGGATTCAACTGATTTGACGCCTGAGCTATCAGAGTTAGGTTATTTGAGGTCTCAGGTTGATGCGTTGCGAAAAGCGAGTCTGACGCAAGGGGGAGCCATTGTATTGGCTGGCACTGTGGGATCAGGCAAATCCACCACTCTCGCAACACTGATGCGAGAGATTCCGGCACATCGGAAAATCATTACGCTTGAAGATCCTGCCGAATATTTCATTCCAAATGCGCTACAAAATACCGTATCACGATCTTTTGAAGAAAACGAATTAAGTGTGTTTGATAACAAGCTGAAAGCGTTTAAGCGTTCCGCAATGAATGATTTGTTGATTGGCGAAATTCGAGATGTAGCAGGCGGTCGTGCATTTTCTGATCTGGCTGGCTCAGGTATAAGCCTTTACACAACGGTTCACGCGGGCTCTGCGCTCTGGGTGCCCGAGCGCTTATCCTCAAGTTTTATCGGTGTGCCGAGGGACTTATTGGCAACACCTGGAATTTTGAAATTATTGGTGTTTCAGTGCCTGTTGCCATTGCTGTGTAAGGGGTGCGCTCAAACATATGAGCAGATAGCTTCATCTGAACATTGGCATTGCGCACTTTCTCAAACGCGTTCTGTTCAATGGAGGGAGTCATGGATCGCTGCACTTGAAGAGCAGTCCGATCTACCTCGATCACGGTTGAGGTTTCGCTCTGAGAAAGGTTGCCCAAAGTGTGCGAATGGTTTGTCCGCGTTGATTGGCACTTCGGGTCGTACAGTCGCAGCTGAGATCATTGCGCCATCCGAGGAGCCTGATTTTTTAAGAGACCTAAAAGCAAACGACGGACTTCGCATGCATCATTGGTTTGAACAACGACAGCGCAGCGCACTTTCCGATGAGGATATGCGTGGGAAAAGTGCACGTCAATGCGCGCTTTTTAAAGTTTGGAATGGTCTTGTTGATCCTAGAACGGTTGAACAGGTTTTTGGTACGTCGAATTTAGTTATTAGGTCCCCTCGTGATTCAATTTGAATGGATGCGGGGATTACGACCGATTGCTTTACAAGCGCTATGTTTTAGAGCTTTGATGCTCATTGCTGCATATGCGTTTCGCACGCAGCGTGCTGACTATTATGAGTATTTAGCGGACGTAATCGATTCAACGGCTGGAACGAAAACACTTCAAAATATTTTTTATGATGATGTGTCGAGATACGCCGCTGCAAGTCCGCGCGGCCTCCTGTCGCGCGTTTGGCTCGAAAGATTTCCTCAATCGGGGGGAGATTTATTTGCTACTTGGAATAGTACGCTTCCGCTTGAAGACCTCCTTGCTATTCAGTCTGCGCAGTATTCGGGATCTCAGGCGTTGACGAAAACACTCAGGCAGCTTGCTGGAGTCGTCAAATTGATTGATGGTGCGCACAGTTTATTGGTAACGACAGCATTTGCTGGGCTTGCTGGATTATTCATTGCGCTAGGTTCTGTATTATCAATTCCGTTTTTTTCGGCAAAGCAACTTCAGAGGGTTTTTGCTGCAGTACCCGTTGAAAATTTTTCCGGATGGACAAAAGCGCTGTTTGCGACGGCAGATGTTTTGAATGTTGCCTGGCCTTTTGCGGGCGTTGGTTTACTTTTGTCTATGCTCATCGTGCTGTGGTCGTTTGCATCCTGGACCGGACCATTGCGACGTTTGGCGGATGAGTTTGGCCCCTGGGCTTTTTATCGGCGGGTGCAAACCGTCAGATTTGTGTCCTTACTCGCCGTGACGCTGACCCCTGGAGGCAGTCAGAGCGGGCGCTTGCGTGACGCTATTGCATTACAGATGCAGGGAGCGACCCCATGGTTTTCGGAACATCTACATGTCATGGTGACTCGATTGGATTTAGGCGCTAATGCCATTGATGCGCTAGAGACGGGACTCATTGACTCTGAGATTTGGTGGTATTTCACAGATTTGATTCAAACGCTCGGGCTGGATGAAGCGCTGCATCGTGCTCGTCTCAGAACGGAAAAGCATGCACTCAAGCGTATTGAGACTCAGGCGGTTTACTTACGTTGGGGCGCCTTACTCTTATCTTTGATGATTGTTTTAGGCGTGGCGTTCTGGCATGCGCAGGTGTTCGAAGAACTCAGGCAAGGATTAAGCCTCCATTACTCCCGATAAACAACCTTTTTTGATTAGGACTGACACATAATGTTTTTAGCCATCAATATATCGAATACTCAGAAGTTTCGTCTGGGGCGTCCCACTCTGCGCAGGCATCCTACTGAGGTGCTTAGCCGACAACGTGGATTTTCTTTGATTGAAATATCTATTGTGACCACCATCATGATGTTGCTCGCAATTGTTGGAATTCCTGCCATTCAGGGTTACGTCGTCGAAAGTAAAGTACCTCGGGTCGCCGAGGAGTTGCAGCGCTTTGTTGCCCGGCTCAAGGTCACGACGCATGGGTTTGGTGCTAGTCCTTATGAAAACGTTGATACCCGTGTTTTGGCAAACTCCTTGCGAGGATCAAGTGTAGTTGCGGTTTCTGGCGAAGGCGCTGGCGCGAATGTTGCGCACGGTCTAGGTGGGCCGGGTGTTTCAGGTCGGGGTGTTGTGCGGATTGCGCCTTATGCACTGTCGGGCGCACCGTTTGGTTCAGCTTTTTTGCTGACGCTCAATGATGTGAATCATGCGGCATGCCCGGGACTTGCTTCAATTTTGCAGCGGATTGCAGAAGTCGTCAGAATTTCAGGTACGGCGGGACCTGTGACGGTCAAAGATAGCTTTCAACAACCTGTTGCTGCGTACAACCCTTTATTAGCCGATGCGCAGTGCTTAAGCGGAGATCGAAATGTTTTTGAATTTGTAATTCGCTGATGCGACAATTTCAGAGTGGTTTTTCATTATTCGAATTGATTGTTGTCATCGCGTTGACTTCTTTGATCGGTGTGTGGTCTGCAACGACTTGGGTGCATCAGTCTGAGGATGTGACCTCTGAAGCGATGGGCGCATGGCTCATGACGGTCAAGGCATCTGTTGACCAAATGTTAGTGCGTCAGGCAGATTTTTTGACCGGTCTGTCCGCTTCTGCGACCGCCTCGGCAGACTATCAAGATATTTGGCGTCCAACACTCGCTGAGCTAATGCGTGCAGGGCATTTACCCTCAGGTTTTTCTTTGAAAGCACCACTGGGATATGACGTGAGTATTCGTGTGCTCAAGCCAACAGGGTTATGCTTGACGCTAGGCTGCAAGCTCGAGGTGCTGACGGTGGTTATTCCGCAAGCCTCTCAGGTTAAGCATGCAGAAGATGTAACGAGATTGGGGAAGCTGCTGGCTTCTTTTCAAGGAAGCGGCGCGAGCGTGTCGCAATTGTCCCCAGGTCGTGTGCGTGGTCCAATCATCGATCTGCCCAACCCGCCTGCCATTGATTTACCGAGTTTGCCGGTGGGTTCAATCGTTCTATACAGCTTTTATGATTCAAGCGCCCAGGTAAGTTTTCTGAGGCAAGGCGAGAGACGTGACGTTCAATTGGCCGCCAATATGCGTCTTGCGGGTAGTTTGATGACAGGGGGAGATATTGCCACGGTAGGTCGTATCTCCAGCTCAGGTCACCTTCAACTCGGTGCCGTTGCGATGCAAGGCGCGTCTTGTGATGCTGCTGGCTTATTGGCACAATCAAGCGCAGGTGGGCTTTTAATTTGTCAGGCTGGCGCCTGGAGAAGTAGTGCTAAAAGTGAAGGGGGCTTCTATATCGACCGAGTAGGTTTTGGGTGTGATGCGCATGACGAGATAAGATTTGAACGCCGCAACCCCATAACAGGTGACTGTAGTTGTCCGCCTGGTTATCGGGCACAACTGGTTTCGTTTTGGTCCTACCCACGGCACTCTTACAACGATTTTTACACCTATATTTGCCTGAGCTCATAGGGATAGGTCAGACTTCAGCCCTATAATCAAAAGCTAGCTTGAGAGGGCTGCTGTCACGGCATCCCTCTCGTCTTTTTCTTTTCTTTGATGCCGCACGATGAAAACGACCGAAATTCGCCAGAAATTCTTGCAATTCTTCCAGTCCAAGGGACACACGATTGTGCCTTCGTCTTCATTGGTGCCGGGGAACGATCCGACCTTGTTGTTTACCAACTCAGGGATGGTGCAATTTAAAGACGTATTTACCGGCAAGGATTCCAGCCCATTCAAGCGTGCAACCTCCTCACAGCGTAGCGTGCGTGCGGGTGGTAAACACAACGACTTGGAAAACGTGGGTTATACCGCACGCCATCACACATTTTTTGAAATGCTGGGTAACTTCAGCTTTGGAGATTATTTCAAGCGCGATGCCATTGCTTTTGCTTGGGAAATGTTGACCGGCGTGTATGGTCTCCCCAAAGAGAAGCTTTGGGTCACAGTCTACCAAGAGGATGACGAGGCCTACGGTATATGGGAAAAGGAAATTGGCGTTCCTCCAGAACGCATTATCCGTATTGGCGATAACAAAGGTGCGCGATACGCCTCGGACAACTTTTGGCAAATGGCGGATACCGGTCCTTGCGGTCCATGCACAGAAATTTTCTACGATCACGGCGCGGATATCTGGGGTGGACCTCCGGGCTCGCCCGAGGAAGACGGCGATCGTTACATCGAGATTTGGAACTTGGTGTTTATGCAGTTTGAGAGGGATGCGGCCGGCAATATGACGCCGTTGCCCAAGCCTTGCGTCGATACCGGGATGGGGCTGGAGCGTATTGCTGCGGTATTGCAGCATGTGCATTCCAATTATGAGATCGATTTGTTTGTGGCGCTCATTGCTGCCGCGGCACGCGAGACGGGTTGCAAAGATCTTTCAAATAACTCGCTCAAAGTCATTGCCGATCATATTCGGGCGTGCTGCTTCCTTGTCGTGGACGGTGTGATTCCGAGCAACGAGGGCAGGGGTTATGTGCTGCGTCGTATTATTCGCAGAGCATTACGTCACGGTTATAAATTAGGTCAAACTAAGCCGTTCTTCTATCGGATGGTGCCTGACCTTGTCCAGCAAATGGGCGAGGCCTATCCTGAACTCGCCAAGAACGCAGCGCGTGTGGAGCAGGTGCTACGCCAAGAAGAAGAGCGTTTTGGCGAAACCCTCGAGCACGGCATGAAGATTTTGGACGCTGCGCTTGCTGCCTTGCCGGTCGCCCCAAAAGATCAAGTCCAGGTCTTGGATGGCAACACACTGTTTACGCTCTATGACACCTATGGTTTCCCGGTAGATTTAACAGCAGATATTTGCCGTGAGCGTGGTGTTGACGTGGATCAGGCTGGGTTTGATGTCGCGATGGACCGGCAGCGAGACCAAGCCCGTGCTGCGGGTAAATTCAAAATGGCAGAGGGCTTATCTTATTCTGGCGCTCAGACTATTTTTGAGGGTTACGATCATTTACAGCGTACAGCTAAGGTGTTGGCGTTGTATGTCGGTGGCGCGTCCGTTGCGCGTGTTGCGGCAGGCCAAGAGGCGATTGTTGTGCTCGATACGACGCCCTTTTACGCTGAATCCGGCGGCCAAGTCGGGGATACGGGTAGTTTGACGGGCAATGCTTCAGTCTTTGAGGTGTTGGATACCCAAAAGATTCAGCCCGGGGTGTTTGGACACCATGGGCGACTTGCCTCTGGTGCGTTGTCGGTGGGCGATGCGGTCTCCGCAACGGTTGATCCGTTGCAGCGCGCACGTACTATTCGCAACCACTCCGCAACGCATTTGATGCATAAGGCTTTGCGAGAGGTGTTGGGCGGACATGTTCAGCAACGTGGTTCTTTGGTGGATGGTGACAAAACGCGCTTTGACTTTGCCCATGATGCCGCTCTGACTGAAGATGAGATTTCGCGTGTCGAGTCGATCGTCAACGCAGAGGTGCTAAAGAATCAAGCCGCTGTTGCCCAAACAATGTCTTATGACGATGCGGTAAAGGGTGGAGCGGTCGCGTTGTTTGGTGAGAAATACGGCGACAGCGTACGCGTGTTGGATATTGGTTTCTCCAGAGAACTGTGCGGCGGCACACACGTGTCTCGAACGGGCGATATTGGTCTGTTCAAAGTGATCTCCGAGGGCGGCGTGGCTGCTGGAGTGCGACGTATCGAGGCCGTAACGGGATCGAACGCCTTGGCTTGGGTTCAAAATCTGAATGCGACGGTTCAGCGTGCTGCGACAGCCTTAAAAACCCAGCCAGCTGAGTTGCCTGACAGGATTGTCCTGTTACAGGATCAGCTCAAGGCTGTTGAAAAAGATCTGGAGCAAGCGCGCGCCAAGCTTGCTTCGAGCGCTGGTAATGCGTTGACAGCTGCTGCGATTGAAATGCCCGCTGGCTTTAAGCTTTTGGTGACCGAAGTCAAGGGTATCGATCCCAAGGATTTGCGATCAATGGTGGACCAGATCAAGGATCGACTCAAATCAGCCGTTGTTTTACTTGCAACGGCTTCCGCGGATGGGAAAATTAGTTTGGTGGCGGGTGTGACAGCCGACTTGGTGGGCAAAATCAAAGCGGGAGACCTGGTTGGATTTGTTGCCGCTCAAATTGGCGGCAAAGGTGGCGGCCGTCCGGATATGGCCATGGGTGGCGGCGCAGACTTAAGTGCGTTGCCCGCAAGTCTGGCAAGTGTAAAAGCCTGGATTGAGACCAAATAGCGTGACGGACCTCACACATGAACCAAAGGCGGCCACGCCGCCTGCGCACAAAGAAACCGTAGATGCCACCGGGCTTGCCTGCCCGCTGCCAATTTTGCGTGCAAAAAAAGCCTTGGCTACGCTTGT
The DNA here is from genome assembly GCA_945862495.1 of Bordetella parapertussis. Taxonomy (GTDB): domain Bacteria; phylum Pseudomonadota; class Gammaproteobacteria; order Burkholderiales; family Burkholderiaceae_B; genus Zwartia; species Zwartia parapertussis_G. The sequence continues at coordinate 16,943 of CAMAYM010000032.1, read as the reverse complement.
TGCGGGAGAGGTGCTGCGTGTCATCACAACAGATCGCGGTGCGGTGCGAGATTTTCAGGCTTTTTGCAAACAAACTGGGAATGCACTGTTGGTACAGGTCGACGAAGTCGACCATGTGACACACTATTTAGAGCGTCGATTGAAATAAACCGTGTGGTCGCTCTGTTTAGTGCTATACTCATGAACTTTATTGAACATTTTCAAGGGATTACGTATGGTTGTGATTCGCCTGGCCCGTGGCGGCTCCAAGAAGCGTCCTTTTTATAACCTCGTTGCGACCGATTCCCGTGATCGTCGTGATGGTCGTTTTATCGAGCGCGTTGGTTTTTACAACCCAGTTGCAAATGCAAACGAAGAGCCTCTTCGCATTGCACTTGACCGCGTCCAGTACTGGACCGGAGTGGGTGCACAGTTGTCTCCAGCCGTTGCACGTCTGGTCAAAGACTACTCTGCAAAAGTCGCAACAGCTGCTTAATCAAGACGTTTGACTGACTCCGAGTTACAGCCATGGCTGACATAGGCGCTCAATCAGCGCCAGACGATCTAGTTGAACTAGGCCGTATTGTGTCAGCCTACGGTGTGCGGGGTTGGGTCAAAATACAGCCGCACTCCGCCCAAGGCCTTGTCTTGCGCGCAGCGCCTGTCTGGTGGCTCGCACCACCCTTTTCACCCGCATCCTCTCCCGCAACCTCTCCCGCAACCCCCAGTTCTGGGTTAGCAAATATCTCAACATCACTCAAGCTTCGCGCGCACGCTGTCAAGCAAGTGCGCCCCCAAGGGTCGACCGTTGTTGCAGATCTCGAGCATGTGGGTGATCGCGATCTAGCCGAGTCAATGCGCGGTTATACCGTATATGTATCTCGGCAATATTTTCCCAAAGCACAAGCGGACGAGTTTTACTGGATCGATCTTGTGGATTGCTATGTTTTTAGCGAGGCGCAATTGGTGGGGGTGGTCACTGAGGTGGTTGATAATGGTGCGCACGCTATTTTGCGTGTTAATCGCCTCACGATTGAGGGTGATCAAACGCCTTCAGAGGGGCACGCTCCCCAGCCACTGCTTGATGTAAAAGGTCGTCCCGAAGAGGTTTTGGTTCCTTTTGTTGCCGCGCATGTTCAGCATGTTGACGTTGCGGCACGACGGATTGAAACTGACTGGCCTCTCGATCTCTAGGATGTTGTGATGCGTATTGACGTCATCACATTGTTTCCAGATGCATTGGGTGTCGTCCGTGATTCGGGTGTGACGGGCCGCGCACACCAGCAAGGTATTTGGTCACTTCACGCATGGAATCCCCGCGACTTTACGCATGACGTGCATCGCACTGTCGATGACAGGCCGTATGGTGGAGGGCCCGGCATGGTAATGATGGCAGAGCCTCTCAAGCAAACTTTGCTCGCCATTCAGGCCATCCGTCCGCTTCCTGCACCTGTGATTCTGTTATCACCGGTGGGTAAGTGTTTCAACCAATCAGAGGCAGCGCGTCTGGCAAGCTCCACGGGCGCGATTTTTGTATGTGGTCGCTACGAAGGTATTGATCAGCGTTTCATCGACGAATGTGTAGACGAACAATGGTCTCTTGGTGATTTTGTTTTGTCCGGCGGTGAAATTGCTGCATTGGCCATGATGGATGCGGCTGTGCGTCTTATGCCTGGAGCATTAAATCACGGTGATTCTTCGTTGCAGGATTCTTTTCAGGACTCGATTTCAGGGCTGCTAGACAGCCCACACTACACCCGCCCTGAAGTTTGCTGGGATCAGCCCGTTCCCGCTGTATTACTTTCAGGCAATCACGCAAACATTGCGCGTTGGCGACGGGAGCGGTCACTTGAGCTGACCGCAAACAATCGCCCCGATCTGCTGGAACAAGCCAGAAATCAGGGCGTACTGACCAAGAGCGATGAAAAATTTTTGGCCAATTTAAAAAAATAACAGAGCACTGATCTCGTACTCTTTCATTGCATTTATTTAACTCAGTTTTGCGCGTTGCGCTTTGACCTGAATAAGTGTTTCTCCAAATTGAACAACACGTTGCTGTTCTTGTTCAACAACAGCTGCAGGTGCACGCGCAACAAAGGACGCGTTCGTAAGCTTGGCCTGTGCTTTATTGATCTCACCTTCGAGTCTGGCGATTTCTTTGTCTAAACGTACTTTTTCAGCGGCGACATCGATCTCGACTTTGAGCATTAAGCGTGTTTGACCCAGGACCTGGACGGGCGCGCCATCATCAGGCAGCGTGGTAACAACGTCGACACCTGACAGTTTGGCAAGTGCTGCAAGATAGGGCGCATGTTGTTGCAGCATTTCTTGTGGGCCTTCGGCGATCAGAGGAACGCGCGCGGCAGGTGCCAAATTCATTTCGCTTCGCAAGGCACGAACTGCCTCGATTTGACTCTTGAGTACATCCACCTGGGCACAAGATGTTGCATCAATCGCATCAAGGTTAGCCTGCGGGAAGGGCTGTATCGAAACGCTTGATTGTTCCTCGATTGATCGCTTGCCTGCGACCACGGAGACTTTTTGCCAGAGTTCTTCTGTAATGAACGGCATGATCGGGTGCATCAGTCTGAGGATGGCCTCGAGCACGCGGATCAGTGTCCGTCTTGTCGCGCGCTGTTGTTCTGGGGTACCTTGCTGGATCTGTACTTTGGATAGCTCCAGATACCAGTCGCAATACTCATCCCAGACAAAGTGGTATAGCGCATTGGCAATGTTATCGAAGCGATAGTCTGCAAAGCCTTTGGCTACATCGAGTTCAAGTTGCTGCAGTTTGCTGATGATCCATTTATCCACAAAGCTTTGAGCGCTTGCGTCGACGACGGCCATGTCCTGACCTTCGGTATTCATCAGCACGAAGCGAGTCGCATTCCACAGTTTGTTACAAAAGTTCCTATACCCTTCACAACGTTTGAGATCAAAATTGATATTTCGTCCCAACGTGGCATAGGCAGACATCGTGAACCGCAGGGCATCGCTTCCGAAAGCAGGAATGCCATCAGGAAATTGGCGACGTGTTGCCTTTTCAATCGCACCAGCCTGCTTTGGATTCATCAAGCCGAAGGTGCGTTTCTTGACTAAGGTCTCAAGATCAACACCATCAATGAGGTCAACGGGATCAAGCGTGTTACCTTTTGACTTACTCATTTTCTGGCCTTCCGCATCGCGGATCAGACCATGCACGTAGACGTGTTTAAAGGGCACTTGTCCGGTGAGGTGCGTGGTCATCATGACCATGCGGGCAACCCAGAAAAAGATAATGTCAAAACCCGTCACCAAAACACTTGAGGGGAGATAGCGCGCATAGTCTGGCGTTTCTTCTGGCCAGCCCATGGTAGTGAAGGGGACCAAGGCAGATGAAAACCAAGTGTCGAGCACATCCGGGTCGCGCGTCAGCGGACCTTGCACGCCTGCTGCGCGTGCTTGATCGAGCGCATCTTTTTCATCGTGTGCGACAAACACTTGACCATTCGATGCGTACCACGCTGGAATCTGGTGGCCCCACCAGAGTTGTCTTGAAATACACCAATCCTGGATGTTTTCGAGCCACTGGTTGTAAGTTGTTGTCCAGTTGCTGGGAAAAAACTCGACCTCGCCTTTTGCGACGACTTCGAGGGCGACCTCAGTAATACTCTTGCCTGGGTGCAAGGTGTCGGCAGGCGCAGGCTTACTCATCGCAACAAACCACTGGTCTGTCAGCATGGGCTCAAGCACCTCGCCGGTGCGATCACCACGCGGTTGCATCATTTTGTGCGCATCAACTTTGACCAAGAAACCTTGCGTTTCAAGTTCTGCAACCACGGCTTTGCGTGCTTCGTAACGATCCAAACCATGAAACTGCGCAGGACCTTGGTCATTGATTTTTGCATCAAGCGTAAAAATCACGATTAGTGGAAGATTGTGTCGCATGGCGCATGCATAGTCATTAAAGTCGTGCGCACCCGTGATTTTGACGCATCCTGTACCAAAGGCCGGATCCACAAAGTCATCCGCAATAATCGGTATCTGGCGATCGCAAAGCGGCAGATCCACCATTTTTCCAACAAGATGCTGATACCGCGGATCTTCAGGGTGGACACAGAGTGCACCGTCCGCAAGCATGGTCTCGGGACGGGTAGTCGCGATCGTCATGCCTCGGATGGTTTCTTGGGTGCCATCTTCGCGCGTAATGGTTTGCGGGCCATCCACGAAAGGATAGAGAATATGCCAGAGGTGACCGTCGGTTTCCACTGATTGCACTTCGAGGTCTGAAACGGCCGTGAGCAGTTTAGGATCCCAGTTGACCAATCGTTTGCCGCGATAGATGAGACCTTGCTTGTAAAGGCGAACAAAGGTTTCGACAACACCTGCTGACATTTGCTTGTCCATCGTGAAGTATTCGCGCGGCCAATCTGCAGAGGCACCCAAGCGACGCACTTGGCTCGTGATCGTGTTGCCGGATAGCTCTTTCCACTCCCAGACCTTTTCAATAAACTTTTCACGCCCAAGATCATGACGAGAGGTTTTTTGTGCATCGAGTTGACGCTCGACTACGATCTGAGTGGCAATCCCAGCATGATCGGTACCCGGGACAAATACGGTGTCATGGCCGAGCATGCGATGGTAGCGGATCAGACCATCCATGATGGTCTGGTTAAAGGCGTGCCCCATGTGGAGGGTGCCCGTCACATTCGGTGGGGGAAACTGAATAGCGTAGGGGATACCGGCAGCCGGGCCACCCTGTGTGTGCTGGCCAGCAGCAAAATAACCCCGTTTTTCCCATTCCTGATACCAGCGCGCCTCAAGTGTTGCAGGTTCGAAACTTTTTGAGAGTTCCCCATCGGGGGTGGTATTGGGCTGATTCATTCAAATATCCGGATAAGGTTGTGTCGCAGGGCGTCGCCATCAGGCGAATAACGCTCTATTTTAGGGTGTTGTGGACAGATGTGCCGTGCTAAAATCATTGGTTAGGGTCAGCACAAGCAAAGTCCCTGTTTTTATTGAGATTTATTGGAGTTTTACATGTCAGCCGAACGTACTCTATCCATTATCAAGCCTGATGCCGTCGCCAAAAATGTGGTCGGCCAGATTATTGCCCGCTTCGAAGGCGCAGGCCTCAAAGTCATCGCTGCACGCATGATGCATTTGTCGCGAGCCGATGCTGAGCGTTTTTACGCTGTTCACAGCGCACGTCCTTTTTTCAAAGATCTGGTTGATTTCATGATCTCTGGTCCTGTTTTTGTTCAAGCCCTCGAAGGCGAGAACGCTATTCAGAAAAACCGTGATCTGATGGGCGCAACCGACCCAAAGAAAGCAGAAAAAGGCACGATCCGTGCTGACTTTGCTGACAGCATTGATGCAAACGCCGTTCATGGCTCTGATGCGCCTGAGACTGCACATGCAGAAATCGCATTCTTTTTCCCTGAAATCAATATTCACAGCCGTTAATTTGGCTGTCTGGCTCGTGGCACATTACGCATGCAACCTGAACCGATCAATCTGCTTGGGCTCGACGCTCCAGCACTGACTCAGCTAGTGAGTCAGTGGGGGGGCAAGCCGTTTCGTGCCCGGCAATTGCAAAAGTGGGTGCATCAGCGAGGCACGAGTCAGTTTGATGACATGACCGATCTTGCGCGTGATTTTCGCGCGCAACTCGCTCAAGCTTGCGTGGTACGTGCACCAGAGGTGTTGACCCAGCATCGCTCCTCTGATGGCACCAGAAAGTGGTTGTTTGATGTGGGGCAGGGTAATGCGATCGAATCGGTGTTTATCCCCGAGGATGATCGTGGCACACTTTGCATTTCAAGCCAAGCCGGCTGCAACGTCGCATGCCGTTTTTGCTCGACGGGACACCAAGGCTTTAATCGAAATCTGACGACCGCTGAAATTGTGGGTCAGCTCTGGTGGGCCCGTCACGAACTCATGCAAGATCTTGACTCCGCCCGGATTCAGTCACCGCATTCAGAGCATGCAGCCGTCGTAACCAGTGATACGCGTCTCATTAGCAACGTTGTGATGATGGGAATGGGAGAGCCCCTCCTCAACTATGAGCCGGTGCTCGCGGCTTTGCGTTTGATGCTTGATGACAACGCGTACGGTTTGTCTCGGCGTCGCGTGACCGTATCGACCTCGGGAGTGGTGCCCATGATGGACCGACTTTCACAGGATTGTCCTGTTGCGCTTGCAGTCTCCCTGCATGCCCCCAACGATGCCCTACGTGATGAGTTGGTGCCCTTAAATAAAAAGTATCCACTTCGTGAACTCCTTGCTGCGTGCGAACGTTATCTAGCGTTCGCCCCGAGGGATTTCATTACTTTCGAGTACGTGATGCTCGATGGCGTCAACGACAGTGATGAACACGCCAAGCAGCTCATTGATCTTGCTCGCCAAATCAATTGCAAGCTCAATTTAATTCCCTTCAATCCATTTCCTGCCTCGGGACTACAACGCTCTTCTGCGGCCCGAATTAGAGTATTCGCCCAGCATTTAATGGATGCCGGCATTGTGACGACGGTGCGTAAAACCCGTGGGGATGATATTGACGCGGCCTGTGGACAGCTTGCTGGCGAGGTCAAAGACCGCACCAGTCTTAGTGAAAAGATGGCAATAAGAAAAACGATCCCGATCATGGAGACGCGTGCATGAGTAATCAGCTAGATCTGAGTAGTCCTTTGCGAACCGAGTCCGCGCCTGCACCAACAGAGTTGATTACCTCGGTTGGATCTTTGCGTGCCTTGCGTGTTTCTAAAGGCTTTTCAATCGAAGATGTCTCCGTTCGACTCAAGTTCTCTGCGCGCCATATCGAGGCCTTAGAGGCCGAACGCTTTGATAGCTTGCCCCAAGGCCTGGCCCTTCGCAGCATGGTCAGAAGCTATTCAAAATTGTTAGGCATTGACGCCAGACCTCTTGAGCGTGTTCTTGAATCACGAATTGGCAGCGTTGAGGGCGGAATTGCAAACCACACTTCGACTCGAACGTTAGGGGCGCATCATGCTGAGCAGGTGCCACACTCTGGCCCTTGGGCATGGCTTGTTTTGATTCTTGCGGTGGTCTTGGCAGCGCTGAGTATTGCGATTTGGCAAGGCTTAGTACCTGCGGCCTGGGTGCCAGACTGGGTCGAGGCCTTGTTTAGATGATTCAGACACCAACCTATTCTGTTTCTTCCCCCAATGAAGCGGTGATCGGACCTCTTGCCCGTCATCGCACACGACAGGTCGCAGTTGTTTGGGGTGATCAAAAAATATTGATTGGTGGGGGCGCACCTGTGGTGGTGCAGTCCATGACCAACACAGACACGGCTGATGCGATCGCCACTGCGATTCAAGTCAAAGAGTTGGCGCAAGCGGGTTCCGAAATCGTGCGCATTACGGTCAACACCCCCGAGGCCGCCCGCGAAGTGATTGCGATACGAGAGCAGCTTGATCGTATGGGTATTTCGGTCCCTCTGGCGGGTGATTTTCACTATAACGGCCACAAATTGCTGACGCAGTTTCCCGATTGTGCTCAGGCTTTATCTAAATATCGCATCAATCCTGGCAACAGGGGTGGTGGCAAAAAACGCGATGATAACTTTGCGCAGATGATTGAGGTGGCGTGTCGCCATCAAAAGCCCGTTCGCATTGGCGTCAATTGGGGGAGTTTGGATCACGAACTTCTCGCGCGCATGATGGACGATAACGTCAAGCTCGCAGAGCCCCGCGACGGTAGGGCTGTCATGCGAGATGCTTTAGTCGTTTCTGCGATTAGTAATGCTGAGCGCGCCCAAGAGCTTGGTTTGTCTGGTGATGCCATTATTCTCTCCTGCAAAGTCAGTCACGTTCAAGACTTGATCGCTGTTTACCGCGATTTGGCCTCGCGATGTGACTACCCTTTGCATCTCGGTCTCACTGAGGCAGGCATGGGAAGTAAAGGCATTGTTGCCTCAACAGCAGCGTTGAGTGTCCTGCTCCAAGAAGGGATCGGTGACACGATTCGCATTTCTCTGACACCTGAGCCTGGCGGCGATCGCACGCGCGAAGTCATTGTTGGGCAAGAGATTTTGCAAACGATGGGTTTGCGCGCATTTACGCCCATGGTGATTGCATGCCCCGGCTGTGGTCGAACCAGTAGCACTGTGTTTCAAGAGCTCGCGGATCGGATTCAGGCGTATCTGCGAGAGCAAATGCCGACCTGGAAAAGTCAATATCCGGGTGTGGAATCAATGAATGTTGCGGTAATGGGTTGCGTTGTGAATGGCCCGGGTGAGAGTCGACATGCAGACATTGGCATTAGTTTGCCTGGAACGGGTGAGGTGCCTTCTGCGCCTGTTTTTGTAGATGGCGAGCGCACCGTGACCCTCAAAGGCGATCATATCGCCGAAGAGTTTCAAAAGATTGTTCAGGATTACGTCGCACGCCGCTATGGCGCATACGCGAGATAAATTTATTTATGACACAAGCATTTTCCAAGGTCACCGCGATTCGCGGAATGAACGATGCATTGCCCGGCAATGGTGCTCGCTGGGAACAACTCGAAGAAGCGGTTCGGGTCTGGTTGGCGGGTTACGGTTACCGCAATATGCGCACACCCATCCTTGAGCACACGCGATTATTTACGCGCGGGATTGGTGAGGTGACGGATATTGTTGAAAAAGAAATGTATAGCTTTACGGACTCTCTGAATGGCGAGTCTTTGACCATGCGGCCTGAGTTCACCGCTGGCATGGTGCGTGCCGCCATCGAACATAATTTGCTGTATGACCGTCCGCAGCGCGTATACGCAATCGGTCCCGTGTTTAGGCATGAGCGCCCTCAGAGGGGGCGTTACCGCCAGTTTCATCAGATTGACGTTGAAGCGCTCGGTTTATCAGGTCCAGATATTGATGCAGAACTGATCATCATGGCATCGCGTCTATGGAAAGCACTTGGTATTACAGACGTACATCTTGAGATCAATTCGCTCGGGCAGGGCGAGGAGCGGGCAGCGCATCGCGCCGCTTTGATCGCACATCTCGAAGCACATAAGGATGTACTGGACGAGGACGGGGTGCGACGCATGTACACCAACCCGCTCCGCGTTTTGGACACTAAAAATCCTGCGATGCAGGCGATGGCGGACGCGGCGCCCAAACTCTTTGACTTCTTGGGTGAGGTTTCTCGCGCGCATTTCTCAGGCGTGTGTGAACGACTGGACGACGCAGGGGTCAGTTATCGCCTCAACCCAAGAATGGTGCGAGGGCTGGACTATTACAATCTCACAGTATTTGAGTGGGTCACCGATAAATTGGGTGCCCAGGCGACGGTGTGTGGCGGTGGTCGTTATGACGGTTTGATCGAGCTGTTGGGCGGAAAGCCTGCACCCGCGGTCGGTTTTGCGATTGGTATGGAACGACTCATGGACTTGTGGGGGCAGTACCAGCCAGAGTCAACAAAACCAGAGTGCTCGGTTTATTTCGTCCATCAAGGGGATATTGCCCAGCGTCGCGCTGCGATCTTGGCGGAGGGACTGCGGGATGCGGGTGTCTCTGCCGTTGTACATGCGGGTTCAGGCAGTTTTAAATCGCAGTTCAAGCGCGCGGACACAAGTGGTGCACAGATTGCGGTTATTCTTGGGGACGATGAGCTGGCCTCTGGTGTAGCTTCGGTCAAAATGTTACGTGTTGAGACGTCCTCTGATGCGCTCTCACAGCAACAGGTACCCATAGATCAATTGGTGACGTTTTTGAAAGATAAGGTTAATTAGGCATGGCTTACGATCTCGACGAGCAGGAACAACTAGACCAGTTAAAAGCCTGGTGGAACAAGTACGGCACCTTGGTGTTGACTGTTTTAATTATTGCGACAGCTGTTATCGGTAGTTGGAGAGCATGGCAATGGTACGAAGGACATCAGTCCTCCCAGGCACGTGGCTATTTCGAAGCGCTCGAAGAAGCGGGTCGTTCTCAAGGTGAGGAGTCGGTTGCCCGAATTAATGCCGCCATGAAAACCTTGCGAAGCGAATATGCGGCGACGGATTATGCGGCGCGCGGGGCTTTAGTGGCTGCCTCTGCCTTAGCGGCTCGCAAAGATTTATCGGGTGCGCGCGCTCAGCTCGAATGGCTATCGCAAACTAAACACGCCGCCTTAGTGCCTGTTTCTCGTTTACGTTTGGCGGCCTTGTTTCTTGATCAAAAGGAATACGAAGCTGCACTTGCTCAACTCAAGGATGCACCCCCATCGTTTGAGGGTTTGTTTGCTGACCGTCGCGGTGACGTCCTTGCCGCTCAAGGCAAATCAGCCGAAGCAAAAAAGGCTTGGAATGAAGCAATGAATACGCTTGGTGCAACTAATCCGTTGACGCCTATTGTGAAGCTCAAGCTTGATGCCTTAGGAGGTTGAGAATGCGTGTATCTTTTGCAAAAACTCTGAGCCGAGTTGCTGTATGTCTGATTGCGTCAGCGACTCTTACGGGTTGTAGCTTGTTTGGCAGCACGGATGATCGTTACAAGCCTGCACCGTTGGCATCATTCTTGCCTGAGGCGGCCCCGCAATCAGCCTGGAAGACTCAGATCGGTAGTGGCTCAGGACTTGGTTTTGCACCCGCTATCGTAGATGGCGCTGCATATGCAGCAACACCTGATGGTGCAGTGATTAAAGTTGATCTCCAGTCAGGCGGCATTGTTTGGAGAGCGATGGTAGACAAAAAGCTTTCAGCAGGCGTGGGTAGTGATGGCAAGGTGAGTGCTGTGGTCACGCGCGAGGGCGTCGTTGTGGCCTTGGATGAGTCTGGCCAGATCAAGTGGCGCGCACAAGCGACGAGTGATGTATCTGTGCCTCCTGTTGTTGGTTATGGGGTAGTTGTTGTGCGAAGCGGCGACTATCGCGTGCAGGCTTTCAATGCTGAAACAGGTGATCGTATTTGGAGTGTGCAGCGGCCTGGACCTGCCCTCACGTTGCGCGCTGCTGCACGCATGGCCATGATGGAAGGGCTAGTGATTAGTGCTATTCCAGGTGGAAAGCTGCTTGGGATAAATGCTGTTTCCGGCGATGTGCAATGGGAAGGGACTGTTGCCATACCCAAGGGTTCTACAGATCTTGAGCGCGTGATAGACGTTGTAGGTGCTCCAGTCGTTTTGGGTCAATTGATGTGTGCCGTTTCGTACCAAGGTCGAATCGTTTGTTTTGATATTGCAGCGGGCGGTCGTACAGCATGGTCTAAGGATTTTTCTTCCCTAGCAGGCTTAGCATTGGATAATCTTCATGTTTACGCCCCCAACCAGATCGATGTTGTGACAGCCTTAAATATTCAAAATGGCGCGATCGTGTGGTCACAAGATGCCTTAAAAAACCGAAAGCTTACGAGTCCGGCAGCCTTGGCTTCAGCCGTTGCGGTCGGTGATTTCGAGGGTTTTGTCCACTTTATGGCGCAAAAAGACGGGCATTTCCTTGCTCGAGTATCTGTCGGCGGGGGCGCTATTCGCTCGCCGCTCATGTCCACGCCTCAAGGCGTGCTTGTTCAAACGGGTGATGGTGCCCTAGTTATGTTGGCGTTGAAATAATTCGTGTCTGTTAAACCTGTTGTTGTCCTGGTGGGGCGCCCTAATGTGGGCAAGTCCACACTTTTTAATCGCCTGACACGTTCGCGGTCAGCCTTGGTTGCGGACTTTTCCGGCTTGACACGGGATCGGCACTACGGCGAGGGACGTGTGGGTGAGACCCCCTTTATCGTTGTTGATACGGGTGGTTTCGAACCGGTAGCTAAAACGGGCATTTTGCATCAAATGGCCCGCCAGACTAAACAGGCCATCGCAGAAGCAGATGTGGTTATTTTCATGGTGGATGCGCGCGCGGGTTTAAACGCGCACGATCACGATATCTCGCGTCTGCTGCGCAAGCTTGGCCAGCGTGTTGTGTTGTGTGTCAATAAAGCCGAGGGCATGCCCCACGGAAGCGCTGTTGCAGAGTTTCACGAGCTAGGCTTGGGTTTGCCAGTCGCGATTTCAGCTGCACATGGTGATGGCATTGTCGATCTCATTGAGCATGCGTTAGAGGATTTGGGTGAACCTGCAGTACAAGTGCCTGAGTTCGATGTGGATGATGCCGAGCCCTCAGAGGAGGCGCTAAAAGTTGAGGGCGAGGCCGCTACGCCAGAGCTTAAACATCGTATCAAGCTTGCGATTGTTGGTCGGCCGAACGTTGGGAAATCTACGCTCATCAACACGTTGTTAGGCGAGGAGCGCGTGATTGCCTTCGATATGCCGGGCACAACGCGCGACGCGATCGAAATCGAGTTTGATCGCGGTGGCAAGCAATATACGCTGATTGATACTGCTGGCTTGCGCAAGCGCGGCAAAGTCTTTGAGGCGATCGAAAAGTTTTCTGTGATCAAGACGTTGCAGGCGATTGAGGCGAGTAATGTCGTGCTGCTAATGATTGATGCTCAGCACGAAGTGTCTGAACAGGATGCTCACATCGCTGGCTTTATCCTTGAAACAGGTCGCGCACTGGTTGTGGCGATCAACAAGTGGGATGGCTTGGATAGCGAGCAGCGCGAAAGAATTCAGCGTGAATTTGACCGAAAACTACGTTTTCTTTCTTTTGCGCGGGTACATACGATTTCAGCGCTGCGTGGTCAGGGTATCAATACCGTTTTACGCTCTGTTAATGCCGCCCATGCCGCAGCTTTTGCTAAATTGTCGACACCACGCTTGACGCGCGAGCTTCAGGCAGCTGTGGAGCAACAACCCCCACCACGCAAGGGCATTTTTAGACCCAAAATGCGTTACGCTCATCAGGGAGGGCAAAATCCTCCTCTGATCATTGTGCATGGAAATGCGTTGGATGCCATTGCAGATCCTTATCGCCGATATCTGGAAAACAGATTTCGCGAGGCGTTTGAGCTGGCAGGCACGCCTTTACGCATTGAATTTAAGTCGTCTTTCAACCCTTACGCCGATACTTGAGCCGTCATGAGTCGTTACTGGAATAGTTTGGTGGCTAAGCTTGATCCCTATGTGCCGGGTGAACAGCCACGTATTCAAAACCTGATTAAGCTCAACACCAACGAGCATCCCTATGGCCCTTCGCCAAAAGTGATCCAAGCCATTCAGGCGCACACCAACGACAGTTTGCGTTTGTATCCTGACCCGACTGCGCTTGAGCTTCGCCAAGCAATTGGAAAGCGGTTTCACCTCACATCCGAACAAGTGTTTGTTGGAAATGGTTCCGATGAGGTGCTTGCGCATGTGTTTCATGCCTTGCTTAAGCAAGAAGCCCCCGTAATGTTTCCGGATATTACTTACAGTTTTTATCCGGTCTATTGTGGCTTATACGAAATAAAGTTCAAGGCGGTCCCGTTAGACAATGACCTCAAGATACGTGTCGAGGATTATCTCCACCTTGATGGTCAACGCCAGGTGGGCGGGATTATTTTCCCAAACCCTAATGCACCCACAGGTCTTGCACACGCTCTGGACGTCGTAGAAAAAATTATTGCGGCGAATCAAGATGTCGTGGTGGTGGTGGATGAGGCCTATGTAGACTTTGGTGCGCAAAGTGCGGTAAGTTTGATCGACAAGTACCCTAATTTACTCGTCGTCCATACCTTGTCTAAGTCGCGCTCCTTGGCAGGTTTGCGTGTCGGTTATGCCATGGGCCATGCCGAGCTCATTCAGGGCCTTGATCGCGTTAAAAATAGTTTTAATTCGTATCCTCTGGATCGCTTGGCGCTTGTTGGCGCGACAGCAGCCATTGAGGATCAGCCTTATTTTGAAAAAACCCGCGATGCGGTTGTACGGACGCGCGGAGTCATGACAAACGGTTTGGAGCAGCTTGGATTTCAAGTGTTACCTTCAGCGGCCAACTTTATTTTTGCTAAACACCCTGCGCGTGATGGTGCGGAACTTGCCGCTGCGCTGCGTGAAAAAAATATTATCGTGCGTCACTTCAAGAAAGAACGCATTGACCAGTATCTACGCATCACTGTTGGGACGGATGACGAGTGTTTAAAACTGTTAGACGCTTGCAAATCAATTTTGAGTTAATCGAAAGTTATAGATCATTTGGTAACTAAACATTTCATTTGCTGGCATCGCAAGGGAAAACCCTGTACAGTGTGATCATTGGCGTCGCATCGCAGCAAATCTTTCACGATGCGGATTCGCCTACAACAAAATATGGAGCCTGCCAATGAGCAATAAAGGGCAAACTTTGCAAGATCCTTTTTTAAATGCACTTCGTAAAGAGCATATTCCAGTATCAATTTATTTGGTGAACGGGATCAAATTACAGGGCCATGTCGAATCCTTTGACCAGTACGTCGTGTTGTTACGCAATACAGTGACACAAATGGTCTACAAGCACGCCATTTCCACAGTGGTTCCAGCACGCGCTGTTAGTCTAGCTGTTGATGCTTCCTCTGATGCCACCGCTGAGTCAGAGACTGAATAAGCAAGCTGAGACTGACGCATGCGTGCGTTAATTATCAGCGTAGATCTTGGTTCTCCTGACCACGCTGCTCACGCCGAAGAGTTTGCATTGCTAGCTAAAGGCGCGGGTGCTGAGTTAGTGGCAACACTGACTGCAAAGCGCCAGCGTCCGGACGCCGCTTATTTTATTGGTTCAGGTAAGGTTCAAGAGGGTGTCTTACTCGCACAAGCGTGCGAGGCAGAAGTCATCTTATTTGATCAACCTTTGTCCCCTGCGCAACAACGTAACCTTGAGCGGCAATTTGACCTTAGGGTGGTCGATCGCGTTGCACTTATTTTGGATATTTTCGCCTTACGTGCGAAGAGCCACGAGGGTAAGCTGCAAGTCGAGCTCGCACAACTTCAACATCTTGCTACGCGGCTGACTCGGATGTGGTCGCACCTTGAGCGCCAGCGCGGCGGTATCGGTATGCGGGGTCCGGGCGAATCTCAGCTTGAGATGGACCGTCGCATGATCGGTTCTAAAGTCAAACTGCTCAAAGAAAGATTAGAGCGTGCTCAGCGACAACGCACCACGCAGCGTCGTTCGCGTGTGAGAGGATCGATACTCTCCGTTTCTCTAGTAGGGTATACCAACGCTGGTAAATCAACGCTTTTTAATGCCATGACGCGAGCCGATTCCTATGCTGCGGATCAGTTGTTTGCCACCCTAGACACGACGACTCGACGACTTTGGATTGAGGGGGCAGGCCAAATAACCCTTTCTGATACTGTGGGATTTATTCGTGATTTACCTCACACGCTGATTGCAGCTTTTCGCGCAACGCTCGAGGAAGCTACGCAGGCAGATTTGCTGCTTCATGTCGTGGATGCTGCGAGTCCTCAGCGCGACGAGCAGATTGCCGAGGTCAATAAGGTTTTAGTCGATATTGGTGCCGCAGGTATTCCATGTATTTTGGTCTACAACAAAACTGACCTGGCTGGACTGGAATCACGTGCCGAACGAGACGAACATGGTACGATTTGTCGAGTTTTTTTAAGTGCTCAAAAGCGCTCGGGTCTCAGCGGTTTGCGAGATGCGATCACTCAGTTTGCTTCTACCTCGGAAAACAATGCGATTTCTTACGAAAATATTCAACCTGAATGATCCCGGCTGGGGTCGTGGTCAGGGTGGTGGCGGAAATGAACCCCCACGTCGTCCTCCCCAAGGAAATGGTCCTCCTGATCTTGATCAGGTCTGGCGTGATGTCACCAGTCGCATCTCTGGCTTATTCGGAGGAAAACGCGGCGGTGGAAATAACAGTGGGCCAGCTGGAAATGGAGGACTCAGTCCCCGCCAATCCAAAATTGGCTTAGGCGTGATTGTCGCGGCAGCCGTGGTGTTGTGGCTTGCGAGTGGTTTTTTTATTGTCCAAGAAGGCCAAGTGGCCGTCATTACCCAGTTTGGTAAGTATAAGAGTACGGCTCAGGCTGGTTTTCAATGGAGAATTCCTGCTCCGATTCAGTCGCATGAAATGGTCAATTTGTCTCAGCTTCGTACGTTTGAGGTAGGTTTTCGTGGCAATGCGCGCAATCGTGTATTGCCTGAGTCGCTGATGTTGACCGATGATGAAAATATTGTCGATGTTCAGTTCGTGGTTCAGTACAGATTGCGTGCCGATGGTGCACCAGATTATTTGTTCAAGACCAAGGATCCCGATGAATCTGTTCGTCAGGTTTCACAGTCTGCGATGAGAGAAGTCGTGGGTACCCGCTCTATGGACTTTGTGCTGTACGAGGGTCGCACTGCTGTGGCCTTCGAGGTGCAAAAACAAATGCAGCAGATTCTGGATCGCTATCAGACGGGTATTCAGTTGAGCAGCGTTGCGATTCAAAACGTACAGCCTCCAGAGCCGGTTCAGGCTGCCTTTGACGATGCAGTCAAAGCTGGTCAAGATCTTGAGCGTCAAATCAACGAAGGTCAGGCCTATCGCAACCAAATCGTGCCACTCGCAGATGGACAGTCTTCGCGGATGCTTGAGCAAGCTGAGGGCTACCGTGCGCGTGTGGTGGGGGCGGCAGTGGGAGACACGGCTCGTTTCACGAGCGTGTTGACCGAGTACCGTAAAGCACCTGAGGTGATTAGAGAACGTATGTACCTTGAAACGATGCAGCAGATGTTCGCAAATGCCAGCAAGATTTTGGTGGATACTGCTGGCTCTAACAATATGTTGTACTTGCCTTTAGACAAGATTACTCAGCAGGCAGCCCAAGGCGCAATTCGTCCCAATCCGCTGGCAAACACGCCGGTCCAGACCAATGCGCCTGCACCCTTGACGCTACCTGCGCCCGTGACGCGGCCGACCCCGGCTCCTAACAACACACTGTCGCGCGATCGCGGCAGCCGTTAATACAGAGGACAGAATCATGAAAAGATTATTTCCCCTGTTGATCACCTTGTTCATTGGCGCGGTGGTGCTTTCTTCCTCCGTGTTTATCGTTCGCGAGCGTGACTAGGCGCTGGTTTTTGCGCTGGGTGAAGTCAAGAAAATCGTCTCTGAGCCAGGGCTTTATTTCAAGCTCCCTCCGCCTTTCCAAAACGTGG